>JAGOZL010000069.1 GCA_018058685.1 Sulfurospirillum sp.
CCTAACTCTTTTGCTTGATAGAGCTTGCTATCGGCATCAGCAAAAAGTGACTCAAAGGAGTTAATACGCTTACCCAAACTTGAAACACCTAAGCTAATCGTACACCTAATCTCATACGTTTGCGTTTCAATGCACAACGAAGCCACCAAAGCCCTTATCTCTTCTGCCAAGCATTTTGCTCTTTCCCCATCGATATGAGATAAGATGATGATAAATTCTTCTCCACCAATACGTGCAAAAATATCTTCCATTCTCAAACGCTTTAAAATAGCTTGACTAAGAGAGATGAGCACTTCATCTCCTGCTTGATGCCCGTAGGTATCATTAATTTTTTTGAAATAGTCGATGTCAAAAAGAATAATCGAAAGCGCATAGCTATGGCGTGACGCACGTGCAACTTCTTGTGTGAAATAGTGTTGAAAATAGTAGCGATTGTAGATGCCTGTGAGGGCATCTTTGGTAACTAACTCTTGAAGTTTTGCATTGGCCTTTTGTAGCGCTTCTGTTTTTTCATCCACACGCTTCTCAAGCTCGCTGGTTAAAGTATGCAATGCTTTATTAACCTCTAATATTTCCTCATTTTTATCGTTAATCTGGCGTAAAAGAACACCAAAAAAAAGAATTGATGTCATCATCGCAGCGATAAATTCTTGCAAATAAAGTGTGTTTTGCACCGCATCAAATACCGAAAAAGGTCCTTGGTGGTTAACCGTAAAATAAACCCCTATCAATCCAATAAAAAAGCCCAGCACCATACTTAAGCGAAGCCCTTGGCGATAGACTACCCACAAAGAGAGCAAGATAAAAATAATAGGCGTTGTGGGTAAAATACTTGCGTTGAACGATTGTGCAAAGATAGCGATACTAAGTAAAATAATTAACGCGTTGGTCAAGAGTGTTTCTGAGAGATAATGCTTAGAGATAAAGAGTTTGCGCGAAGTATCAAACCATGAAACAATTAAAGGGGTCAAAAGTAAAATTCCTAAAGAATCTCCAAAAAACCAAATACGCCAAAATGCCATAAAATCCGTTTGTGTCTCGATTTGAGTGTGATAAATCAAGGCACCAAATATAGCACTGATGGAAGGAACAAGTGCCAAAGCAATGATAATGAAAAATAAAACATATTGGGTATTGTGAAAACTGCGCTCTGAGCCTGCGATTTTGCGCAACAAGTATGCAGAACTGAGCGTTTCGCCAAGATTGACACACGCAAATTGAAGGGCTTGTGAAACACTAAACTGAGGTATATCGGCGATCAATTCAGCAGGAATGACCATTAAAATATACCAGATCCACTCTTTATAAGGGCGGAGTAAAAAAAGCGCTAAAAGCAATCCATTGGGAAACCAAACCACCGCAATGCCTTCAGGCATCGTCGCAAACCCAAGGCTTAACTTTCCTAAAGCAATATAAAAAAAGGCTAACAGAGGTAAAAGCAGTGCGTATTTAACTGCGGATGTCTTCAACAATGCTACACTCTGCTTTTCCAAACCATTTCCTTACATGTAAAGATTTAAACTTCTATTTCCAAACGCTCTTTTCCATTTCCCTCAAACCACTCATCGTCTAAAAAATCATCTTGAGCAATTTGGTTAATGGAGCGTTTCATGTACCTACCCTCAGCGCTCACAGCCACCTCACCACTGGGCAAAAGCAATTCACCCGTACCTTCAAAAATACGCCCTTTGTCTTGAGTAATTCGACCGATAACTTTAAGCTCAACGCCGAGTGGAACAGGTTTTTTATACTTAACATTAAGCTCTATCGTCACACCAAACATGCTCTGCCCACCATACATCATAATCGCTCGGCCGATGGTTTCATCTAAAATTGTCGCAGAGATACCACCATGCAAAACGCCAGGATAACTTTGCAGTTTATCGTGCGGTGTAAAAATCCCAATAAGTTCTTTGTTTTCCGTTTCATAAAACTTTGTTTTGAGTCCAAAATCGTTCTCAATGCCACAGACTAAACAGTTTTTTGAGATATGCTGTTGCCCTGTGACGCGCCATTTCATGCGTGCACCTTTTCAAGCTCTTTTCTCACTTTTGAGTAGAGTTTTAAGTCGATGATTTTATAGCTTTTTAAAAGTGCATCCAGTAGTGCACCATCAAGTTCTTGTTGGTCTTCTTTATTTTCAGGAACAATTTTATCTTTAATGGAGCAGTTGTTACAAAAATCATGCAAATATTTCATATCGATTTGATAGTCCAAACGGTGCGTCAGCTCGTTTTTAAGCTTTCTGGTTTCATTCATAATCACAAACTCTTGCTCTGTAACAATTTTGAGTGTACGCAACTCTTCAAGGAGTTTAAATTGTGTCATACTGCGTGAGGAACTTGGTATCAAAATTTCAGAAGCAAATTCATAATAGGCTTCAATAGCAAGCACCATCACATAAATATTACACCCTAATACACCACGTTCTTTTTCAATAAAGTCTTTAAAATAATGCAATTTTTGCATCTCTACCATCATTTTCTACCCTTTTTTGATTTTGTCTCTTTGATTGCTTCACGCTTCTTTTTGATACCAATGCTTCGTTTATTAGCTTTTTCGTGGTCAATTTTTGCGCGAATAGTTCCTTTTTTTGCCTCTTTTTCGACCCATTCTTTGGTTTCATACCCTTTATAAAACTCAGTCTTAATAGTATATTTCAATACTTTTTCGATTTCTTTAAACTTGGACTTTTCTTCTTTACACACCAAAGAGATAGCTGTTCCTTCTTTTCCCGCTCGCCCCGTACGCCCTGCTCGGTGTAAATAATCCTCGGCGTCTCCTGGAAGTTCATAGTTGATGACATGGGGTAAATCTTCGATATCAAGTCCACGTGAAGCGATATCGGTTGCGACGAGGACACGAATGGCATTTTCTTTAAACGCTGCAACCGCTTTGGTGCGTTGAGAGTGAGCTTTATCGCCATGTAAAACAAGGGTTTTTAGCCCGCTTTTTTGTAGGTATTCTCCGACTTCATCGGCACTTTGTTTGGTACGGGTAAAGACTAAAACCTGATGCCAATTGTTCGTGCCTATCATGTACGAGAGCAGTTCACATTTACGCTCTTTATCCACCACATAAATAGTTTGAGTAACTTTTTTAGCAAAATCTCCGTTATTGTTGATTTCAACTTTAACGGGCTTTTTAAGGCTGATATCACTTAAACGCTTCACTGATTTGGTCATGCCAACAGAAAAAAGGAGTGTTTGACGTTTTTTGGGCATGAGCGTTAAAAGACTCTCAACCTCATCCCAAAATCCCATATCTAAAATACGATCTGCTTCATCAAACACCAACATTTCCAATTTAGAAAAATCCACATCGCCCATCTTAATGTGCTCTATCAAGCGTCCAGGTGTAGCAATGACGATATCAGCACCTTTTTGGAGTTTTTTGGTTTGTGGGGTGAATTTCACACCTCCATAAATCGCGATACTGTGCAAACTCACATCCTTGCCATAGCTCTCCACACTCATATTTACCTGAGAGGCAAGTTCACGTGTAGGCACTAAAATAAGGGCACGTATGTGCTTTTTGGTCATCTCTTTTTCAGTTTTTCGTGCAAGGTGTTGCAAAAGAGGAAGAACATATGCTGCTGTTTTTCCTGTTCCAGTTTGTGCTGTTGCTACCACATCTTTTCCCTCTAACACAAGAGGAATAACTTTAGCTTGAACAGGGGTAGGTTTAGTGTAATTTAGAGGAACAAGCGCACTTAGTATCTGCGGGATTAGTCCTAGTTTTTCAAATGTCATGCGCATCCTTTTAATGTATTTATAACGCTTTTGAGGCAAAATATGAAAGCCTACGTAAGCTGTGTAAGAACAAAACAAGCCGTATAAATCTCACTTTTTTAAAAAAGCGTGTTTCATGTAATACCTCTATTGTACCCTAACCATCTTGAAAATGTCATTTAGCCGCTTTTTTGACTTTTACAACTAAATAAAAAAGTTTGTTATTGTTTAAGTCATTATTTATCATTTATTCTATAAGATGGTAAGTAATATTTTTGTGACTAATAGGACATTTGCGTGAGATATTTCACACTTTGGTTAACTTTATTTCTCCTCCAAAACGTTCAAGCACGTCCCATTGTTTTCGCACCTTTACCTCTATCCAATACACAAAAATCTTTTGAAGATTTTAATGCGATGGTAAGCCACCTTGAAAAGGCATTGGGCGAAACGATAGCGTTTCGTTATGAAAAAAAATATGATGACGTGATAGCCCTTTTTCAAGCCAATGAGATTGACATTGCCTACTTAGGTCCTCTTCCTTTTATCACACTTAAAGAGCAATTTCCTTTTGCAAAAGCGCTGATTACCTTCCATGAAAAAGATGGAAAAAATGGTTATCGTTGTGTTTTGGTTAAATTTGCCAAAGAACCTCTTGATACCTTACATGTAAAGGCACTTAAAGTTGCTCTTACACAACCTATTTCAACGTGTGGCTACACTAAAACAAAACTTTTACTTGAAAAAAAACTAAACCTCAATTTGGATGAGACGTTGTTTCGTTACGTTGGACAACACGATGAAGTAGCCCTTTCCATCATTCGAGGTGAATTTATGATCGGGGGCATGAAAGAGAGTATCGCTCGAAGTTATGCATCACTTGGATTGGAAATCCTCGACATAGGTTCTCATCTTCCAGGTTTTAGCCTTGTTGTCAACACGAACACCTTAACACAAGAGCATATTGACACCATTAAAAAACGATTACTCACAACACCTAAAGAAGTTTATAAAACCTGGGGAAAAGATATTTCTCATGGGATGAGTGAAGCGGATGAAAAGCTTTTTGAGAAGATTGTCTTCTCGCCAAAAAATTTCACCATTCCTCAAAGTGGTAACTTTTAAATGAAACATTTTTTCCTCTCCTTAAGCTTTTGTCTTGGGCTTTTTTTAGCTTTTTTTGGTTATCTCAATGCTGAAAAAGAAGAAGAGATTCAAACGCTTATCAATCATGAAAATAAAATTCTTCAAACGTCTTATACGGCTGTCACCAATATGTTTAGCATCGCTATTGAGAACTATTTTCGCCATCTTATCATGCAACCTTCTGTTTTAGAGCTTTTACATCAAGCTAAAGAGGCTCCAAGTGAAGAAAAAGCCGTGCTTCGAGGATTGCTCTACCGTGAACTTTACACGCTTTATAATGGTGAACTTAAAAGACTGGGTATCAGACAACTTCATTTTCACACCCATAAAGGAGAGAGTTTTTTACGCTTTCATAAACCTAGTGAAAATGGGGATGCTCTCATCGATATACGCCCTAGTATCAAAATTGCCAATGTCGATAAAAAATTTGTCTCAGGGTTTGAAGGCGGTCGGATTCTTCCTGGGTTTCGTTATGTATTTCCCATCGTCGATAAAGAGGTACACCTAGGTAGTGTAGAGCTTTCACTCACGTATGAAAGTATCGAATTTGAACTCTCCAAATTGCTTACAAGTAAAAACCACATTTTGCTGATGCGAAAAGAGATAACAACTAGCATTGTGTTTGAAAATCAAAAAGAGCATTTTATGCCTGCTAATTTCACCAAAAATTATGTCATCGAAAATCAAAAACTCTCCATGCTCACTGCAAAATCTATCGAATCACCTCTGGTGCATCGTGTCAATGAGCTTTTAGAGGCACTTCCTGATATCGAAAAAAAATTAGCCAGTGGCAAAAACTTTTCCATTCCTTTTGTAGATAATGACCAAGGGTATATTGCAAATTTTAACGCGATATACGACATCAGCAACACCTTAGCCGCATACGCTGTAACGTATGGGGTTTTGGATGAATTGGTCATCATCGAAAACAAATACGTTATTTTTTATAGTTTAGGGCTTGTTTTACTTGTTTTACTCGGAGTTGCTCTCTTTTTATTCTTAGAACAACAAAAAAAGACACTTCGTGAAAAAGTTCAGTTTCAGACTATTGTAGAACAAACGGTGAATGGTATTTTACTCATAGACAAACAAAGAAATATTACTTTTATTAATGAAGCAGGATGCCGGATGCTTGAGTACAATTCTGATGAAATTATCGGTCTGGACTCGCATGAGAAAATTCACAGCCATGAACATTTAAGTGAACATGAGAGATGCCCTATTTTAGAGGTCACTCACTCAGGTAAAAATTATATTGGCGAAGAGGTCTTTTGCAAAAAAAGTGGTGAAAAGATTACCGTGCATCTCAATGCTGCCTCTTTTATTGAAAACCACCAAACCATAGGCGTTGTAGTCATTTTTAGAGACATTACGCAAGAGAAAAAAAATAAAGCGATGGTTGAACATTTAGCCTATCATGATGCATTGACAGACTTACCAAACCGTAAACTTTTGATTGATCGTTTGAACTTAGCCATCTCTTCAAGTTACCGTTTACATCAATTTGGCGCTTTGCTTTTTATGGATTTAGATAATTTTAAAGCACTTAATGACACAAAAGGACACCATGTCGGAGATTTACTCTTAAAAGAAGTTGCCCTAAGGCTTAAAAAAGAGCTTCGAGCCTCTGATACAGTAGCGCGTTTTGGCGGCGATGAATTTGTCGTTTTGGTGACTTATTTGGGTGAAGAGGAAGAAAAAGCACGTGAAGAATTACATAAAATCGCTACCAAACTTTTAAGTGTTCTTAGCCAACCATACCGCTTTGGAAGTCATTACCATTCGTTTACTCATATCTGTAGCGTGAGTATTGGAGGAACACTCTTTTTGGGCAATCAAAAAACAGTCGATGATATTTTAAAAGAATCCGATAGTGCCATGTATGACATCAAAGCCAAAGGGAAAAATGGTATTTGCATAGTATAATCACTCTATCAATTTTACAAGGTTGTATCATGCGTTCTTGGTATATTCTCCTTTTGATGATGGGTTTTTTACTCTCAGGCTGTGCGCCAAAAACTATCGATATCAAAAGCATTAATCCAACCATCCAACTCCAAAACCGTCAAGTTTTAAGTGTCTATGAAACCAAAAATGACACCATTGTCTTTCATGAATTCTTTTTGAAAGAAGGTGTGTGGATGAGCCATACATGGGGAAAAATGCTTCCTTTTCGTATTCAATTTATGGATTTGTGGATTACCGGTTTGGGGCATGATATCAAAAGGCTTACCAACAACAATGCCGACAACCCTCGTGATGCACTTATGTATAACGCACGTCAAAAAGGACTTATCTCTTTACATGTAAATCAAGAGGATTATCTATTAGATAGCGATTTTGCAAATAAAATGGTTGATTTCATCAATGCGTATGAAGAGAAAATGAGACGCTATGAAAAGGAGCGAGAGTTTCCATTCATTCTTAAAAAATAAGCGAGTTTAGCTCTTTTTGTGCCAAGGCATGGCATACTTTTGCTAAAAAAGAGAGGCTAATATATGCAACTTCCTGCTTGTCCAAAATGCAATTGCGAATACACTTATGAAGATGGAGAAATGCTCATTTGTCCTGAATGTGCGCATGAATGGTTGCAAAATAGCGCATCTACTGCCGAAAACACTACGCTCATCAAAGATGCACACGGTACCGTTTTGGCTGATGGCGACACCGTTGTGGTCATTAAAGATTTAAAACTCAAAGGCTCATCTGCTGTCATCAAAGGTGGCACAAAAGTCAAAAATATTCGTTTAAATTTTGAGAGTGACCATAACTTAGATTGTAAAGTCGAAGGTATCGGCGCGATGGGCTTAAAATCAGAATTTGTGAAAAAAGCTTAAAGTACTTTTTGAATTAAGACCATATAGACTAGCGTTGCGATAAAAATACTCAAAAGTGCATTTTTAAACTTTACATGTAAAGCTATCGCAATGCCCACTCCAATAATCTCTGCCAAACCATACGGATAGACTTCCCACTTCACATCTTTAAGAGCGTAAAATACCAAAATAACCATAATCATCACAGGCATATTCAGCTCAATATAACGAATCAGAGGTGAAGGCTCACGGTTACGAAAGAGTAAAAAAGGAATAATCCGTGTCGTATATGTCGCTATAGTGGCAACAATAATTGCGCCGATAAGATAACTACTTTCCACTTTCCATACTCCTTTTAAATACAATTAGCACAAATGCCGCTAAACACAGCGATAAAATCAGCATCTTTTGAGGAGGAAACAGCACCATGCCAAAAAGCCCAATGATGAGTGCTACAAAAAAAGGCTTATGCAGTCTGTTTTTCTTATAAAGTTCAATGGAAAGTACCACAAAAAGTGCTGTTAAAGAAAACTCAATGCCCTCATAATTAAACGGCAAAATATTGCCCAAAAGAGCACCCGCAACACTGCCAAATATCCAATACGATTGATTGAGAGCGGTGATGAGCAAATAGGCTCTTTCACGGTTTGCTTCTGGTACATCGCTGGTTTTTAAAAGCGCAAACGTTTCATCGGTGAGTCCAAAGATGAGATAATGCTTTTTCCATGAAAAATCTTTAAAGGCTGATATCATCGAAAGCCCGTAAAACGTATGACGAAGATTAAGTAAAAAAGTCGCAATCCCAATTTCTAAAATCGTCGCTTGCGAAGCAAACAACGTAAGTGCTAAAAATTGCCCAGAGCCTGCAAAAATAAACATACTCATAAACAATGCATAGTACCAAGGGATTAAAAGCTTAGAAAGCAAAAGCCCAAATGCCATACCTAAGGGAATGTAGCCCATCATGACAGGGATAGTCAGTTTTACGATACTTAAAAAATTCATAGGAGTTCTTTACATGTAAAGCTATTTCTTGATGTATTTATCAAGATAGCTATTGGTGGAGTTGGTGTCACGAACTTTTTGTTGTGCCTCTTTTGGAGGCACATTTGAAGGCTTTGCATCACTGTAATAGAGTTGGTCTATTGCGACAATAATTAAAATAATCACAATAAAGGGTACAAGAATGAGCATCTTATTAACGCTTGAGTCCGTTCACGGTTTGAAGCATCTCATCACTGGTTACGATGGCTTTTGAGTTCGCTTC
>JAGOZL010000154.1 GCA_018058685.1 Sulfurospirillum sp.
AACTTTACATGTAAAAGGTTTTTTCCACTCTCTTTATCGTGCACGATGGTATAATTTTCCATCCTCTCATAAGGAGGTGTGAGTAAAGGTTGAAATGATTTTTTGCCATAAAGGCACAAGGGGAGATAGGTGCTTTGTGTGGTATCGTATTCCCAGTATATCGAGGCGATAGCCCCTGTTTTTCGTGAGAAAACTTTTAAAAAGTGCTCAATCATTTTTTTTAAATCAAGTGATGTTCCAACAGCACTGACACACTCGTAGGTGATGAGAAGTTGATCATTGAGTTGCATATCAGATGACTCCTATAACGCAGGATTCGTTGAAATATTCGATATATTGTTTTGCGCTATTGGCAATTTCACCTAAACACAGCACTCCATAAATCTTTTTAGCTTTGGAAGCTTCATACGCGATGGCATTAATCTCTTGCTGAAACTCTGTTTTTAAAACATGTTCACGCCCCATGCACTCAATCAAAAAACAATCTTTTTTTTCAATATCATCCACACCATTGATTGCTTCATCAACAGCCCGAAGTGAGGCTTTAAAAAAGTGATGATCTGAGCTTTTCATTAAGCATAATGTACACTCTTCCTCCATAGGTCCCGCAACAATTAACGCTCCATTTTCAACGCTTACAGGAACGCGTAAAGGATGTTCTTGTTGCGTTGAGCCAATACCAAAAGGGTATTTGAGTCCCAAATCGAAGATATTGTGCTCATTTAAAGTTTCGTTGAAATGTTGTTTGAGTATTGTTGCATAAAAATCAAAGGCTTTTTCCCCGTTAATGCTCACGATTTTGTTGGAATTTTCTGTGTGAGCAATAAAATAACCATCGTGGTATTTAGAGCCATGTCCTGTGCCAATATAGGCACGGTTGGAGGATGCAATCATCAAAAAACCATTTTTGAGTTCATTGCCATTGCGTGCTAAAATAGGTTGTTCAATCCCTTCAACCCTTCCGCATCCCATCCCCATAATAGTCACATCTTCACACGTTAAGCTAAAGAGTTTGTCCAAGTAACGATAGATTTTTGAGTCTAACCAATCAACAAAGACCATGACACTCTTACTCTCTTCTAAAATATGCGCTGAAACATCTTTTTCTTTTTGACAAAAAAGGATGGTGTTGTGTGGTTTTATTTCACAGCATAAAAAGGCATCTTGATAAATATCTGTTTTCCAGATAACAGAGGGTACGACGATGCTGTAGATACTTGCTGTTGTTTCATCCAAAGATAAGGAAGAGAGTTCAAAAGCTTGTGCGACCATTAAAATATAAGTTTTAGCAGGATTGAAAACAAGTTTATCGCACGTTTGTGCCGTATAAAGTGTCACATTTGAAAACATCGTAAGGCTCCTAAAGTGTTCCAACAACACAGGTTTTATTATAAAATTCTATGCCTTCTTCATTGGCATTGGCTATTTCACCTAAGCTTAAAACTCCCCATAGGATAGTATTTGGAGCATAAGCAGAACTGATAGCTTCAAGTTCTTCTTTAAAACGCTCTTCTAAAAAGAGGTAACGCGAAATACAATCTATCAATAAAACAGAATCGCACTCTTTTTCAGCATGGGATGCTGCGATGGAGGCTGCTTCGTGAGCCGCTTGAATCAATTTTGCATCTTTGCCTTTTAAAATAGCGATGACAGAGTTTGGATCAATATTTCCAATCAACGTCAGTGACTCTCCATCCGTGTAGATAGGGTCTCTAACAATAAAATCTTTGTTGTACCGCATAATTCCGATAGGATAATTTTTAGCGATATCAAAAAAATTAGAGCCATCAAAACGCAGATGGGTATCCGCTTCGACAGCCGCTTTGTAGAAAGGATAAGCGGTTTGAAAGTTGATGCGTTCTAACTTGTGTGAAGAACACTGGGTTGCCATCAAGGGCATGACAACAGCTTCCCATCCGTGCTTTACTCCTAGACCTATTTTCTTAGAATGTTGAAGAATAAGAGCGCTATCTTTATAAAATCTATGGTTGTCAAAGAGGATGGGCTCTTGTGTTAGGGTTAATTTACCCGCTCCTCCCCCCATAATTTTTGAGCGCTCAGGAATCAGCGAAAACAAATCTTCTAAAAAAACTTCAATGTGTTGAGATAGACCATCAAGAATTGTCAAAACAGAGCGAGTTTCATCGTTTACATGTAATGTGGATAAATCAGACATGGTCTCTATCAGTGTAATAGTGGTATCTGAGGCGAGGTGTGCGACGAGTATACCCTCATCATAGCTACTTTTTCCAAAGACAATACGAGGGAAAACAGCACCATAAATCGTAACATTTGAGGGAAGTGATTCAGGGGTAAATAGTGTTTTAGCGCCGATAAGAAGAAGGTAAGTTCCTTGTGTTAAGTACTTTGGTAAAGATTGAGGTGTTTGAACAAAATGGATACTTTGAAACACTTTTGACCTCCTTTTATAATTTTTATATCACAGTGAAATTGTAGCTTAGTTGTGTTGTAAATGTGTTGTAAATCAAGTTTATCATACTTTGGCAAAAGCCTTGTTTGAGGACATTGTGCATGCAACGCATATGCAACATTTGAGTGCTATGATTGCATCATTAAGCTTTAAAAAGATGAGGATTATTCGATGCAAGAGAGTCAAAAGCCATTTATCAACGCATTAGACCTGATGGGGCATGGGATTTGGGATTGGAATGCGCTAAGCAATGAAGTCTTTTTTTCCAATGAGTGGAAAAAAATGCTC
>JAGOZL010000155.1 GCA_018058685.1 Sulfurospirillum sp.
AGATGCTTAAATTGCCACGCTTGCAGTTCATCACGGCAAAAGCTCTCATTTTTGCTAAATGTCATACTCCCTCACTTCTTACATGTAAAAGTGTTTGGCATGTAAAATTTCAATGCCCTTCGTTTGTAATGCCTTGATAGCATCTTCAAATCGCTCTTTATCCACGCTAAAGATAAAAATGCCCGTGTTTGATTCGTAAAAGCTATAGGTATACAAAATATTGATGTTGTTCTCTGCCAATGTTCCAACTACCTTGTCAAAACTACCCACCACGTCTTCGATTTTGACACCAAAAACATCGGTGAAACGCACGCTAAAGCCTGCATCTTCTAAAATAGCTTTAGCTTTTTCAGGATTGTCCACGATGGTGCGCACTAAGCCAAAATCGGTGGAGTCTGCTAAAAGAATGGACTTGATGGAGATGCCATTGGTGGAGAGTACATGCGTAAAATCAGAGAGTTCGCCCGCTTTGTTTTCTAAAAAGACGGAGAGTTGTTTGATGTCGTATTTCATTTATAAGCTCCTTTTATCAATAACACGAACCGCTTTTCCCACACTCCGCTCGATGGTTCTTGGCTCAACGAGCTTGATGTCGGCGTTAATGTAGAGGTTGTTTAGAAGTTCATGTTGGATGGTTTTTTTGATTTTCTCTAACGCTCCAATGCTATCCAGTGGCATATCTTCAGTGACTTCGACCATGATTTCGAGTTTGTCAAGATAGCCTTTTTTATCAGCGACGATTTGGTAGTTGAGCGTGATGCCTTGGATGTTGGAAAGCACATGTTCGACTTGCGATGGGAAGACGTTGACGCCATTGACGATGAGCATATCATCGACCCTTCCCATGACACTTTTCATGCGCACATGTGTGCGTCCGCAACGACACGGTGTTCTATCCAGCGTCGTGATATCGCCTGTACGGTAACGAATAATCGGAAATGCTTGTTTGGTAAGGCTTGTGATAACCAGTTCCCCTTTTTCGCCAAAGGGTAAGACTTCAAGCGTTTTAGGGTCGATAATCTCAGGGTAAAAATGGTCTTCAAACACATGCAAATCTTTACTTTCAAAACAACTGCTTGAAACACCAGGACCAATAATTTCAGAAAGCCCATAAATCTCGCAGTAATGAATCCCCCAAACCCGAGCCACTTCTTCTTTAAGCCCAAGGCTTGTGGGTTCTGCTCCAAAAATACCGCATTTGAGTTTGAAATCTTTTTGTATATCATAGCCTTCAGCGATGGCAGTTTCTGCCATATGAAGCGCAAAAGAGGGAGTTGACGTCAAAACGGTTGCTTCAAAATCTTTCATAAGCATAAGCTGACGTGAGGTAAAACCGCCACTGCTTGGCACGACTGTCGCACCAACCGTTTCAGCGCCATAGTGAAGCCCAAGACCGCCTGTGAAAAGTCCATAACCGTAAGCATTGTGCGAAGTATCTTCTGAGGTCACGCCTGCCATCGTGAAAACGCGTGCCATCACTTCATTCCACACGTCCAAGTCAGATTTGGTGTAGCCTACAACGGTAGGTTTACCTGTGGTTCCACTGGAGCTGTGAATACGCACAATGGCATCTTTTTTGACCGCAAAAAGCCCAAAAGGGTAGTTGTCGCGCAAATCTTGTTTTTTCGTAAAAGGCAGTTTTGAGATATCGTCAATGGACGTGATGTCTAAGGGCGTAATGCCGAGTTCTTTGAACTTGTTTTGGTAAAAAGGGACATTAGCATACACACGTGCTACGCTTTCTTGAAGCCTTTGTGTTTGAATTTTTGATAATTCGTGGCGTGGGAGTGTCTCTTCTTTCGACCAAATCATGCGTTTGCCTTTGCATCGTTTATGCCTTGGTGCAGTACAGCGATATTTTTCGCAGCTACTTTGGCATTCATCTGCGTAATTGCCTCTTCAATTTCTTTACATGTAAAAGGAAAATGCGGGTCAAGTGCAAGTGTTGCGCCTAGCATGTAAACATTGAGAGCGTCGATGGGGAACTCTTTTTTCTTTGCTTTTGAAAAAGCATCAATCGTAAATGTGGCAAAATCTAGCTTTGGAAATTTTGCATCGGCATTGACGACGATGGTGCCTTCATTTTTTTTGAGATACTGAACATTGCGTAGTGCCTCAATGCCCTCAAGTGCGATGAGCAAATCCGCTTGCCCTTCATCAATTGCAGGGGCGTAAAAATCGCCGATTTTGACATAACACGACACCGAGCCACCGCGTTGGCTCATACCATGATTTTCTGTTCCTAAGCATTTTTGATTGGCAAGGGCTGAAGCGATGCTTAATACTTTGACCAAGAAAACCGCACCTTGTCCGCCGATACCGGCAATAACAATCTGATATCTCATCTTACTTCTCCTTTACTTCAACAAACGCATCCGTTGGGCATACCACGTCTAAACACGCCGAACAGCCAGCACATAAGAATGGGTCAATTTCGACTTTTCCCTCTTCGTTGTAGTGCATCGGTGGGCATTTATAGGTGGTGATACACGAATCACACGCGACACATTTATCCTGATCAACTTCGACAAAGGCATTGCCCAAATGTCCTTCGACTCTTTCTTTATCGAGCACACAAAATTCTCTCACCACCGCTACAACAGGAGCTGTTGCGCTCTTATAGCGTTCTTGAAGGGATTTGATAAAATCAACGGTTTTGTTTAAATCAGGCTCGTAAATATACTCATGACATTCAACGCCACAGCCTTCCACGATGCG
>JAGOZL010000070.1 GCA_018058685.1 Sulfurospirillum sp.
ACCAGAGAGCTTGCCGAACAAGTATCAAGTGAGCTTAGAAAATTAGCACGTTACCGACATAATGTCAAAATCGTCACCTTATGCGGAGGAACGCGTTTTGTACCTCAGTGCATCTCTTTAGAACATGGCGCACACATCGTGGTGGGGACTCCGGGAAGAGTGCTTCAGCATTTGGGTGAAAAAACCATTCGCTTCGATAAAATAAAAACCGTTGTGCTTGATGAAGCCGATAGAATGCTCGATATGGGCTTTTTTGAAGATATTGAGAAGATTTTTGGCTTTATTCCAACACACCATCAAACGCTACTTTTTTCTGCGACGTTTCCAAAAGAGATAGAACAGATGTGTGAGAGAGTGCAAAAAGATGCTTTACATGTAAGCATTGATGAAGACACGCAAACCGATACGCCAAGCATTACACAGCTGTGTATTTTAGTGGAAGAAAGCCATAAAGAAGAAGCGCTTCGAGGTTTTTTGCTCGAAAGTGAGGCAAAGTCTGTTATCATTTTTTGTAAAACAAAGGTGGGTGTGTCAGAACTTCAAGCCTATTTGTACGATGAAGGCTTTGATGCTTTGTCTTTGCACGGGGATTTGGAGCAAATTGACAGAGATGAGCATCTGCTCCTTTTTGCCAATGGCAGTGCGCAGATTTTAGTAGCAACGGATTTAGCTTCGCGTGGGCTTGACATCAAAGATGTGGAGATGGTTATCAACTATGACCTTCCTCAAACCATCGAGATTTACACGCATCGCATCGGCAGAACGGGGCGCATGGGCAAAGAAGGTGTGGCGGTCAGCTTTGTCATGCCTTTTCAAAAAGAGTTTGTAGGTGAGCTTGAACGTGCCAACTTTACTTTTACATGTAAAGATGCCAGCGAGCTTTCCCCCTCAAAAACGAAACCTTCACCTTCCCTCTTCATCACACTTTGCATCGACGGTGGGAAAAAGCAAAAACTCCGCGCTGGCGATATTTTAGGCACGCTTACAAAAGATATCGGACTGGATGGTAAGCATATCGGAAAGATAACCATCATGGAAAAATTCACCTATGTTGCTATCGAAAGAACCTATGTTGATAAAGCATTTGACGGCTTGTGCGCCACAACAATCAAAGGCAGACGATTTAAGATTTGGAAGTTGGGGTAAGTTTTTAAGTAATCGCTTCAATGAGAGATTTTCTACCCATAGCCTTGATACTTTATCAAGGCTATTTTGCAATTTTTAACTTCTGTGCTATACTTCATCTCACATATTTTCTTAAAGGAGACTCAGATGGAAACATTCATCACTCATCAAAACAACTATCAACCTCAGAGCATTGCGCAATTTTCTAACGCATCACTCGTCGTCGTCCTCCTTCTGAAGCTCCGTTAAACCTTCACACTCACCCCTTTTATTTTCCATTGTTGATTTTTAAATTGGCTTTTTAGCCCTGAGGATACCTCTATCTAAATAGTACAATTTTTATCATTTTCATTGTTGTTTTTCTTGCCATGATGCAAGATTTTAATTTAAAGCGCAAAGTGCGCGTGGGCTTTCCGCAAAGGATTACTTAGCGTTAGCGTAGCAACTTTAGCTTTGCCAAAGTTGCGTTATAAAAATGATTGAAGGATATTTCTATGCAAAATACACCAATATTTAAAAAATACAAACCATACCCCTTAGTACATTTAGCCAATCGAGAGTGGGCAAGTAACATCATAACGAGCGCGCCCATTTGGGTCAGTACGGACTTAAGAGATGGCAATCAAGCTTTAACAGCACCCATGAATACAGCTAAAAAATTAGCCTATTTTCAAAAATTGGTAGAGATGGGGTTTAAAGAGATTGAGATAGCCTATCCGAGTGCTTCACAAACGGATTTTGACTTTTGTCGAACACTTATTGAACAAGACTTGATTCCAGAAGATGTTAGGGTTGCGGTTTTAATGCCCTCCATTGAAAAACACATCAAACGCACATTCGAGGCGTTAAGAGGAGCTAAAAAAGTAACGATGCACCTTTACAATCCAACGGCTGATAATCAGCGCAAAGTGGTGTTTAACAAAAGTAAAGAAGAAATCATTATGCTAGCCGTTGAGGGAACACGCATCATCAAAGAAGAGGCAGAGCACTTTGATGGCGATGTGATGTTTCAGTATTCGCCTGAGAGTTTTTCGCAAACGGAGCTTGAATTTGCACGCGATGTGGTCAATGCCGTTATCAGCGAGTGGATGCCAACCAAAAACGCACCGATGGTCATTAACTTGCCTAATACACTAGAAGCATGCACGCCAAATATTTATGCCGATAGAATTGAGTGGATGAGCAAGCAGATGTTGGAACGTGACGCGGTTATTTTAAGCGTGCATCCTCACAATGACAGAGGGTGTGCGGTTGCGAGTGCGGAGATGGCTATTTTAGCAGGTGCGCAAAGGGTTGAGGGAACGCTTTTGGGCAATGGTGAGCGAGCGGGCAATGTTGATTTGGTGACGTTGGCGTTTAATCTCTACTCGCAAGGGATTGACCCGATGTTGGATATCTATAACATTGATGCTATTTTACAAGAGATTATCACTTTGACGCACAGTTCTATTCATCCCCGTCACCCTTATGTGGGTTCCATGATTTATACGTCATATTCTGGCACGCATCAAGATGCTATAAAGAAAGGTTTGGAGTACCAAAAGGTGGCGTTAGATGGTTATTGGCACGTTCCGTATCTTGTTATCGACCCAAAAGATATAAAGCGTGATTATAAAGATGTGGTGCGCATCAATTCGCAGTCAGGTAAAAGTGGTGTGGCTTATGTGCTCAAAGAATTTTATGGCATTGAAACGACCAAAACGCAACAGGTAGAAATTGCGAATGAGATTCAGATTTTATCGGAGAAATACCACATGGAGATAAGTGCACAAACCATTTTAGGCGTGTACAATCAAATTTGTAAGTTATAAAAAAGAGGGCTTTACATGTAAAGCCCTTAACGTTTAACCTAAGTTCGTATAAACCGCTTGAACGTCATCGTCTTCTTCTATGCGTTCGATGATTTTCTCGATGTCAGGCATTTGCTCTTCGGTAGGAGTTATCGGAGTGTTGGCGATGCGCTCTAGGGTTGCTTTTGTGATGGCAATACCCAGTCGTTCAAACGCGCTGTTTAAGCTTCCAAAGTTGGTGTAGTCTCCGTATACAAGGACGATTCCATCTTCTTCTTCAATCTCTTCAAGCCCTGCATCGATGAGTTCAAGCTCTAATTCTTCGATATCCATGCCCTCTGTTTTTGCAAATTCAAAGACAGATTTTCGTGTAAACATAAAATCGAGTGAGCCGTTGTTGAGCATCTCTCCGCCTGCTTTTTTGAAGGCACTTTTGATGTTAGCAACGGTTCGTGTATTGTTATCAGTTGCACATTCGACAAAAAAGAGTGAGCCATGAGGGCCTTTGCCTTCAAAGGTGACTTCACTTAAACTTTGGGCATCTTTACCAAGGGCGCGTTTTATTGCCGCATCGATGTTGTCTTTGGGCATATTTTCGGCTTTGGCATTGAGAATTGCCGCACGAAGTTTTGGGTTCATATCAGGATCGCCACCGCCTTCTTTGGCGGCCATCATGATGACACGACCAAGACGAGGAAATACACGGGACATGTTGCCCCATCGCTTCATTTTAGCTGCTTTTCGGTATTCAAACGCTCTTCCCATAGGGATTTATTCCTTTGTTTTATGGTGTTAAATTGGTGGGATTATAGCGTTTTTAAGATTAAGGAGACCTCTTATAAAGAGCTCTCCTTACATGTAGGTATGTTAAACATCAGAAGCTAAGATACGCTTTTGTCGTTTTGTACTGATTTTATGATATGCCATCATCAGTACAAAAAGGGCTAGTCCGATAAGATGAACCAATTGTGTTTGACCATGAAAAAAGTCTTCGGGAATGCCCAACATTTTGTCGCGCGAAAGGAGTAAATAACACGAAATTCCGAAGAAAAGACGCTCAATTAAATAAAGACGCCTATCCCAATATCCCTCTACCGTCATCGCAAAAGCGACCAATCCCACTAAAGCAAAAGCAAACACTTCGATTTTATCCATCCATGTTCCTGTAATCAAAGGACTATATGCAAACAGTAAAGGAACGATATAAAGACCTTTTCCCAATTTCCATGACATAAAACCTGTTCGCATGGGAGGTGTACCTGCAATACCTGCTGCGGCAAATGCTGCTAAACATACAGGAGGGGTTAGGTTTGAATCTTGAGATAACCATAAAATAATAAGATGCGCAGAGAGAAGGTACATCGTTGTTTCAGGAAGTTGAACGCCTGCTTTTAGAAGCATTGCCATCTCAGGACTTACCATCAATCCAACTAAAGCAGGTGCTGATAAAACAGCTAGAACAACATAAGATGCAGTTACAGGAAGTCCCATTCCTAAAACCAATGAAGCAATAGCAACTAAAAAAAGTGCTAAGATGAGACTATCGCCTGACCATTCCATAATCATTTGAGAAAACGTAACACCAATGCCTGAAATATTAATGGTTCCGACCACAACACCTACGGCGACCAAAAGAACACCCGTAACCATAACGCTATGAACGCTATCGGCAAGAGCATCCAAAATAGCTTTAAAGCCCATGCGTTTATTTTTTGTCAAATAAGATGCGGCGATAATAGCAATAATGGCATAACTTGCCGCATAGATGGGTGTAAAGCCATAAACAAGCAGTCCAACGAGTGTTCCAATAGGAATAAAAAAGTGCATTCCTTCACGAATAATCGGCCATGGGTCAATTTTTTCACCTTCAGCTCCGATATTGTGCTCTTTAGCATAAATATGTACGTAGACTGAAATAGAAACATAGTACAAAATAGCTGGTAAAATAGAAACAAGCACAATGGTTGTATAAGGAATGCCTGTAAATTGTGCCATAACAAACGCACCCGCTCCCATAACCGGAGGTACAATTTGCCCGCCCGTTGAAGCGGCGGTTTCAACGCCTGCGGCAAAAATACCACTAAAACCGTTGCGTTTCATCATAGGAATCGTAATAGAGCCTGTGGAAACGACATTGGCAACGGCAGAACCTGAAATGGTTCCCATAAGTGCTGAAGAAAAAACAGCGACTTGCGCCGCACCACCACGAAATCTACTTGTAAAAACACGCGATAAATCAACGATAAAATCTCCCGCACCGCTTTTAACCAAAAACGAGGCAAACAAAATAAACATAAAGACATATGTCGATGAAATAGATGCGATAGAACCAAACAGTCCCTCATCTGTGTAAAACATGCGGTACGCAAAGCGCTCAAACGGAATCCCCGCAAAGCCTAGTGCTCCATCAATGTATTTTCCAAACCACAAAAGATATGCGACACAGGTCAAAATAATCATCGGAATGACCATGCCTGTTGCTCGACGTAACATCTCAACAGCAAGTAAAATTGCCATTGAAGAGACGATAACATCTGATGGACGCATGCTTCCTTTGGCGACTTCATACAAGCTCTCTTCAAAGAACATCATATACGCTAACACCCCCAAAGAAAGAAGTGCAAAGATGATATTTGAGATACCAATGCTCTCTTCAGAAGAACTTTTGAACGGTTTGAAAGTTAAAAATCCTACAGAAGCGAGTAAGGCAAAGTGTGCAGTGTTGAACCAAAGATTGCTCATCTCACCAAAAAGATTTTGGTAAAAGTGAAACAAAGCCACAAAAATAGTGTACCAATATAGAAAGGTTTTAAATTTCTCCCTTGAAATGCCCATAAAAAATCCTTTAGAATAATCTTTACATGTAAAGCGAAGCGAGTCTCAAAGCTCACTTCGCTTGGGTTAAATACTATTTGGCTAAAAGACGCTCAGGAATTTTGATACCTTTTTCTTGGTAGTACTTTGCCGCACCAGGATGCAAAGGCATAGGAAGACCATCGATGGCTTTTTCTAAAGACATATCAAGCGTTGCTTTATGCACATTGTTCAAAAAAGGAAGGTTCTCGTACATGGTTTTGGTTAAAAGGTAGACCACTTCTTCAGGTGTATCAGCTGTTACAGCAAGAAGGTTAGGCTGTGCGATGGTCATGATATCTTTTTTCTGACCAGGATAGGTTCCTGCTTTGATAGGGTAACTCGTCCAAACAGGGTAGGCTTTATCAATAGCTTTGATATCTTCAGCGGTAAAGTCAAGCACACGAATCTTATCCCCACCCATAGAAGCAAAGGCGTTCGTGACAGCAGAAGCTGGAACACCTGCTGGGGTATTCATCCCTTTGATTTTGCCATCTTGAAGGGCATCTGCACTTGGGTTGTAGCCTAAGTATTGTTGATTGAGTTGGGTATAGTCGATGCCAAGGGCTGAGAAGATAACTTCAGCAGAGACTTTACTCCCCGAACTGCGCTCTGACATCGAAAAAGGTTTGCCATAAAGATTTTTCATATCTTTAATGTTACCCGTTGTAGCATATTCGCTATGGATAGTGAAGTGTTCGACGTTTTGCCAAAGCATAGAGATGGAGCGAAGATTTGTTTTTGGTTTGCCCTCATAGGTTGCTTTTCCTTGCCATGCCATAGAGCCAAAAAGACCTTGTAAAATAGAAAAATTGACCTCTCCTTTGTCCATCATATCGATGTTTTCGCCACTACCTGCACTGGAAATTGCAGAGAAAGCTACTTTGTGAGAGTTTGCCAATTTGAGGGTTGCAATGGTCGCAATTCCTACGCCAACGGGATAATACGTTCCACCCGTGCTTGCTGTTGCAATGATATACTTTTTCTCTTTTTCAGCAGCATTTGCACCACTGATGAGTGTAGCGGTAACAAGACTTGACGCAAGAAGCGTTTTTAAAACAGAAGATAGACGCATAAAAACTCCTTTAATGGTATTTGTGTTTCCATTGTAAACATTTTTCTCAAAATTATCTTAAAAAAATCAAATTAATATTCTAAAAATAAAAAACTGTAACACTTCTATCATATTTCTCTCAACAATCTCTTAAGCATCTCTCAATCAAAATAATGAGAATTTTTGATGAAAATGTTTGCTATAATCACCAAAATGACACAACAAAAGGATCGTCGTATGGATGCATTGCAAGAAGCGTTTAAGAAGCATGGAATGGAAGTAATACCTGTTGCCACTAAAGAAGAAGCCTTGGCCTTGGCAAAAACGTTTATAAAATCTGGAATGAGCATAGGACTTGGAGGTTCAACCAGTGTTGCGCAAATTGGACTGCTCGAGTATGTCACTTCTTTGAGCGATATAACACTTTTTAACCAATACGAAAAAGGTATCTCTATGGAGGAAAATACCAGACGAAGGCGTGAAGGGATGCTCAGTGATTTGTATATTTGTGGTACAAACGCGCTAACAAAAACAGGAGAGCTTATCAATGCTGATGGTAGTGGTAATCGTGTAGCAGCGCAAATGTTTGGTCCTAAAAAAGTATTGATTGTTACAGGACGTAACAAAATTGTTGAAACGGTGGAAGAGGGTTTTAAACGTATTATGGAGATAGCCGCTCCAAAGAATATTGAGCGGATGAATAACACGGCAATTGCGATGGGAAAAGAGCCACGTCATAATATGGATAATATTGGAAACAAATGGGCATACATTGATGGCGACGTAGAGGGGCGAACGACGATCATTTTGGTGGATGAAGATTTAGGCTTTTAAGATGGTGGATTATCTGATTATTGGTGGCGGTATTATAGGGCTTAATATCGCTAAAACACTCATTGAAAAAGAGCCAGATGCAAAAATCACGCTCATCGAAAAAGAGCCTGAGGTTTCTATGCACAGCAGTGGACGCAACAGCGGTGTGCTTCATGCGGGATTTTACTATACTGCCAATTCACTCAAAGCAAAATTCACTAAAGAGGGCAATGCCGCACTCAAAGCCTTTTGTCGGAAAAGAGGACTTCCTATCAACGAATGTGCCAAAGTCGTCGTTGCACAAAACGCCAAAGAGCTTGAGGGTTTAGAGGAGCTTAAACGCAGAGGCGATATTAACGGTGTTGAAACCTCGTGGATGAGTGAAGAAGAATTACATGTAAAGTATCCTCTCATCAAAACCTATCAAAAAGCACTTTTTTCTCCCACCACCGCAACGGTTGATCCAACGGCAGTAACCAAAGAGTTTAAAACGTATATCATCGAAAAAGGGGTCACGGTTTTAACCAACACTGCTTATGTGCGTAAGCTCATCGATGGTGAAATACAAACCTCACAAGGCAATATCCGTTATAAAAAGCTCATCAACTGTGCGGGACTTTATGCCGACAAAATCGCGCAAGATTTTGGCTTTGCGAGAGATTTTGTCATCATCCCTTTTAAAGGCATTTACCTTAAAGATGAAACCAATCACTGCGCACTTCCTACCAATGTCTACCCCGTCCCCAATCTTGCCAATCCTTTTTTAGGTGTTCACTACACATTGACGGTTAAAAATGAAGCGAAGATTGGACCTACGGCAATTCCTGCGTTTTGGAGAGAAAATTATAAAGGGTTTGATAACTTTAAACTTGACGAACTCATCCAAATTCTCTTTTACGAAGCGAAGCTTTTTATCACCAATGCTTTTGGTTTTCGTTCCCTTGCTTACAGTGAAGTTAAAAAATACTTCAAAAGCCATTTGGTAGCCCTTGCGCGTGGGCTTACACACAAAATCGACACGAAGGGGTTTGATCATTGGAGCACACCTGGTATTCGAGCCCAACTTTTGAATACGAAAACCTTAGAGTTGGTGCAAGATTTTGTGGTGCAAGGGGATGAAAAAAGTGTGCATGTTCTCAACGCCGTCTCTCCTGCGTTTACCTCTTCGATACCGTTTGCTGCTTGGGTGGTTGAAAATTATGTCTTTACATGTAAG
>JAGOZL010000071.1 GCA_018058685.1 Sulfurospirillum sp.
TGATGAAAGGGTATGAGTATCTAGGCTCCATCGAGACAGCCGTGGGGTTTGAATCACTCAATGAGTATTTTAAAAAAGAGGGCATTGAGTTTTATGTGCTGATGAATAATGCGCAAAAAAGCATCGCAAATGCAATTAATTATCCACCTTCCCTCTCCTTGGATAATTATGCCATTATCAATCGATCCATCAACGGGCTTAATCTTGTAAAATCAATCAATCTACAAGGAACAGGGTATCTTAAACGGGGTGACCATTTTATCTTGCATACGCCAATTATTGATATGAGTGGTTTACATGTAGGCTTTTTTGTTTTAACATGGACAGAGAGTTTATCGCTACGATCGTTTAGATAGTAGCGATTTTCTTACGCTCATTGGCCCTTATATAATCCATGCCCATATAAAACTCTTTCATCATAGTCATAAAAAGGTAGCTTCCAAACTCTGTTGTTGTGATGGAGTGTTTACTCTCTTTGATGGCTTGGGAAAGTTTGAGTAAAAAAAGCTCGGTGGAGAGAGCCTCTTCAATCGGCGCTCCAAAAAGAGCTTGGAAGCGTTTTTTGGAGAGCTTACCATTGAACAAATCCACCATCAAACGATAATACATCTGGCTCGTCCTTGGAAAAGAGCGTTGTTTAATCACAGCAGAGCGTTTGGTGGCGATAAGGGTGTTGTATTTATCCAAAGCAAATTCGTTGAGATAAAGGGTCTCTTTTAAGAAACTAAAGGAGCCTGAACCAATGCCAACGTATTCTTCATTATCGATGATATACTCATCAATAATCTCTCCTTCATTTTTCGAATATGACCATCCATGTTGTACAGGATAGGTTTTTTTAAGGCTCTCTTTGATGCGGTTGAAGTAGTGGTATTCATTGCTCATGCTAAAATCACCCAAACTTTTTTTCAAACTATTTTTAACCATTGAAGAGGTCATGAGCGGATAAATACTGGTTTGTTCAGGACTTAGGCTCTGCAACATTTCCAAATCACGAATCAAAGAGCTTTCGCTTTGGGCGGGAAAGTTAAAGATTAAATCAACACTGGTGATGGGTAAAATCCCTAGCATCGCATTGATTTTCTCATAAATCACATCGCCTGAGCCAAATTTTTCATAACGTCCGATTTTTTTCAATAAAGCATCATCAAAACTTTGCACCCCAATGGAGAGCCTATCGACCAAGCCAACAAGCTTTTGAACGGTATCCACTTTGATGTGATTAGGGTCTGTCTCACACGAAACATTTTCAATACTAAAGAGCTTTTTAGCCAAAGCAATCGTTGTAATCAGCTCTTCTTCATCAATCAACGGTGTTCCCCCGCCCACAACCAAATGGTTAAAATCATACCCGAGCGCTTTTACATGTAGCATCTCTTCACGAAGGCGTTTGAAGTAAGCCGATGAAGCTTCTTTAGTGTAGGTGAATTTGTTGAAAGAGCAGTACGGACAAAACATCGTGCAAAAAGGAACATGCATGTATAAAAGGTATTTTTTATCTTCGGGCGGAGGTGGCAAGCCTTCATAGGTCTCATCTTTAACATCCAAATAATGCTTGGTGTATTGCCCCATAAAGTAGCTGGTTGCACTGGTGATAATTTTTTGTTTCGCAAGTTGCATTTTTACAATCCTTTAAAATACTGACGAAACTATAGCGCTTGAACGTAATTTTAATGTAAACAAAAGAGTATAATATGGCTTTCATGGCATTGTATCTCAAAGGAAAGGAAAAAAGTATGACACAAAAACGATGGATAATTGTTTTATTGATAGTGAGTTCTGTATACGGAGCTGACTTTGATTGGATGTCTTCTCTTAACACGCGGTATCGTTCCGATAGTGCATTACTGCACTCAAACCTCAATGAGCGTTTTAATGTAGGCGATGCGATTGTCTCTACTGTTATCAAAAGTGTTGCAAATCCCTCTGACGCTTATATGGTTCTTAAACTAGCGGAGATGAGTGGATTGTCGCCTAAAAGTGTTTTACAAAAATACGATTCAACTAAAGATAAAGGCTGGGGAGCAATGGCACAAAGTTTAGGGATAAAACCAGGAAGTGCCGAGTTTAAAGCCCTTAAAGCAGGTCATGATATAGAACGCTCTAAGAAAAATGCAACCCCAAAAGTACAAGAAAAAAGCAAGGCTAAAGAGGCAAAAAAAGATAAAGAGGATAATGACAACGCAAAAGGCAAAGGTAAAAAAGCAGACTAATCGGTTATAATTACGAAAAACATTAAAGGAAAAACTCTTGATGAAAACTTATGCATGTGGGCATATTAACCCTGATTCTGATTCTGTGTGTTCTGCAATTTCGCTCTCTTACTTGAAAACCAAACTCGGTGAGCCGTGCACACCTGCACGTCAAGGTGAACTTAGTCCTGAGACAGAGTTTATTTTAAAAACCTTTGGTCTTGAAGCTCCTGAATTTAAAAACGATTTCTCAGGTCATAATCTTTACATTACTGATTATTCAGACCTTGCACAAGCACCACACAATCTTAAAGAGACAAATATTTTAGGCATTATTGATCATCATAAACTTGGCGACATTACGACATCTACACCACTTGAGTGTTGGATAAGACCTGTAGGGTGTACCTGTACGATCGTCAAAGAGATGTTTGACCACTATAAAATTGATATTCCAAAAGAGATTGCAGGTGCGATGATGTTGGCAATTTTGAGCGATACCGTCCTGTTCAAATCCCCAACATGCACCAAAGTCGATACTAAAGCGGTTAAAGAGTTAGCGGTGATCGCTGGCGTAGAAGATTTTAAAGCACTGGGTATGGAGATGTTCTTGGTCAAATCAGCGGTTAAAGGGGCAAGTCCACGCACATTATTGCTCCGTGATTTTAAAGATTTTGACATGGGTGGCAATAAAATTGGCATCGGTCAGCTTGAAGTGGTGGATTTGAAAGTATTTGACGAGATGAAAGAGGCTTTATTTGCCGATATGAAAGCGTATAAAGCCGAAGGTCATCGCCATAGCGTGATGTTGCTTTTAACGGACATTATGATTGAAGGCTCTCAGTTTTTAGTGGTGAGTGATGATGAAAGTAAAATCGAAGCAGCCTTTAACACCACGCTGGTCAACCATGAAATGTGGGTAGATGGCGTGCTCAGTCGTAAAAAACAAGTCATTCCCGTGATGGAAAAACAGTTTGCGTAAAGCACTTCTTTGAGTACGATTTGCTGTAAAAAACGGTATCTTATTAAAACTCCAAAAGAGGTTATTGCATTTTTGTCAATGGCCTCTTCTTCAATTAAAAAAAATATTACCTCATTTTATTTGGATGTGCAGTATCCTTTAGGTGTTATCGCATTTAGCTTTTCCACGCACAAAGAGTCGCGCGCATGTGAAGCTGCCATGATAGAGTATATTCTTTTAGATGTGAGTGATGATAAACGTTACAAAAGACGTTATCTTGAGCTGTTTGGTTTGCCTCAACGTTATGATTTTGATATCGATGAAGTGTTCAACCGCCTAGATAAATTAGGCGGACATACCTTTGAACTCTCGTTTCATGGAGGGATGAGTACTCAAAAAGTGTTAAAAGTACTTTTATACGATGCTTCTATCGCACTTGAACACTCAACGAAAAAGCTTCTCAGTGATGCACTAAATGCTCGTGAGCATCTTCTACAAAGCGTGCAGGCTTTGAGTGAAGTTTTACATGTAGCACACAATGTATTTGACCCCATAACGCTTAAAGGATTAAGGGAGCGTTTTGAGGTTTTAGAGATGATTGTACGTGAGGAAGAGCCAGAAACACTCAAAGCTTTGATAGCCACACAGCCTTATCGTTTGTTACTCCTAGATATGAGTTATGTTCTTTTTGAAGAGAGTGATTTTTATGCGACCAAAGATATGCCCATCCTCTTTTTCGTGCGAAAATATCTTAAACGACACAAGTATAAACTGCTCAAAAAAATCAAAAAATCACTTTACATGTAAAGACTCAAATGCGACGAACAGGCTCGGCATTGGGTTTTCCAAAATAGTACCCTTGCGCCAAATGTGCTCCATGTTGGTACGCATATGAAACCTCTTCTTCTCTTTCTACCCCCTCAGCTAAAACCAAAATATCGTTTTCGCGAGCAATAGATATTATCGCTTTAAAGATAGATTGGTTTGTGATGTTGGTGTCGATATGATGCATAATCTCTCGGTCAATTTTAATGATATTGGGTAAAAGTTTGGCAAGCATATTTAAAGAAGAGTACCCACTGCCGACATCATCAAGAGCAACCATAAAGCCCTCCGATTTGTAATAATCCAAAATCTTTTTGAGATGTCCAATATCACTGATATGGTCACTCTCAATCACTTCAAAGATAATATTTTGTGGGTCAAAATCGAGCTGTTTTGCCCAACGCACTGTTGAAGCCAAACAATGCTGTGGGTCGTAAATGGCGGTGGGGATAAAGTTGATAAAGACTTTAGAGCGGATATTTTTGACCGCCGCTGTTTTTAAAGAGGTCTCTCGACACGCACGGTCTAAATAAAAGAGCATATCGCCCTCTCGTGCCCACGTAAAAAGCTTATCAGGATAGATGAGTGCGCCATCATCTTCTACTCCTCTGGCTAAAGACTCATATCCATAAATCTCACGTGTACGCAAATCCACGATGGGTTGAAAATGGGTTGTCAGTGCCCCTTTATCCATCAGGGTAGAGAGTCCTTGTGCGTTTAAAAGGTCTTTGTATTTTTCAATACTTTTTGCTTCTCGAATTTTGGAAGGTGAAAAAGGTGTCCCTGTGGGTAAAAAAAGGAAACTAATGGCTTCTTGTTCAACGGCATCAAAGAGGCGACTTTCCAATAGCTGGACTAAAAAAGCTTTAAAAGAGTCCACGCTAATCCATAACGTGTGCCCATCTTCAAAGTGAAAAGACAGCCCAAGTTTTTCGCAGTAAAGAGAGCATTTGGTGGCTAACTCTGGAACGTCACAGGATACTAGGATATTTCCTGCTTCTTTTGAGATGGAGGGGAGGGTTTGACAGCGAAGACAACTTTGAGCATTATACACACGAAACTCCTTACATGTAATGATTTAATGATAGCATGAAGCACACTTTTATTCATAGCTCAAATATGTCATTTAATGTTCATTAACCAATAATTTGGGATATTTGGATACAATGACGCACCTATTTTTAGAACAAGGACAAGAAAATGAAAACACCATTACATGTAGGTATAGCACTGGGTGCGGCACTTTTATTGATGAGCGGATGTGCAACGTCACAGCTTCAAACCAGTGCAAAAATGACACAAAGTGTCTTCGTAAATCCCGTAGCAAAAGAAAAACGTACCATTTTTGTCTCTATGAGAAACACCAGTGGTGTGGATGTGATGCTTGAACCTCGTGTCGCACAAACCCTTATCAACAAAGGTTATACGGTGGTAGATGATCCCGAGAAAGCGACGTATGTTTTGATGGCGAATATCCTCTATTGTAACAAAAAAAGTGAAAACAATGTCGGCAGTGGAGCGATGATGGGCGGTATGGCTGGAGCACTAGCAAACTCAGGCAGTAATGGTCGAAGTATGGCAGCTGCTGGACTTGCAGGTGCTGTTGTTGGTGGGCTTATCGGAAAAGCAACGGAAGATAGCATCTACCAAATGCAAGTGGATATCGCTATTCGTGAAAAAGCCAAAGGTAAAGTCATGGCATCAACGGGTAATGTGGGTGGACAAGCCTCAGTTCGAGATGGTCAAAAAAGTGGTTTTGCGAACAGCTTTGGTGGTCCCATCCGTGACAACGATGCTAGTGGAAAGCTAAACAGCAATACGTATTCAAGCAGTTCTCAATCGTATGAAAGCGACTTTATAGAGCACCGAACGATGATGTTTGCAGAAGCGACGAAGATGGATTTGACACTCGATGAAGCGATTCCTGTCTTAGAGCAAAAAATTGCCAATCAAATTGCGGGTATATTTTAATTAACTTAGTAGGAAGTCTTTTGGAAGAGCAAAACAAACAACAAAAAATCGTTGCGATGTTTGACGATATCGCAGGAACGTATGACACCGCAAATCGCGTTTTAAGTATGGGCATTGATATCCAATGGCGCAAAAAGGCGTGTGATGAGACGTTTGCGCGTTACACAAAGCCGATTGATTTAATTGTCGATGTAGCGTGTGGTACGGGTGACATGATGGGTTATTGGGCGAAGCAAGCCAAAAAAGCAGGGCGAGATATCGGAAAAATTTTAGGTGTTGACCCATCGGTGGGAATGACCGATGTGGGCAAGCAAAAATTTCCCGAATTTGAGTTTGTTATCTCAGAAGCCACCTCTTTACCTTTACAAAATGAGAGTGCGGATATCTTGAGTATCAGCTACGGCATTCGTAATGTGGTTCGCAGACAAGAAGCATTTGGCGAATTTGCTCGTGTTGTCAAACAAGGCGGATACGTGGTCATTTTAGAATTTACCAAAGACGATAAAAAAGGCTTTTTCTTTGGCATCAAAGATTTTTATATGAATAAAATTTTGCCATTTTTAGGTGGACTGATTTCTAAAAACAAAGAGGCGTACGAGTATCTTCCCAATTCCATCGAGGGATTTTTAACAGCATCTATGCTTCAAAAAGAGCTAGATGAGGCTGGGTTTGAAACCGAGTTTGTCAAAAGCTTTTCGATGGATATCTCGACATTGGTTATTGCTAAAAAACGCTAATGGCTTATACGCTTAGTGTCACCAGCCTTAACAACCAAGTCAAATCTCTTTTAGAGAGTACCTTTTTACATGTAAGCGTTGAGGGCGAGGTTTCTCGCCCCACGTATCACAGTTCAGGACACCTCTACTTTACCCTCAAAGATGCCGACTCTTCCATCTCGTGTGTGATGTTTAAGGGTAATACGAAGATGCTCAAATTCCAAGTGGAAGAGGGCATGGCGGTTGTGGTGCATGGTGCTATCTCGGTTTTTTCACCACGAGGAACCTATCAGATAAACTGCACCTCCATGGAGCCATCAGGCAGTGGAGCTTTGGCTTTGGCGTATGAACAGCTCAAAACCAAGCTTCAAGCAAAAGGCTATTTTGCGTGTGATCGAAAAAAAAGTATTCCCAAATTTGTCAAACACATTGCCCTTGTCACCTCGGGTACGGGGGCAGCACTGCAAGATATGCTCCGTGTGGCGACCAAGAGGTGGCCTTTAGTTAAAATTACGCTCTTAGACACACTGGTACAAGGTGAGGGTGCAAAGTTTTCTATTGCTTCTAATATCGCATTAGCCGATACCTTAGGTGTGGATGTTATCATCGTAGGACGAGGGGGCGGAAGCATCGAGGATTTGTGGGCATTTAATGAAGAAATCGTAGCCGATACTCTTTTTACATGTAAAACCCCAACCGTTTCTGCTGTAGGGCATGAAATCGATACGGTAATCAGTGATTTTGTCGCAGACCTTAGAGCGCCAACACCTTCGGCTGCAATGGAGATGATACTCCCAGACCAAAGCGAGATGCTCTATGCCATCGATACGATGATGGAGCGTTATACGCATATTTTTGGACGTTTGATTCGCTCTAAAGAAGAATCTTTAGGGCATTTAAAGCAGATGTTTGCAAAACGCTCTATCGATGAAAAACTCTCTCTTTGGCGCAATGAAATAGGCATCTTAAAACGTCAATATGATGGAAAAATAGAATTGATGTTGCGTGAAAAGTTTAGACATATAGCCCTTTTAAATGAGCAAATCAACTTCCAAACTAAACACAATCTCTCCAAAAAAGAGCAACTTCTTGCTTCTTATACGATAGCATTCACCTCTAAAGAGCCAAGCCGTGAACTCAAAGAGTGTTATGCTCAAGTGGTGAAAGAGGGCAAAAAAATAGCGTTAGAAAAAATCGAAGTAGGCAATGAGTTTGAACTTCAAACGGCTTCAGTGATTATAAAAGCAAAAGCGTATGAAAAAAACGTGCTTTAAAGCGCGTGCTTTTCTTTAAATGCTTCTGCTTCTTTGATGGCTTCAACGATTTTAGCCGATAAAATAGGCAATTCGTTGTATTTAACCCACAGTGTATCTTCGACAATATCGTGAATTTCCCCTGCAATTTCAACTGCTAGACGTTTAAGTCGGGCTAACTCTTTTTTGAGCTCTTTTTCATCCATAAATCTATCCTTCATCGTAAGTTTGCTACTACGTTGCAACTAATGTTCCTTGGTCTAAGAAATATGCGTTACATGTAAAAAATCAGATAAAAAATATTTTATTACATCAAATTTTCACACATTAAGTCTTATTAAATTAAGAGCGAAGTACAATGAGAGTAAATATATCAAAAAACTCTTTTTACACATTTGGTGAGTGATTTATGAAATCTATCCGCTTTTATCTTTTAATCCTTCTTTCTTTTTACACACCCCTCCTTTTTGCTGATGCACCCGTATTTTCTTTGACTCAGAGTGAACGTGCGTGGCTCTTAACACATCCTACGATTCGCGTGGGTATGGATTCGGCGTACGCACCGTATGAATGGCGTGATAAAAAGGGTCATTTTGTGGGGATGGCTGTGGATTATTTACGATTGATAGAGCAAAAATTAGGGGTTCGTTTTGAAATCGTTCAAGACAAATCCTGGCCTGAAGTGATTGAAATGGCGAAAAAAGGTGAGATTGATGTAGTAGCCAGTATCGTACAAACCCCTGAACGCTTAAAATACTTTACCTTCTCAGCCCCCCCCCTATCGCAATACACAAACGATGATCGTCGATAACGGACAAGGTGAATTTGTAGGCGATTTAAAACATTTAGCTTCAAAAAAAGTAGCCGTTGAGAAGGGGTATTTTATCCAAGAGCTTCTCTCAACACACT
>JAGOZL010000072.1 GCA_018058685.1 Sulfurospirillum sp.
TAGAAACCGATGTCAAAGAATCTGTTTTGTTTTTAATGGATGAATTCCTAGATCAATACAAAGAAGAAAATCCCCTTTCAAAGAAGTAACACTTCGCTAACACTTCTTTTTTATACTTTCACTATCAAAACATAAGGAGTCAACATGAAAAAAAGTCTTTTATCTCTCATGGCACTGAGTGTCATGGCATTTGCTGTAGATTATTCTGCGATGAGCGCAACCGAGCTTGCCGCGATGCGAAGCAGTGTTCCTGCGGAAGATAGAGCCGCTTTTCAAGCTGCGATGCAAAGTAAAATGCAAGCCTTAAGCCCTGATGAGCGTGCTGCTGCGATGAATCAAGCCCCTGCTAATAGCCCTGGTAAAAAAAACATGGGTGGAAATGCGGGCAGTGCAGGCTCAAGCAGTGGCGGAAATAGCGGAGGCGGTGGAAAAGGTGGTGGCAATGGCAATGGCGGACGTGGTGGTCGCTAGCCATTTTTGAGATTTACATGTAAGGAAAAATCCTTACATGTAAATCAATGGTTTGTGCGCTAAAGGGAGAACTTCCCCGATAATCGCACTGTATTCTAAGCCTTCTTCTCTCAAATGGTGAAGAAACTTTGGTGCGTCTTTTTGCGAAACTGCCATTAAAAGCCCGCCAGAAGTTTGCGCATCATAAAGCATAATTTCATCTTTATGGGGTATTTTCGCTTCCACTTTGTCACCTAAATAGGCTTTATTGGTATAGGCTCCAGCGGGGATAATGCCCATATCTGCCATGGCTTTTGCCTCTTCAAGGATGGGGATATTTTTGATATCAAACGCTATTGTGCAACGGTTGAAACTCATCTCATACGCATGTCCAAAAAGCCCAAATCCTGTGACATCGGTACACGCACTCACATCATACTTTTGCATTATCAACGAAGCTTTGTAATTGAGTGTCGCTAAAATAGCCGCTACTTTCTCAACCACTTTTTCATCCAACATATCTGCTTTAATAGCCGTCGTTAAGATACCCATACCTAAAGGTTTGGTCAAGATGAGCACATCGCCCACACGGGGTGTGTTATTGCGATAAATTTTTTTGGGGTGTACAAACCCTGTGACACTCATTCCATAGGTCATCTCAGGCGCTTCGATGGTGTGCCCACCGATGATGATGCCTCCACACTCCCTCACCTTGCTCTGCCCGCCTTCTAAAATCTCTTTTAAGACCGAGCGTGGGTGGTGACAGCCATCAAATCCTACGATATTCATAGCCGTTGCGACCACACCACCCATCGCAAAGACATCGCTTAGAGAATTAGCCGCGGCGATTTGCCCATACACATACGGGTCATCTACCACAGGGGTGATGATATCGACTGTTTGAACCAATGCACGTGTTTCGTCTAAAAAATAGACACTCGCATCATCACTTTCATCCATACCGACTAAAACATTTTCATGCCGACAGTCAAGCCCACCAATCGCTTCTGTGAGGTCTCCCGGACCCAGTTTGGCAGCACAACCCGCGGCTTTGACATATTTTGTCAATTTCGCTTCGTTATTCATTCGTTTCCTATAAACTAATTGTGCCTTCTCCACCAAAAAGCATCTCTACCGTTCCAAAAGCATTGCCAATTTTACCGACTTTAAGTTTATCCGTGACGCCATAAAACTCTAAACACACACCGCATGAATAGATTTCGACACCTTTGGCTTCTAAGGCTTGTAAGACTTCTGTAATGGGCGCTTGCGCATCAGCCGTTGTGAGAAACACCGCGCGATTAACACACACAATGCGACGAGGTAGTTTTGGAAGCTCTAAAGTTGATTTTAAAAATCCAACGATAAGCTTGGCTCCTAGTTCTCCCTCCCCAACACTATCGCTTTTCAAAAAGAGTGTTTTGTCTAAGAAGTGCTCTTTTTCATCACCTTGTTCCACATTACATGTAAAACCTTTAATAATAGCAATGACCGTCTTTCCCTCTTCACGCTCTTCACTTCTAGCTTCATAGCCTGCGTTTTGCGCAAAGCGTAACACATTTTCTTTAGAAGCAATTGAGTTCACCACGACTTCTAAAATCGTATCATTAGGGAGTGTTTCTAACGCTTTTTTTGTTTGGAGTACTGGCTCTGGACATGCCAAACCACAACAATCAATTTTCATTTTATTCCTTTGAAGATAATTAAGTTTGCCTAAACCTTAGGCCAAAAAAAGAAGCTGTAGGCTTTGTAAGCCTACACAATTACTTAGTGAGTTTTTCAACCCATTGTTGCGCAGCTGCAACGCTCTCAAATTTTTGGCTTTTTGCCACTTGGATTTGACCTTCATAAAAACGAACACGGATACCGTCTTGAACTTCATCAATTTTGATACGGGTAATTCTGCTTGCATTGAGATAAACTCTGTCATTAAGTTTAATAAACATGAGTGACTCCTTTATATAGTATAGTCTCTTATTGTAGCACGATTTGTGTAAAATGTAGATAGTGTGCACACGGACTAATCTACTTTAAAGTGCCTCTTTTATTACTTTTTATGTTATACTAAAATAAGTCAAGATAACACTCATCCAAAGGAGTGAACAGCATGCCTCGTATGATTTTATCGCTACTCTGCCTTAGCTGTCTATGTTCCTTTTTATCTGCTGATGTTCTCTCTTCCATTATGGAGCGAAAAAAATTACACGTATGTATTTGGCCAGAATATTATGGCATCTCCTATATTGAACCTCGCACGCAAGAACTCATAGGTTTGGATGTCGATTTGGCAAAAGAATTCGCAAAAGAATTGGGCGTTGGTGTTGCATTTAAGGAGAGTTCGTTTGCCTCACTTATTGCTGATATCAAAACACGAAAGTGTGATATTGCAATGTTTGCTATCGGACAAACACCCCAACGTTTAGAACACCTAAGCCTCACATCCCCTCATCTTGCTAGTGACATTTATGCCGTTGCTACAAAAAGTAACTCTCGTATTCAAACATGGGATGATATCGATCAAGAAGGCGTGGTGGTCGCTGTTGCAAAAGGAACATACCATGTCTTTGTGATGCAAGAGCGTCTTAAAAGGGCAAAACTTGTTATCTTGGATTCATTACACGCACGCGAACAAGAAGTAGAAGCGGGGCGAGCGGATGTTTTTATGAGTGATTATCCTTTTGGTATGCGGATGATGGCGCAACGGGAATGGGCAAAACTTATTCGCCCAAACACACCTTTTCATATCACACCTTACGGTTGGGCTATCGCACAAGATGAGCCTTCTTTGAGCGCTAAAGTAGAAGCTTTTATCACTGCTATAAAGCAAGATGGTCGACTTCTCAATGCGGCTAAAAAGCATCACCTAGAGCCTATCGTTATTCAAAAGTAATCCTATGAGCCTTCTTTCCAATCCAAAAGGAACCACCCGCTATCTCATTGCCACGCTTTTAATTAGTATTATTACCGTTGTTTTTATTGGTATCACACTCTCTAGTTTGCGTCAAGAAGCAGTGCAAACACATCGCCATATCGCCAATCTTCATGCGCATACCTTTGATGAGCATTTTTCTCAAATTTTAGAACAAATCAATCATACGCTAGATCGTATTCCTCTTCTAAACCATGACATCACATCACCCCACTCACTCTCTCCTGCCCTAGAAGAGTTGCTTTACAATGCCCCTTATTTACGCTCGTTATCGTTGATTAACAAAGAAGGGCTTATTCTTTCAAGCTCTCATGCCCCTAATATTGGCGTTAAAATAAGTACAGATAATTTTTTGCCAATTCCATTTGGTGAAACACCTCTGTTACGCATAGGCATCCCCCACCATGGAAGGGATTGGAGCAGTGCACAACCAAGTACGCCCCAAAAACCCATTGAGCCAGACGCCGTTCACTTTTTACCCCTGATAAAAAAAGTTTTTTTTGCACATGACGAATATGCCATTGTTGCCAACATCAATACGAGCTATCTTACGCATCGCTACATTCACTCTCTTCCTCAAGAACAAGGTCATGTCTCCTTATGGAGGTTAGATGGTATTTTACTTTTTTCAACCGATGCGGCGTTACGTATTGGTATGCCACACTACAATCCCTCACATCCTCAAATAGAAGGGGAAAGCCATTTTGAACACTTGACTAAAAATAAACACTCTCTCATGAACGCCTTTCGTTTAGCGCGTATTTTCCCTTTTATCACGGAAGTTAATATGAATGAGACAACAGCGCTGGGATATTGGGATAAAGAACGTAGTAAAATTTTATGGTTAAGCACCCTTCTTATCACCCTTTGTGGTTTTTTAGGTCTTGCATTGGTGCTAAGTTACTACCGTGAAATAGAGCGCCAAAAAGAGCAATTAGCTTACAATAAACAGTTTCGTATTGCTATGGAAGCAACACAAACAGGGCTTTGGACATGGAATATGCAGACAAACGCTATCACATGGGATCCTCAGTGCTATCTCTTACTAGGGTATGAACCATACAGCTTTGAAGCTTCTTTGGAAAAAATTTATGCGCTAACCCATCCTGATGATGCAGGGGCTATGTTTTTATCCATCAAAGAACAAGTCCTTGCGCATGGAAGTTTTTTAATAGAACGTCGTATGAAAAATACTAAAAATGAGTGGTTATGGATGCAAGTGCGTGGTAAAGTTATTGAGTTTACCAAAGAGCATGAACCTGTCATGCTTACAGGTGTCTACATCAATATTGACGCACAAAAAAAAGCCGAACAACTGCACCTCTCTGCCGTTGCATTTGAAACACAAGAAGCGATTTTAATCACTGATGCCAAAGAGATGGTTTTAAAAGTCAATGAAGCCTTTACGCGGATCACAGGATATCAAGAATCGGAAATTTTAGGTAAGACACCTAGACTTCTTAACTCTGGAAAACATGATAAAGCTTTTTATGACCAAATGTGGAAGTCGTTGCATGAAAAAGGATTTTGGCAAGGAGAGCTGTGGAATAAGCGCAAAAATGGTGAAATTTATGCTGAATACCTTACCATCACGGCTATTCGTAATAAAAAAGGGATTACCACACACTATCTGGCTAACTTCAACGATATCACGAATCATAAAATAGCCCAAAAACAAATCCATGAAATGGCCTACCACGACCCTTTAACACACCTTGCTAATCGTGTTTTGCTCTCGGATAGTATTCAAAATGCCATACGAAAACAAGTGTCATCCCACCACTATGCCGCTCTTATTTTCATTGACCTTGATTATTTTAAAGAGCTTAATGACCAACATGGACATGACGCTGGCGACATGTTGCTCATTCAAGTCGCGCAAAGATTGCAAGAGAGTATTCGACAAAGCGATACGGTGGCAAGACTTGGAGGGGATGAGTTTGTTATTTTGTTAGAAAATTTAGGAAATGCTCACAATTATGCACACCTTCAAGTGGAGAGTATTGCACAAAAAGTTCTCGCTTATCTTTGCAAACCCTATGCACTCACACATGGCAATTACACGATTGGTGCGAGTTTAGGCTGTACTCTCTTTAGCTACAATGCCAATAAAGATGCCCCAACACTGCTTAAAGAAGCAGATAGTGCAATGTATGAAGCCAAAGAAAGTGGGAGAAATAAAGTTTGCTTTTATCAAGAAAGAAAGATGTAAAGAGAAATCTATTTTCTCTTTACATGTAGAACCTATTTGTCTTGAAATTCTTTTTTGTTACGGGGTTTTAAGAAGAGTTCTTTAAAGCGCTCATTGGCATAGTTTTCGATGTCCGCTTGGAGTTTTCGGTAGTTTTCAATAAACTCTCTTGCAACGGGAGTCAGCGTTGTGCCTGCATCTTCACCTCCACCTTGCTTGGTTTGCACCATGGTGTCGTTGATGTTTTTTTGTAAGATTTTGATGTGTGTCCATGCTTTTTTATAATTCATCCCGATTTTTTCAGAGGCTTTGGAGATGGAGCCTTCCGCTTCAATAAGCTCTAAAATCTCTGTTTTACCTTTACCAAAAAGCAATTCACCTTCATTGTTTTCTATCCACGTTTTGGTTTTAACGTACAAACGGGGACGTTTTTTCTCTTTAAAACATCCCAATTCACAATACGTCACATCGTAGTTCTTCTCTTTGAGCGTACCTCGAATTTTTTTTAGCCCTATGCCCGCTGCGGCTGAACGTGCCGCTTTACATGTAACGCGGTTTTGTGCATCTAAAAGAGGTTTAAGACGATTTTCTGCTTCCACATCATAAACACCTCCTTCTAATTTTCCAAACTGTCCAAGCTCACAACCATCAATACGAATCTCCATCGCTTTAGCGCACTCTCCTACTTCAAGAGGTGTGCATTTAAGCTTTGCAGCGATTTTAAAGCCATCGGAACAATCAAGTTTCCCTTTATCGTTGAGGTATTTTTGAATCAGTTCTTGCATCTCAGACATGGATTCTCCTAGGATGTCGGTAGACGTTCATCGTATCGCCTCGCACAAACCCAATTAAAGTCAATCCAAATTTTTCGGCTATCATCAAGCCTAAACATGTAGACGCGGTGCGTGAAGCAAGGATAGGAATTTGGTGCATAACGGCTTTTGCAACCATTTCTGAAGAAAGACGTCCGCTGACCATCAAAAACGAATTAGAGATATCAACCCCTGCTATTTGCGCCTTACCAACGACTTTATCAATGGTGTTGTGTTGAGCGATATCTTCGCCGATAAAATAAGTGTTTTCATCGGTAAAAAGCTTTGCCGTGTGCACACAGCCTGTTTGCTCATACAAAGGACATTCAGTATAAAACTGGCTCATCTGTTTTGATAGCAACTCAGCAGAAATTGAAAAATCACTCTTAATCACTTTAGCTTCAATCGCTTCGGGGTCAATGTTAGCAGTCATACTCTTACCACAACCACTGATAACAACACCTTCAGCATTGAGCTTTTTGATATTTTCTTCGTTGACTTTTGCCTCAATTTCAACGCGCATACCTTCATTTAAAAGCTTCAAAGAGGTGACATCACTAAAGGTCTCGATGATATTTTCACTCATCAAATAACCAATAGCTAAAGCTTCTTGATCCACAGGTGTTGCCATCACAGCACCTACTTTATTGCCATTGACAATGAGTTCAAGCTTTATTTCACGCACTAATGTGTCGTCTCTTTCAAACTTCTCTTTACCTTTTATTTTGGTAATCTTGGTACTAAATATTGGCTCCATTTTCTTCCTTTGACGTGCAAATCTTGCATATTTTAACATAAAAAATGTAAGGAAGTCTGTGTGAGACCTCCTTACATGTAAAAGCTTAAACCTTACCTTGTTCTTTGAGTTTTTTATACCAAGAACTGTGTAAGATCTTCACTTCTTCTTCTTCCATGTGACCATTAAGGATACTATGAACCGCACCTTTAATCGCAAACATAGACATATAAACATGGGTGATAAATAAAGCTACCACCAAGAAACCTACCACATTGTGTAATATTGCCATTACACGGAGTAAATCAATTTGGCTAAGTCCCGTCATACTTTTTATCATTTCAATATTGAAATCTAAAAAGAACATAGCAGCACCCGTGATAACCATGACCATTCCCCCTAAGGTTGCGATCCAGTACCACATTTTTTGACCTGCATTAAACTTTCCTGCAGGAATCGGTTTTTTCTCTTTGGAGAGGTATCCTCCAACGATCATCATCCATTTGACGTCATCCATATTAAAGAAGGCTTCTTTAAGCCACATCAAGAACATTGGAATAACAACAATGGCAAAAGGAATCGTAAAGATACCGTGTAAATCTTTACACAATTTTACAAATGTTCCTCCACCAAAGAAGCTACCAAACACGATGACAAACCCTGTAGGAACAATCACGATAAACGAGACAGCCGCTACTTGGTGAATAATACGGTTATACAAGCTAAATGCCAGAATCTTTTTCCCATCATGCGGGAACACTTTTGGCCCTATAATCATATAGTGTGTCAAAAATGCTGCGGGTACTAACACTAAAATCGCTAGAAAGATTTTAGTGAAGTACTCATGTTGGAGCATGGTAAACAAAGGTCCTAGTTTTAAGCTCTGCTCTTGTCCATATCCAAAGATATTGGCTATGCGCATCTCTCCCCAGATTTGGCTCTCAGCGGCAAACGCCACTGATGCCAAACACAAAGAGGCAATGAACAAATAACTAAACTTTTTCATTACCTCTCCTTTCATGATTGATACGCTTTATCCCACCCATAAGGATTTGCTGCAAGTTTAAGGCCTTTACCTTTTGTTGCAACACGTGCTCTATAGATATTTGCGATTGATTCTGCATCACCGACAAGTAATGCTTTGGTTGAACACATCGCTGCACACACAGGTACTTTACCCTCTGCGATACGGTTTTGACCATAAAGGTGACGCTCTTCTTTAGAGTTAGTCTCGAGTGGTCCTCCTGCACACATGGTACATTTATCCATCGCTCCCTTAGCACCAAACGCGCCATCTCTTGGGAACTGTGGTGCACCAAATGGACATGCGTATAAGCAGTATCCACATCCGATACATGTGTTTTTATCATGAAGAACTATACCATCTTCACGGATATAGAAACAATCGACCGGACATACTTGCTCACATGGTGCATCGGTACAATGCATACATGCAATCGACGTTGAAAACTCTTTACCAGGAATCCCCTCGTTAATCGTTACCACTTTACGTCTACTAATCCCTACTGGCAATTCATGTGCTTCTGCACATGCAATTGAACAGCCATCACACTCGATACATCTGTGCTCATCACAGTAAAATTTCATTTTTGCGTATTCCATTGCTCACCCCCTACGCTTTTTCGACGCGGCACAGACC
>JAGOZL010000073.1 GCA_018058685.1 Sulfurospirillum sp.
GTTTTTTAATCTCCTTCTCTTCTGGCATTTTTCGCCCAAATGTCTCATACGCCACACTAAAACTCTCTAAAATCGCTTCCGTTGAATCAATCAATGTTCCATCCAAATCAAATAAAATTGTCTTCATGCTTACGTTATCCATTACTGTTATGAAGAATTGCTCTAATCTCATCAACTCTTTGCTTAATATCTTGCTCACCCACGATTTCTGTCACCAAAGCAATGATGCGAGCCCCTCTTTTTTTCACTTCTTTAAGATTGTGCTTTTTAATACCACCAATAGCAACAAAGGGAATTGAAGAACTTTGTGCGACATACTCTAAATAATCAAATCCTACAGGAGCACAGACATCTTTTTTTGTCTGTGTCGCAAAAATAGGCCCTACTCCGATATAATCAACAACGCCTAATGCTTCTGCACGCTTTGCTTCTTGAGGAGAGTGGGTTGACAAGCCTAAAATCATCTCTTCACCAATGAGTTTTCGCACTTCCAAAGGAGGCAAATCATTTTGCCCAATATGAACACCATCAGCTTTGACAATCATCGCTAAATCAATATGGTCATTGATAATAAATGTCGCGTCGGCTTCAAAGGTCATTTTGCGAATTGCCAAACACTCTTGGTACATCACATCCATTTTTTTATCTTTTTCTCGGTACTGAATCACTTTAATACCTGCATCTAACATCTGCTTAATAACCTCAAGATTGTTTCGCCCCAAAGAGAACTCCTCTGCGGTAATGCCATAAATATCGGTTGTTAAAAAATGCTTCATCAAAGGTTTGTGCGCCATTATTTTTCCTTCATTAAAATGCTTGCCAATCTTTATAGACCGGCTGATACCCCTGTTGGTAGAGCATCTGAGCCATCTCTTCCACACTACGTTCATCGGAAATTTCAAATTGTCCAACACTCTCTTCTTTCGAGTGTCCTCCCACGGCAGTGGTGGAACCTGCTGACATTTTTGTGACACCTAATCTCACACATTTATCCCGAAGGTGCGCACTCTCTCGTGTGGAAAGCGTTATGCCACTTCGGTGCATAAACAGTCGAAATGCCACCATATACTGCACTAAATTTTTATCATTCACTTCAACACGAGGCATAAAGCCTCCTAGTTGTGGGCGAATACGCGGAGGAGAGATACTCACTTCCAATTCAGGATAGCGTGTTTGCAAATAATCGGCATGCATTCCAACAAAAAATGCCTCTTTTCGCCAATCACTTAACCCCATCAATGCCCCGATATTGACTGAACGTATACCTGCTTTTGCTGCTTCTTCTGGCGCATTAAGGCGAAAGCGATAATCTCGTTTTGGTCCATGAAGATGAAGTTGCTCATAAATACCCTCATCATAAACCTCCTGATACAAGGTCAAACCATCAACCCCAGCATCCACAAGTTCAGCATATTGCGCTTCTTCCAGTGCATAGATTTCAATACTAATTGAGGTAAAATAGCTTTTCAATACCTTCACACATGAGGCGATATACTCAACCGATGAATGCTTGGTAGAATCCCCTGTCAAAATCAAAATATGCTTTAATCCCGTCGCTGCAATCAGTTTTGCTTCAGCCTCCACTTCATCTAAGGAAAGTTTTGTACGAGGTAGCTCATTATCGACACGAAACCCACAATAAACGCACTTATTAATACAATAATTGGCAAGATACATAGGCGTGTACAATAAAATTGTTTTTCCAAAATGTTGCTGTGTGATTTTATGCGCTTTTTGTGCCATCACTTCAAGATAGGATTCTGCTTTTGGGGAGAGTAACACTAAAAAATCATTCAGCCCAAGTCTTTGTTTATGTAAAACTCTTTGCACATCTGCATCACTGACTGTTTCGAAAAAAACTGAAAAATCAAAATGGTTGTACCCCGCTAAAACATCAAAAAAAGAGGTTTCTGTTTTACTCATGTAAAAAACCCGTCAAAGGCGAAGATGCTTGGGCATACGTTTGCACACCGCCAATCCCTGCAAGATACGCCTCTCTGCCTGCTTGAACAGCACAGCCAAATGCATGTGCCATTTTTAAAGGATCTCCCGCGGTTGCAATCGCGGTATTAACAAGCACGGCCGCCGCACCCATTTCCATCGCTTCCGCCGCTTCAGAGGGTCTTCCTATGCCTGCATCGACAATAATAGGAAGGTTTATCTCTTCGATTAAGATCCGTACTAACTCCTTAGTTTGAATACCTCGGTTACTTCCAATGGGAGAGCCTAGTGGCATAATCGCCACAGCCCCCGCATCGACCATACGTTTTGCCGCCATCAAATCAGGACTCATATAGGGAAAAACACAAAAGCCCTCTTTGGAGAGAATTTCAGTTGCTTTAATGGTTTCTTGATTATCGGGCATTAAATACCTATTATCAGAAATGACCTCGATTTTAATCCAATCACCACATCCTGAAGCCCGAGCTAAACGTGCTATACGTACAGCTTCTTCAGCGGTTCTTGCGCCTGAAGTGTTAGGCATTAAAATCATCTCTTTGGGAATGTGAGAGATAATATTTTCTTCACTAGCTTGCATGTCAATACGCCTTAATGCCACCGTAATCACTTGTGCGCAAGAAGCCTCAACAAGGCTTGGAATCATCTGATTCGATGCGTATTTTCCACTTCCTAAGAATAGTCGACTCTTTAGTGTGTGTCCACCGATGATGAATGAATCGTTCATTTATTTTCCTCCGCCTACAAATGTGACAATTTCGAGATTGTCTCCCTCGCACAGTGTGATCGTGCTCCATACTTCTTTCTTTACAATCGTGTAATTATATTCGATAGCAATGGTAAGAGGATTTATCCCTTTTTCACGAATAAACGCTTCCAAGGTCATTTCTTTTTCAAGCTGAAGTTGCTCAGCGTTAACGACTATTTGCACACTTATTCCTTTAGAATTCAAGGTTTATATACGCAGTAAAAGAGCTATTAATCACAGATATTTTTAACCCTATTTTTACATGTAAGGGGGTATTATAATCAAATGTTTATTAAACAAGGATAGCCCATGACAAGGAAAATTGCTCTTCTTATCTTACCTTTAGCGCTTTGTGCCAACTGGCAAAACACCCTCAATACCCTCACCAATTCTTCCACCACCGCGGTGCAAAGTGGCTCAACAAAAAGCGATGGCATCAATCAAGACTATGCTTCAAAGGGACTCAAAGAAGCACTTGGCATGGGTGTCAACCAAGCTGTTTCTCTTTTAGGAAAACAAGATGGATTTTTAAATAACAGCGCTGTTAAAATCCCCCTTCCTAGTACTTTAAAAACTGTTGCATCGGCTGCGGAAAAGATGGGTGGTAAAGCCTATGTGGATGATTTTGTGCACACAATGAACACCGCCGCGTCCAAAGCGATCCCTAAAACAGCTTCTATCTTGGGAGATGCACTTAGTTCTATGAGCATAGAAGATGCAAAAAGTATTATCAATGGTAAAGAAAATGCGGCGACGGACTATTTTAAATCTAAAACAGGAGATAAACTCTTAACCGCCATTATGCCCATTATCAAAGAGAGTGCTTCACAAAGCAATGTGATGTCTTCGTATAAAACACTGAGTGGTTTTACAAAAAGCAATGAAGGTGTTGGCAAAGAAGCAACCGCTCTTTTAGGGCAAGCTTCAGGGATTGCTAAAAATTTTGGAATGCAAGATGCGCTTCCTAAAGAGGATGAAGATATCGAAAGCTATATTGCACGAAAAACGCTAGATGGACTTTTTTATATGATAGGACAAAAAGAAAAAGCACTTAGAGACAACCCTCTGAGCAGTGGTAGTAAAATTATTGGGGATATTTTTAAAAAATAAGTGTCACAGAAGCCTTTAAAAAGGCTTCTGTATTAAAATCTACTTTGTAAATTTTGCGTCAACACGTCTGTTTTCAGCACGACCCACATCAGTATCATTGGTAGCAACGGGTTTGCTTTCACCATATGCCTCTGTTGTGATTTTAGCATTTGGTATACCAAGGTCTGATAAAGCTTTCGCAACCGCTTTTGCACGCTTGTCTGAGAGCGTTTGGTTATAAGCATCACTTCCTTTAGAATCGGTATGACCTTCAAGAACGACACTATAACCGATATTTTGTTTCATAAACTCAGCTACTTTTGAAATCTCTTTTGCGTATTCTGGTTTGATAGTCGATTGGTCAAAGTCAAAGTTTACATGTAGGCGAATAATTTTTGTACAACCATCTGCGTCAACAACTGTTCCCTTTGGTGTATTTTGACATTTGTCCTTATCATCATAAACACCATCACTATCACTGTCCTTTGGTACAGTTGGTGCTACAACAGGAGTGGGAGTTGGTTTTGGCTCAGCTTTTGCTATAATAGGAACAGCTTTTGCGTCAAAAGGAATCACAAACCCAAGGCTATAGAACATATTATTATCGCCGCCATGGAATTTCATCGCATGACGAACTTCTGCTTTTAGAGCAAAGTTATCAGTTACCCAATATTTAACACCACCACCGTATTGTGCAAACATGCTATCTCTATTATCAAGTTGCTCATTTTTAATATCTTCATAACCAAGACCTACGAGTGCATACAATGCTGTTTCTGGAGACATTTTATACTCTTTCACTAAGTTACCATAGTAACGATTAAAGTCTGCCTCGTCTGTTCTTCCTTTATAATCAACATTGCTTGTTCTGTCATAACCTAATTCAAATTGGTCAAAAACAGTATTCTCAAGATTAATTCCAAATCTTAATCCATATGTTAATTGGTTATCGAGGTCTAAATTTCCTTCTGGTAGAACACCACCAATTGTTGGTGTTATTTCGTAATTATAAGCCGTTGGCGCTGCAAACATAAAAGATGTCAATGCCGCCAGTGAAAACACAAATTTTTTCATTTTTATTCCTTTTGTATAAAGTCATTTCTCTTAAGCTTACATTGTATCACAATTAATATAGGAGGAAAGTTAAAAGTCTGCTTTGATCCAATCAATCGTATTGTGCATCACGCCTATTATCGAGCTTGAAACGGGTGAAATAGCTTTATTGACAACCGTAATAGAATTGGGAATCACGAGAAACAAATAGGGATTATCCTCCACAATCAACGCAAAAATTTCACGGTAAAGCGTGTCAAATGCTTCTTGGTCGACTGTTTTTTCAGCTTGTTTGATGAGCTTATCTACTTTTTCATTCTGATAGCCTATAAAATTAAACCCGCTTTTACGACGTGACTCGCTGTGCCAAATACTGTAGGCATCAGGTTTTAGCCCTAGCGACCATCCCATCAAAACAGCTTCAAATTTACGCGGCAGTACGACTGTATTTAAAAACGCTTGCCATTCCATCACGCGCAGTTTCATCACAATACCCGCTTTTGCCAGTTGATGCTGTAAAATCTGCGCGGAGTAACTGCCCGTCCCACTTGCACTTGTACTAAGTTCAAACGTAAAGGGATTATTTTCATCGTATCCTGCTTCTTTTAAGAGCGCTTTGGCTTTGACAATATCTTGTTTGGGCACTTTAACCGCTTCATTAAAAGCACCCGTTCCGGGTAAAAAAGGACCTGAGCAGACTTTTCCATGCCCAAAGTACAAAATATCCACCAACTCTTGTCTGTCTATCGCTAAAGAAAGCGCTTGACGAATTTTTGGGTTTTTAAATTTTTCATCTTCTAAATTAAATCCCATGTACGAATAGTTATGAGCGATATCTTCATAAATCGCATACTTTTTCTTAAAATCTTCATCAATTTGTCGCTCTAATTGAAGCGGTGTGAGGGAGCCAACATCGAGTTTTCCCGATTTGAGCATCAAAAATTCAGCGGATTTATCAGGCAGATAGTGAAAAATAATTTTTTCTAAATTTGGCTTGTGAATAAAATAGTTGTTATTGCCCTCTAAGACAATATCTTTAGAAATCGCAAATTGGCTTAATGTGTAAGGTCCTGTGCCAAGGGGAGCTTGATTGAAAGCGCTTGTCATCAACTCTTTTTCATCTTTCAGTTTATGATAAGGCAAAATCTCCATCATCCATGTCTCAAGCGCTTTGAAGTAAGGGTATTTGTATTTGACTTCAACCCTAAAATCATCCAAGGCTTTTACATGTAAAATGTGCATAAACCCTGAAGCATACGGTGTAAAAATCTTAGGCGAGATAATCGTTTCATACGTAAAAAGTACATCACGAGCCGAAAAAGGCACTCCATCGCTCCATGTCACATCATCTCGTAACTCAAAAATGAGCGTCGTGTCATCGACAAAATGATAACTTCGTGCAAGTTCAGGGATAATATTGGCATCTTTATCGTACGTGATAAGCGCGTTAAATATCCACTTTGTGATTTGAGAGCTCGCTGCATCGGTCGAAAGAATAGGATTGATACGGCTAGGATTAGAAGACATCGCTAAATGAAGCGTGCTTGCAAAAACATTACATGTAAAAAAGATGAGTGCTAAAAAAAGTGTTTTCATGGCTGAGATTATAGTCATTTTTTAGGTAAAAAAAAAGCTTCCAGACCGGGCAATCTGGAAGCTGATTTTTAAAGTTGTTAGGTTCTACACAAAAAGGAGGTAATTGTCTTGGTAATGAAAGTATAGAGAAGTTGTTTAAACACACTATTAACCTTTTATAAACAAAAAGTTAATAGGAGTGATTTTATCTTTTTTGATTTATGATAGCACAGTGTATAATACCTTTAAAAAAAGGAAGAAGCATGGAACTTCGTGTTGCAACGTGTGATGATATCGATGATATTTTAACCCTTCATTTTAAATATCAAATCGATTCTATCAACCCAGAAGATAAACAAGATGGTTTTGTCACCACCGCTTTTACCAAAGAGCAACTTGAAGAGTTGATTGAAAAAGAGCAAGGTATCTTTATTGCGCGCGAAAAAGATGAAGTCTTGGCCTACGTGATGTCGGCTTCATGGCAGTTTTGGGAGCCTTGGCCTATTTTTAAACAGATGCTCCAAGATTTACATACCCTGAACTATCTAGGTCAAACGATTACACCCTACAACTCTTATCAGTATGGACCTGTGTGTGTTGATAAACGAGTAAGAGGCAGTGGTCTTTTAGAAGAACTTTTTGAGTTTGCAAGAGAACATATGGCAAAGCGTTACGCAATCCTTGTCACCTTTATCAACAAAATCAACCACCGTTCGTTTAACGCCCATACAAAAAAACTAGGGCTTGAAGTCTTGTGTGAATTTAGTTTCAACAACAACCACTACTACGAATTAGTCTATGATACCTCTAAAAAACTCCCAAAGGAAGCAAAATGAGCGAGCAATTTTCACGTTGCGGCTGGGTCAAGCTCAGTGAACCAATTTACGTGGCTTATCACGACGAAGAGTGGGGAAAACCTCTGCACAATGACCAAGCGTTGTTTGAACTTTTTTCATTAGAAACGCAATCTGCTGGGCTTAGTTGGCTCACTATTTTGAAAAAACGAGAGGGATATCGCAACGCTTTTGCTCATTTTATGCTTGAAAAAGTCGCTCGTATGGGAGAGATGGATGTGGAGCGCATTTTGCAAGAAGGCGAAGTGATTAAGAGTCGCCCAAAAATTGAAGCGATTATTCATAATGCAAAGCTGTTTGAAGCCATTAAAAAAGAGTTTGGCTCACTGGATAATTACTTTTGGCGCTATGTGGATGGCAAAACTATCATGAACGATATTCCCGATTATAAAACAGCGCCTTGCACCTCAAGTATTTCAGATGCGCTCACGAAAGATTTGAAAAAACGAGGCTTTAAATTTGTCGGTTCAACCACTCTCTACGCTTTTATGCAAGCGTGTGGCATGGTCAATGACCACGAAAACAGCTGCGGATGCAAATAGATGACACGTGAGCTTTTAGAAAAATATTGCTTGGGAAAAAATGGTGCCATAAAAGAGTACCCTTTTGATGAAACTACGGCTGTTTTCAAAGTAGGAAATAAGATGTTCGCACTCATCGATGAAACCAGCACCCCTCCTCGCATCAACCTAAAATGCGACCCTTACTACGCGCTTGAGTTACGAGCGATGTATAAAAGTGTCAGCGGAGGCTATCATATGAACAAAAAGCACTGGAATACCATTACATGTAATGATGATGTTGATATATCCTTGCTGTGTGCGTGGATAGATGAATCGTACCATTTGGTCTTTGGCTCTTTAACAAAAAAAGCAAAATCTCAACTGCTCCAAAAAAGTTGAGCTTTGTCCAGTTCTTCTTCGTTAAATACGGGGATACCCTCTTCTTGAAGTCGTTTACATGTAATGCCAGAATCATTGACCTTTGTATGTGAAAAGGTGCCATCATAAATGACATCTTTCCCACACGAAGGGCTTCTGGCTTTTAAAATCGCCATCACAACGCCCTCATCTTGTGCAATGCGTAACGCTTCTTTAGCACCCCTTGAAAAAGCCTCGCTCACATCTTCACCATTTTGAGTGATGACCTGTCTCGTCCCTTTGATGACCTCACACACAGGGCGTGGAACACTAAGACCTCCTAGCACTTCAGGGCAAAGAGGAACGAGCACACCCTCCTCTTGCCACTGCTCTAAACTCTTTACATGTAAACGGTTATTGCCACCATCGTATTTGACATTTTCACCGAGCAAACACGCACTGATGAGGATTTTTGGCTTCATTACCCAATGATACTTTGAACAATCTCTTTGGCTCTCTTCTTCGCCGCTTCGACGTCATCCAGCAC
>JAGOZL010000074.1 GCA_018058685.1 Sulfurospirillum sp.
GCCCAAAAAATCTTTGAACTCAAAAAGAGCTTTTACGCTATCTCTTTATTAAATGTTTATTTGAAGCATCTAAAAACCATGGCACACAATACGGCAAGCCTTGAAAAAACAACACACGCTATGTTTGAAGAGGGTTATGTGAAGCATGTCGATGTTTTGGAAGTCCAAGTCCGTCTGAGTGATATTGAGCGACAAATCACACAAGCGCAAGCCAATCAGACCTTACTGTACCATTTCGTCTCGTTTCTGATCAATGAACCTATCACTTCGATAGAGGGTTCCTACGAAGATGCGATGACAATGATAGACGTAGAAGAGAATGACACACAAACGATAGAAATTCAAAAAGCCCAAAAAGGTGTGGAAATTTCTCAGATGAACATGGCTTTGCATGAGAGTCATTTTTTGCCTCACATTGATGCTTTTGCACAGTATGGCAGTGGGAGTGACTCTTTGTTTAAGGATTTTTCTAAAAATGATGCGTACACGGTGGGTATTCAACTGCGCTGGAACCTTTTTAAAGGGGGAAGTGATACATACAATTTAGAAAAAGCACGTGTGGAAAATCTCAAAGCGCAACAACAGCTTCTCTTGGCTCAAAAAAGTGTGGATTTACATGTAAAGCAGATGCAAACCCAGATTCATAACTATGATGCCCACATACAGAGCTTGAAAAAAGAGGTGGACTTAGCCCATCGTATTTATGAAAATTACGCAGGAAGGTATGCTCAAAAGTTAGTCTCCATCAATGATGTGATGATGAAGCAATCCGCTGAACTTGCAAAGATTTTGAGCCTCAAAGAGGTACAAAATGCACGCAATGAAACCATCTTTGCATTGGAAAAATTAATCCACAAGGAAACAAAGTGAAATCTTTACATGTAAACGTTTTAATCTGGGCATTTGCATGCGTCAGTATGCTCCATGCATCGACCATTACGTTAAGTGGTGTTGTCATCTCTGATAATCAAAAAAATATCACCAGCCGACATATGGGATTTGTTAAAGAGGTTTATGTGGAAGAGGGAAGTGTGGTTAAAAAAGGAGATTTGCTTTACGAAATCGATGCAAAAGAGGTTGATACCGCTAAAGTTCAAGTTGAACTCAGCATCGCACAAGCACAGCTCAATGCCCAGATGTATGAAAGCCAATACAACAATGCTTTACTCAACTTCGAGCGTCATCAAAGGCTGTATGCCAAAGATATGGTTTCTAAATTTGAGCTTGAAAATTTAGAACTCTCAGCAAGTAACCTTAAGGCAATGATGACAATAGCCCAAAAACAAGTTGTACAAGCAAAACAAAAACTCCAAGAGGTCAATAACCAGTACCAATACCTTAAAGTGCGTGCCCCAAATGATGGCGTCATTATTTCCAAAAATGTTAAAACTGGGGAGATGGCACTTCCAGGCGCTTTAGCCTTAGTGCTCTCCGATTTGAGTCGTCTGATGGTGGTTGCAGATGTCTCCCAAAGTCATCTTTCTTCTTTAAAAAAAGGTGATAAGGTAGAGCTTGTCATGGATTCTATTGGCTATAAGACACAAGGTGTGATTGATTCGATTGTCCCGCAAATTAGTTCTATGGCACATACTTTTAAAATTAAGATAGCGTTTCAAGCAACCCCTCAGATTTACCCTGGGATGTATGTTATCCTTCACTTTAATGGATTAATACCATGAGTTATCGTTATAAAGAGCGCTATCTTGCGGGGTATCTAGCACGCATCTTCTTACACAATCCTCTCACGAGCATTTTAGGTGTGAGTTTAATCGTTCTTGGACTAATCGCACTGTTGATGATGCCACGAGAAGAAGACCCTCAAATCTCTATCAGTGGAGGAACGGTCATCGTTGGGCTTAATGGAGCGAGTGCGGAAGAGGTTGAGCGGGTGATTGTACGACCTTTGGAGCGACGCATCAAAGAGATAAAAGGGGTTGAATACATCCACGGAATTGCGAGTGATAATGTAGGCGTGGTCAATGTGATGTATTATATTGGTGAAAACCGAGAAGAGTCTAACCTCAAGTTGTATGACAAAGTGATGCAAAATATCGACCAACTGCCTAAAGGGACGACCATCCCTTTGGTTCGACCATTTGACATTGATATTGACATTCCCATCCTTTCCATTGCTTTTTATGCCAAAGAAGGTTTACATGTAAATAGCGTTGCGCTCTACAAAGAGGTCGAAGCTATCCGCAATGGATTTGGGAAAGTGCCCAATATCGCAAAGATGGAGCTCAAAGGGGAGCTTAAAGAACAGTTTAATGTTGAAGTGGATTTAGGCAAGCTTGCTGCGTATCGTCTCTCTTTAGCTCAGATTTCAGAAGCCCTCAAAGCGCTCAATGCCAGTTCACCCGATATTAAAAATCGCACACATGATGGGAAATTGGTTGTTTTTGGCATACGCAATGCCATTGAAAGCGTGGACGATTTGCAAAACCTTATCGTTGCACATCAAGGAGGCTCGGCGATTTATTTGAGAGACGTTGCGCATGTCAGCAAAGGGCATGAGGTACAAAATCTAAAACGTGCTTTTATTACACATCGCAGTGGTGATGGGTTCACGCCTTTACAAGAACAAGTGACGTTAAGCATCTCAAAGCTCAAAGGCTCCAATGCGGTTGAAATTGCGGAAGATATCTTAGCGCGTTTAAGCCTTCAAAAAGAGTCTTTAGAAAAGGCGGGTATTGGATATTCAGTCACACGTAATTATGGTGAACGTGCCAATGAAGCGGTCAATGAACTTGTCTTTCATCTTTTTATTTCTATAGTGATTATCGCACTTTTACTTATTTTTATTCTTGGCTGGAAAGAAGGTTTTATCGTGACGTTAACTGTTCCTGCCATTTTAGCTATTACGATTTTTATCGCGTACATGAGTGACCAAACCATCAACCGTATCACATTGTTCGCTTTTTTACTTAGCCTTGGGCTTTTAGTCGATGATGTTATTGTGGTGATTGAAAATATTCATCGTCATCTGCACGATGAACACTCGCAAGATAAACCGCTTGATGAAATCCTCATCGAAGCAACCGATGAGATAGGCGCACCCACCAACCTTGCAACGATTGCGATTATTTTGACGATGGTGCCGATGGCATTTGTAGGGCAAATGATGGGTGAATTTATGAAACCGATTCCGCTCAATGTTCCTGTTGCGATGTTGGCATCGCTTCTCATTGCTTATATTTTTACACCTTTTTTAGCACGTAAGTTTTTGAAAAAGCCTACGAAATCTAAAGGGGATACGCATGCAACGGTTTGAGTATTTTATCGAAGATATTTTACAAACACCTTCTAAAAAACGTTGGGTGTTGTGGATAACCTTAGGTGCTTTTTTGGCCTCCATTGCGATGTTTCCGAGTAATATTGTTTTGGCAAAAATGTTGCCAGGGAAAAGTACCAATACGTTTTCCATCTACGTTGATTTACCCAATGGAAGTTCTTATTATGAGAATCAAAAGGTCAATCATTGTGTGGTGAGCCTTCTTCAAAAAGAGAGAGAAATTCAAGACATCGAAGTGTTTAGCGGGATGGGTTCTCCTTTGGATTATGCAGGATTGGTCAAAGGTTCTGGATTTAAGATGGGGGAACATTTGAGTGAAATTGTTGTCAATTTAAGTGATGCGCACAACCGTGATGAACGTTCTTACACGATGGTACATCGTCTGCGCCCGTTGATTCAGAAACGTTGCGAGCCTTTGGTGGAGGGAACAAGCATCAAGATGGTTGAACAACCCGCTGGTCCTCCGACACTCTCCGCTCTTGTGGTTGAACTTTATGGGGAAAATGATACCACCCTTCGTCTTTTAGCCGAGGAAATCAAAACAGTATTAGCACAGACAAAAGATTTGGTGGATGTGGATATTTTAAATGACGATATTTATGAGCGCTTTGAATTGGTGATCGATAAAGAAAAAGCGATGCGCTCTTTTGTATCGTTTGAAGCGTTGCATTCGCTTGTTTATCTCTCTTTTGAAGGGATGGCAGTTGCGCATAAAAACAGCGAGCTTTCTCCCTCTCAAATCCCTATCTTTTTAGTCTTAAGCGATGGGTCTAAAATGCTCAAAAGCCTTTCATTGCAAGAGCTTGAAGCTAAATTGGTATCGGTGAGTATTCCTAATGCTCATAATATTCTGATTCCGCTTAATGAATTAGTGCGTGTTCAAAAGATTGCATCCACACCAACGGTAATGTCTAAAAACTTGCAAAAGATGGTCACCATCGTTGCCGAAGCTGATTTAGTGTCTCAAGTCTATCCTTTACTTGAAGCACGCACTCGCCTCAAAGAGGTTTTGAAAGAGCGTTTTGATGTGCACGGTGCACAGTTGTTTGATTTGACCTTGCGTGATAAAGCCAGTGGTGAAGTTTTTGAAGTAAAATGGGACGGTGAGATGAAAGTGACGATGGACACTTTTCGTGACCTTGGTGGTGCGTTTATTGCTGCGTTAGTGCTTATCTTCTTGTTGATGGTGGTGTACTATAAAAGCTTTGCGATAGCGGGTATTATTTTACTGGGTAGTTTTCTCTCCATCATCGGAGTGATTGTAGGGCACTTTGTGATGGATATCTTTAGTCATGGCACATTCTTTCTCACAGCAACCTCTTTGATAGGGTTTATCTCTTTGATGGGGATTAGCTCTCGAAATTCACTCTTATTGATTGATTTTAGTATGACGCTGATGCATCAAGGTGTGGAGAAAAAACAAGCCATAGCGCAAGCGGCTTCTACGCGAGCAAAGCCTATCTTTTTAACCGCAGCGGCGATTATCTTGGCCAGTACACTTTTGGCATCAGATCCTATTTTTGGGGGATTGGGTGTAGCACTTATCTTTGGAACCATTGCGGCAGTGATTGTCTCTTTGATTGTTGTGCCTGTTTTGATGGATAACACAGACGCTGTTCACTAATTTTTACATGTAAAAAGGATTTTTATCTTCTTACATGTAAAAATCTTCGGGTCATCACGTAAAACTTCATCATGCGATAGGTGAAGTAGCGTTTATTGACCATATACGTTCTCCGACACTTTTCATCTTTTAAACACTCAAATACCTCTTCTAACGCCCGTTTTTCACACACAGAGAGATTGGTCATACCGCTTCCTTTTGCCCGTCATTTATCTTGCGTACCAGTCTTACTATATCTTCATCTTTCAATTTACCTAACATATTAAAAACAACAGGAATCGCCATAGGCGCGCTGTTTCCTAATCTCCATTCTTGGTAGGTTCGCATGGAAATGCCAAATTCATCTGCCATCTTTTTTTGAGAAATCTTTTTCCCCAAGTGTTCGGCCTCAATGGCATTATGCAAAAGATTGATGATGTCGTTTGTTTTCATCGTGATATTGTAGTTAAAACTGTATTAAATATAAATTAAATAGTATAAAAAATACATATAAAATTATAATTTAAACAATTAAAAAGATATTATATCTATATTTACGAATTTATTAATCAATTAAATTGTTATATTATACAATATAATGTATAAAAATATTTCTCTAAACTTTTTTTCGATATAATGGCGAAAACTTACATTTAGGAGAAACAATGGCCTCTATTGGAATGGGCGACTTAAAAAAAGGGTTAAAAATCGAACTTAACGGTATTCCGTATAAAATCGTTGAGTATCAACACGTCAAACCGGGCAAAGGTGCGGCGTTTGTACGTTGTAAAATCAAATCATTTACCAACGGAAAAGTCATTGAAAAGACATTCCATGCAGGTGATAAGTGTGAAACACCTAATCTTGAAGATAAAGTCATGCAGTTTTTATACGATGATGGTGAGTTCTTGCAGTTTATGGACAGCGTGAGTTATGAGCAAATTGCTTTGACACGTGACCAAGTAGGCGAAGCGGCAGATTGGATTATTGATGGGATGAATGTGGATATGTTGTTCCACAATGGTCAACCTATCGGTGTCGATGCCCCTGCGTTTGTTGAGCTCAAAATCGTTGAAACACCGCCTAACTTTAAAGGCGATACGCAAGGTGGAAGAAAGCCAGCAACATTAGAAAGTGGCGCGGTTGTTCAAGTTCCTTTTCATATTTTAGAAGGCGATACGATTAAAGTTGACACCGTTCGTGGTGAGTATTTAGAAAAAGTAAAATAGTCTTCTTCTTAGAGCTTTTTAGTCACATCTAAAAGGCTCTCATTCTTCTGTAAAGGGATTTTCCATGCCTCATGTCATTGTTGTTTTAGCTGAAGGGTTTGAAGAGATTGAGGCTGTCACGGTTGTGGATATCTTGCGTCGAGCAGGTGTGAGAGTCGTGATGGCGGCATTGGAAGATTTACATGTAAAAGGAGCTCACGGCATTGAGATAAAAGCAGAGAGACTTTTACGTGAAGTTGATGGCGATAGCTTTGATATGGTAGTGCTTCCTGGAGGGCTCCCAGGTTCAGTGCATTTGGCAGAACATAAGCTTCTTCAAACACTCCTTCAAGATTTTGATGCAAAGGGCAAAGCGATAGCTGCGATTTGCGCGGCTCCTTTAGCACTTAAGCGTGCGGGTGTACTTAAAAATAGTTATACGTGCTACCCTTCGTTTGAAACCAAAATCAATCATGCAGGATATCTTTGTGAGCCAAAAGTGGTTCGCGATGAAAACATCACGACCTCTCAAGGACCGAGTACTTCCATGCTTTTTGCACTCTCTTTAGTTGAACAGCTCTGCTCAAAAGAGATAATGCTAAAACTGCGAAAAGAGCTTTTACTGGAGTCATAATTAGTATTTTTCTTGATGTGTATCATTTTTTTTCTTTTTTAAATAGTATAAAATTGCATCTTTGCATTTTTAAAAATATTTATAAAGAACGTTATAGCTTGTTGCAAGGCGATTTCGTGGGGGAAAAATGGACAATTTTCAATCGCTTTTACGCAATTATGATTTTCAAAGTGAAGATATTGCTAGACTTAAAAGTATTCACTCTTTAGCGGAAGACTCTTTAGAAGCGTTTTTAACGCTTTTTTACAGCCGTATTTTTAGCTTTCGTCACGCCAATCAGTTTTTATCCCACAAAAATATTATTGAGATGCACCGTCAAAAAATTAAAATTTGGTTTTTAGAACTTTTTGGAGGCGTTTATGACGATGAGTATTTTGAAAAGCTTCGAAAAATCAGTCAAACCCATGTACGTATAGCCTTACCCAATCATTATGTCAATACCGCTTTACACATCGTTCGCTCTTTTATGCGTGATTTGTTGATACAAAACCATCGTTTGGAGTGCTTGGAGAGTGTCGATAAAATTATCGATATTAACATTGATGTTTTAAGTGGGTTTTATACAACGGTTGAACAAACCGATATGCTTCAAACAGTGCAAATCATCCATCGCTCCTTACAGTACGGTTGGCAAGGTGTTGTGCCTTACGTTCAGCCCATTTTTAACACGCAAACGGGTATGGTTGAAAAGTATGAGTGTTTGATGCGTTTAAAAGAGGAAGATGATATCTATACACCGCATAAGTTTTTAGAGATTGCTCGAAAAACGGGGCATTACTGTGAACTTAGTCGCGCGATGATTGATAAAACATTGCACTATTTTAGTACGCGTGAAGAGTCTTTTTGTATCAATCTTAGTTTTGACGATATGAAGTCACAGCGTACCAAACTCTTTTTAGAAGAAAAACTCTCTACATTTTCAAACCCCAGTCGAATTACCTTTGAAATAGTCGAATCCCAAGCGTTTGACAATATGACACTCCTTTCAGAGTTTATTGCATTTATTCGCTCGTATGGGTGTTTGATTGCGATTGATGATTTTGGTTCAGGATACTCAAATTTCAATCAAATTCTCTCTTTATCGCCTGATATTTTAAAGATTGATGGTTCACTCATCAAAGATATCGATAGCAACGCAAAACACCAAACCATCGTTGAAAATATTCAATCACTTGCTCATAAATTAGGTATTCTAACCGTCGCGGAGTTTGTGCATTCTGAGGCGATTATGGAGCGTATTCAAGAGATAGGCATTGATTATGCACAAGGATTTTACTTAGGAATGCCTCGTGAAATGGAAACATACAAAAGCTAAAGTCAATTTTTTGAGAAATATTTAATTTGTTTCGCTATAATCTCGCATCTTTTTGATGGGGGATATACTATGACATTATCGACAATTAAGGGAAAACTAACACTCATACTTGCTGTTTTAGTTTTAAGCTTTTCACTTTTAGGTTATGAGATGATTAAAACAGCCAATGATGGTAAGATGGCAGCGGTGAGACTTTCTCTCTTAGGAAAAATTGAAGCAAGTGTAGCAAGTTCTATGATGGAGTTACTAGGGTTTCAACTTTTAGGTAACGCACAGATGCTGAAAAGCTTTGAAGAAAACTATGCAAACAGTCAAAAAAACATAGATGAGTTAAGACCTATATTGCTTTCTTCTAAAAATCAAACAAAACTTGTACAACTGAAAAATGATTTACAGGCGTGGTATCAGCTCAATATTCCAAGAATTGAACTATTGAAAAAATATGGGAAAGTCAATACAGACTCTTTTATGCATGAACATAAGGCCGAGTATGAAGCGCTTTCTTCTCTAACAAAACAATCCGCTCAAGCTTTTGAAAAAATTGATTTAGAGGTAAATGAATTAGCCCATAGT
>JAGOZL010000015.1 GCA_018058685.1 Sulfurospirillum sp.
TTTACATGTAAAGCATTACTTAATGAACTTCTCTCCAGATTTTAACTTTCCACAAATAAGCAAGTAGTGTAAAGATTGCCATATAGATAACAAGCTTGTAGCCTAAATCTTCTCTTTCAGCTTTCTTTCTATCTCCCACTTTTTCCATATAGTTAATGACTTGGTCTTGTGCATTAGAGGTTAAACCAACACGAGGCATAGAAGTACCAGAGAGTTGTTTTTGTGGATCGTTAATAAAGGTGCCCAAATACTCTTTACTTTTTGCACGAATCATAATGGATAAATCAGGAGGTAATGTACCCATATAGGTCATTAACGCTTTTTTATCGGTTGGGCTAAATACTTTATCGTATTTCATATCATGACATCTCTGACATGCATCCGCATAGACTTCTTTATCGCTCATGCTTTTAGGCGCAATACTTTGAAGATACGCTACGATGTCTGCGATTTCTTGATCGATATCGCCACCAAGTCCAAAGAATGCAATCATAGGATGGGGTTTCTCATCATTAAACTTGTGAGAGACTTTGAGTGCTTTGGTTGGCTCTTTAATTAAAGCAGCCAAGTAATTTTTATCATAAATCAAACCCGCACTGCTTAAATCAGGTGGCACAACCCCAAACGAACCAGAAGCCGCAGCTGCGTCCATAGGAGCTGGGATATTAGCAGAAGCTACACCGTGACAGCCTGTACAGCCAGCACTCATGAATGTGTCAGCGCCTGTTTTTGCATTGCCCGCTTTGGTATTGGCTCCTAAATCTTTAAAAGCAAAATCAGCAGGAGCAACATGTGGGTGCATTTGTGAATGAGCAAAAGGCTCAACGCCCCAGTAAATTAATGCGGTGAAAAAAGCAACCACCGCTAATACTTTTAATTCTCTCATTTCTCACCTCCTTGGCATTTTGCTTCCATTTTTGTGATAATAGGAAGCACAACAAACAGTAGAATGAAAGCAAGTGCGGCAAAGAAGCCTACCCATGCATTCGCTCCTGTTGGAGGTAATTTTCCATAAACGGTGAGGACAATCATATCAATGACCAATAACCAGAACCAGTATTTAAACAAAGGTCGTTTGTGCGCAGGCGCAACATGGTTTGGATTCAGGTCCAAAAATGGCAATAGCATAAAGATAACGTTGGCAAATCCAAACGCTGCCAAACCAATATCCATCGCAGCAATTCCTGCTACATCAAAGAAAAACCCTCGTAAGACTTCATAGCTCCACAAGAAATACCATTCAGGGTAAATGTGAGCGGGTGTTTTCATATTGTTCGCAGGCTCAAAGTTGATAGGATCCATTGCAAAGTTGAAGTGGTAACAGACAAGGTAGAAGAAACCTGTTAGCGCAACACCCACAACAAAGAAATCTTTAGAGAGGAACACTGGCCAAAAAGGAACCACTTTAGACTCTTTTTTACGACCTTCTAAATATTTTTTAGCCTCTTTATCGAAATCAAACTCTTCTGCTTCTTGGTTATTCACGTGAGGAATACGCAGTGAATAGAAGTGAATCGCAATTAAAAGAATGATAGCAAGTGGTAGTAAGAGAACGTGTAACATGAAAAAGCGTGTCAACGTCGCATCAGCCACCAAATAATCACCTCTAATCCAAACAACCAATGCTTCACCAATAAAAGGGATACCCCCAAAAAGATTGGTAATAACTTGTGCCGCCCAATAACTCATCTGACCCCAAGGAAGCATATAACCACTAAACGCTTCTGCTGAAAAAATTCCAAAAAGAGCCATACCTGTTAACCAGATAATCTCACGTCCTTTTTTATAAGAGCCATAATAGATACCGGTAAACATATGAATATAAATGACTAAGAAGATAACAGATGCCGCAACACCGTGCATATGTCTCCATAACCAGCCGTATTCAACTTCTTGCATAATCGTGTAGTTGACACTGTCAAATGCTAAATTGATATCTGGTTTGTAGTACATCAAAAGAAAAATGCCTGATACAATCAAGATTTTAAATAAGACCACCAAAACAACACCCATTGCCCAAAGGAAATTGATGTTTTTAGGAATCCAGTACTCTGTCATAAGAACCTTGGCTAATACGTTTACTGCTAAGCGCTGATCGAGCCAATCGATTACGCCTGAGGCTTTTTTAATCTCTGCCATGCCCGTCTCCTTATGCTTTCTTCTCAACTAATTTTTTATACTCAGGACCTTCTTCACCCAAAACAAGCTTCTCACCATCAATTTTAAAGGGAGGAATATCCATCGGACGAGGGGGTGGTCCAAAGGTATTAACACCGCTTGCATCAAACTCGCCACCATGACAGGCACATTTAAACTGCTGTGTTTTAGGAGCCCATGTAGGGATACAGCCTAAGTGTGTACAAAGACCAACAATGACGGTGTAGTTTTTATTGCCCGCTACTACATCTCGGTTTTCGTTCTTCTTCATATCCGCACTTTTCTTCAATACAAAGATAGGTTTACCTCTCCATTGTATTGTTTGAACTTCTCCCTCCATCATTGGAGAGAGATCTACGGTAATAAATCCAGCGGATTGTACGCTTGGTAGTGGGTCCCAAGTCTTCTTCATAGCGCCAAGGGCAACAACGCCCCCAACGGCTGCAAAACCGCCGAATGCCATGCCTATAAAGTCTCGTCTGCTTTTCTCAACAGCCATCCTTCTTCCTTTCGTGTAGTTTAATTTGACTTCATTTTATCGCATCAATGTTTAAGAATCGATGACATATGTCATAATTTATTTGTTTCTTTTTTATTTTTTATTAAACATTTTGATATAAACATGTAGGATATCCAAAGCCGCAGGGGTGATACCGCTGATTTCACTGGCTGCAAAGAGTGTGGGTGGATTAAACCGTTGTAACTTTTCTACCACTTCATTGCTAAGACCTGAGATAGATGAAAAGTCCATCATCGGAGGGATTTTGATATCTATCATGGCCTTCATGGTATCAATCTGCTCTTTTTGTTTTTGGATATAGTTTTTATATTTTGCTTCAATCAAAATTTGCTCTTTGGATTCTTCACTAAAAGAAGCCACCAAGGGAGCAAGTTTTTCAAGTTTTTCAATCGTAAACTCTGAACGTGCCACAATTTTTTGAAGGCTCACTTTGTCTGTGATTTTATCTTCCCCAATACTGGCTAAAAAAGCAACATTTTCATTGGAAGGGGTGAGTTGCGTGTTTTCAAGAAACTCAAGGCCTTCTGATAACTCTTGATGCTTTTTAACCATTCTTTGATGCGTCGTTTCATCGATTAGCCCTAATTTGTAGCCATAAGGCATGAGGCGTAAATCCGCATTGTCTTCTCGCAACAATAAGCGATACTCCGCACGGCTTGTAAACATACGGTAAGGCTCTTTCGTTCCTTTTGTCACCAAATCATCAATCAAAACACCAATATAGGCTTCATCACGACGTAAGATGAATGGCTCTTCATCTTTTAAAGCAAGTGAAGCGTTAATGCCTGCCATCAAACCTTGCGCTGCGGCTTCTTCATAGCCGGTGGTTCCATTAATCTGTCCTGCACAATAGAGCCCTGAAATTTTTTTGGTCTCTAAGGTGTGCTTTAATTCTGTTGGTTGCACATAATCGTACTCAATGGCATAACCAAAGCGCACAATCTTTGCATTTTCCATTCCTTCGACGGAGCGAATCATACCCAGTTGCGTATCGGTAGGCAAAGAGGTGCTAAAACCGTTGATATAATACTCCGTAGCTTCTTTTGTCTGAGGTTCGATGAAAAGATGGTGACGTTCTTTATCGCGGAAGCGGTTGATTTTATCTTCAATACTTGGGCAATAACGTGGTCCTACCCCTTCGATTTGACCTGTAAATAAAGGTGCTCGGTGAAAATTACTTTCAATAATGGTATGTGTCTCTTCATTGGTATAGGCGATATAGCAGGGTAATTGGTGTGGATGAAAGCTTTGTTTGTCTGTTCTAAAACTAAATGCAGGAGGATTTGGATCGCCCGGTTGTAGCTCCATTTTGGAAAAATCAATGCTCTTAGCATCAATTCTTGCACAGGTTCCTGTTTTAAGCCGTCCCATCTCAAGTCCTAACGATTTGAGTGAATGCGAAAGATGAACAGCTGGGAACTCACCCACACGCCCAGCCTCTTTTTGATGCTCTCCAATATGAATAAGACCTCTTAAAAACGTTCCTGTGGTTAAGATAACTTTTCGTGCATGGTAATGGTTTTTTAGCTCTGTGATGACCCCTGTAACAACACCATCTTGTGTGATGATTTCATCAGCGATCTCTTGCGTGACGCTTAGATTTTCAGTGTTTAAAAGAAGATTGCGCATGTAAATGCGGTATCTGTCCATATCGATTTGTGCACGACTTCCTCTCACGGCTGGGCCTTTGGAGAGGTTTAATGTGCGAAACTGGATACCACACGCATCTGTTGCAAGAGCCATTTGACCACCCAGTGCGTCAAGTTCTCGCACCAAATGTCCTTTAGCAAGTCCTCCAATCGCGGGGTTACAGCTCACTGCTCCGATTTGTTCTGCCAAAATCGTAATCAGTAATGTTTTGTGTCCTAAACGAGCACATGAAAGTGAAGCTTCAACACCTGCATGTCCTCCACCAATAACAATCACATCGTATTTCATTTTTCTACGTACCTTATAGCATTTTTAGGGATTATACTATGAATTGACTGTATATTTCCCACCTGCTACAATAGCAATACTAAAAGTTTAGGATGGGTTTATGTTTAAAGAACGGCATCTGCCAAAGCTTATTTTTCTAACACCTATTATGACTGTCGGACTTTTGACGCTTTTTATTCTCTCTTTTTTTATTTTTATCGAGCGTGCTAATTTACATGTAGAAAGCCTTTCTTTAGAGCAAAAACTTCTCCAAACACAAAAAACAACGTTGGTCTCTGAAATTCAAAAGGTATTTTCTTACTTTGATTATCACCTTAAGATGCTTCACAAACGCGTAGACAATGAGCTAAAAGAGCGCGTGGATGATATCTATTTGATGGGGATTGCTTTGTATGCGAGAAACAAAGAGAACAAAGCGATTTTGGAGATTAAGCAAGATTTATTGCTCACCCTTTCTTCTTTACATGTAAGCGGTCATCGAGGGTATTATTTTGTCATTGATGCGAAGGGCGAGATACTGTTTCCTTTGGAAGAGCTAGGTGATCGTATTGGGCTTAAAAATGCCATTCATACGGCTCTTAACAATGAAAGTGGCTATGCAACCACAGACGTTGGTAGGCCTCGGCGTATTTATGTAAAACATTTAGCCCCATTAGGGTGGAGTGTGGGTTCGGCTGAATATTTGGATTTGGCAGTTTCTCGGCTTAAAGAAGAGATGATAGAGTGGACACAAAGTTTACGCTATGGCAATGATGGTTACGTGTGGATACACAACACCTCGCATACCCTCTTAGCTCATCCGTTTAGAAAAGAGAGTATCGGTAAAGATGATGCGGAACTCAAAGATGAAAAAGGAGTCTTTATCATTCAAGACTTTGTTCAAAAAGCGTTGCAAAGCAAAGATGACAAAGGGAGTTTTGTAGAGTATTATTGGAGTAAGCCTCACGCAAAAAACTCAAGCAAAAAAATCTCGTATGTGGCGTTATTTGCTCCGTGGAATTGGGTGGTCGGAACGGGTGTGTATCAAGATGATATTGAACACGAAATAGCGCTTAAAAAAGAAGAGATGAAAGAGCGGATGGATCGTTATGTGTTTGGCGTTATGATGATAGCGCTTTTTTGTATGCTCGTTGTTGGACTTCTCTCCTTTATTGTGACCAAGCAAATCAATGACGCGCTAGAGTCGTATCGTAAGCGGGTAAAAGTTAAAACCGAAGCACTTAAAGAGTTTAATGCCTCTTTGCGTTTTAAAATCACCAAAGCACTTGAAGAGTCAAAGCAAAAAGACAAAGCACTCTTACAGCAGTCTCGTTTGGCGCAAATGGGAGAGATGTTAAGCCTTATCGCACACCAATGGCGACAACCGCTCAGTGAAGTTTCTGCTATTTTCATGGAGCTAGAGACGGCATCTAAGTTTGGTAAAGCCTCACGTGAAATGATAGCCTATAGTGCTCAAGAAGCTGATAAACTCCTCTCTTATATGTCGCGCACCATTGATGATTTTCGCCATTTTTTCAAACCATCAAGGCAGAAAGAGCATTTTAGCGTTGCGTACGCGTGTCAAGAGGCGGTAACATTGGCATCGGCATTGCTTAAAAATGCCCATATCGCTTTACATGTAAAGATTTTGCAAAGTCCATACGTGGATGGATACCCCAATGAATACGCGCAAGTCGTGCTCAATCTTATCATTAATGCCAAAGAGGCTTTGGTGGAGCGAAAGATTGCGATGCCTATGATTATGGTGGAAGTGGATATGAACGCGGATGGAAAAACCTGTGTTAGGGTCAGTGATAACGCTGGGGGTATTGATGAAAAGGTGTATGAGAGTTTGTTTGAACCCTACGTTTCTACTAAAACAACGAGCGGTTCGGGGCTTGGGCTTTATATGGCAAAGATGATTATTGAGCAAAATATGGGTGGAAAATTAACGGCGAGTAACACCTTGGAGGGTGCACTCTTTAGCATCGAGGTTTAAAGATGGAAGAAAAAATAGAAGCGTTGAAGCGTTTGAGCATTTTATGTGTGGAAGATGAAGATGGCATTAGAGAGCGTTTGATGAAAAGTTTAGGCTATTATTTTGCACATGTGTATGGCGCACGTGATGGTAAAGAAGGGTATCAACTCTACAAGGAAAAAACGCCTGATGTTATCTTAAGTGACATTCATATGCACGGCGGTGATGGGATTGAACTGGTGCGAAATATTAGAGCTGAAGATAAAAACACCCCCATTGTGATGCTCAGTGCCTACTCAAGAGAAGAGTATTTGATGGAGCTTATCAATCTTAAGATTGATCATTTTATCTTAAAACCTGTCAATGCACAGCGTTTATTGGAAGGCTTACTGTGCGTGTGTGAGGAGAGTGTTGCGGGGAAAATAAAACTGTGCAAAGAACTTTACTTTGCTCCTTTAGAGCGTAAATTGTTTTACCAAGAGAGTTGCATTGCTTTGAGTAAGCGTGAAAAAGAGTTTTTAAATCTTTTACATATCAATCACCAGAAGACCACAACGTATGCGATGATTGAGGAACATTTGTGGGAGGGAAAATACATGAGTATGGAAGCGTTGAAGACCTTTGTGAAAGATTTGCGTAAAAAAGTAGCAGTCGAGTTTTTGGAAAATGTCCCTCAAGAAGGCTATAGGCTTATTTTTTAATCATTTTCTTTACATGTAAGACTATTTTCCCCACTTTTTCCCCACCACGATGTGTTACCATAACTCAAAATCTTTTCAAAAGGGGAAAATATGTTACGAAAACTGGTTGTTTTAGCATGTGCTACGGGAGCTTTGATGGCGGCAAACATCAAAATGGATTTAAATGCCGTTTATGGTGCTACAAATTTTCACACAAAAGGGGCGGAACAGTTTGCCGCATTAGTCGATGAATACACCAAAGGCAGTGTGAAAATCACGGTTCATGCAGGAAGTTCCTTAGTCAAAGGCAGTCCGTTGCAAGCGGTCAAAGATGGCACGGTAGCAATGACGGATATGTTTATCCCTTTCACCGCAGGTGGAGGAAAAGTGTTTGGTATCTCAGCGTTGCCATTTGTCGCAAAGTCGTATGATGATGCGTACAAACTCTACCAAATTTCAAAACCAGCTTACGATAAAACAGCCGCACAGTGGAACCAAAAGATGCTTTACGCGGTTTCTTGGCCTCCAAGTGGACTTTATACGAAAAAGCCTATGAACACCAAGGCTGATTTTGCAGATTTGAAAACCCGAACGTACGATAAAAACTCAGCGGATTTTATCACGATGGTGGGTGGAAGTTCGGTAGCCTTACCTTGGGGTGAAGTCTATTCGGCACTGAGTACGGGTATGGTCAATTCGGTAGTCACATCATCAGCTTCGGGAAAAGATGGGAAGTTTTGGGAAGTTTTAAGTGATTTTACGAAAATTTCTTATGCGTATCCGCTTCAGGCTGTGACCATCAACTTGGATTATTGGAAGAGTTTAGACAAGGCACAGCAAGAGGCATTGCTTAAAGCGGCTGAGAAAATCGAAAAAGCGCAATGGGAAGCAAGCAAAAATGAGGACAATGTGGCATTGAAGCTTTTAGGTGATAATGGCATGAAAATTAAAGAGCCAACAGAAGCACTTAAAAAAGAGTTAGATATGGTTGCTTCTAAAATGCTTGATGCTTATCTTGCGGATGCGGATGAAAGCATCAAAAAAATCTTTACTGAGTTTAAAAAATAATGAAACGCTTTATGATTGAAAGTGCGCGAAAGCTCTCCAACGGGGGAGCTTTTATCGCATCAATGCTTCTCGTGATACTTGTGGTATTGATTTTGGTGGAGATTGTGTTGCGCTATTTTTTCAACACCTCTACGATGCGTGCCGATGAGTACAGTGGGTATTTGTATCTAGCCCTTGTCTGTTTTGGATTTGGTTACACGTTCATGCGTGATGGGCATATACGTATCACGTTTTTAACCTCCAAAGTCTCTTCCAAAACATCTTCTTTGATAGATATTTTTGCAGGGATTGTTACATTGGGTGTGCTCTGTTTTGCTTTTTATCGCACCCTTTTGCTGAGTCTTGATTCTTTTGAGACAGGCGTGGTATCAGAAGGCGTCTCTGCAACACCCCTTTTCATCCCTCAGATGGTGCTACCGTTTGGTTTTTTACTCTTCATCGTTTCGATGGTTGCGTATATTGTTGGAAAAATAGGAGGACATCACCATGATCGCTGATCCCTTGTTGCTCTCAGCCCTTTTAATCGGGGTGATGTTTTTGTTTTTACTCTCATCTATTTGGATAGGCGCATCACTCTTTTTAACAGGCATTGTAGGGATGCTCATGTATGACCACCATCTTCCTCCTGCCATTAGCATTATCAACAAAATTGGCAACCTCCTTGCGGGCTCTATTTATGATTCACTTAATTCTTGGTCATTGGCGGCATTGCCGATGTTTATTTTAATGGGTGAAATATTACATTACTCTTCTATTTCCAATAAGCTTTTTAACGGACTTGTCCCGTGGTTAAGCCATGTTCCAGGACGGCTTTTGCACATCAATGTGGCAGCATGTTCGCTTTTTGCTGCCGTTTCTGGCTCTTCAGCTGCAACCACCGCAACGGTAGGTAAAATCACACTTGAAGAGCTTCGTGTACGAGGGTATAGTAAATCATTAGCCCTTGGTTCTTTAGCAGGAAGTGGCACACTTGGGTTTTTAATTCCGCCTAGTATCATTATGATTATTTATGGAGTATTGGCGGATGTTTCTATTGGGCGATTGTTTATCGCTGGAATTTTGCCAGGATTATTATTGGCAACAGCGTATTCGGTCTATATTATGATAGTAGCGACGTTTGATAAACGTGTGGTGCCAAGTCATAAAGAGCAGTTTACATGGAAAGAGCGCTTAGATTCTCTAGGAGAGCTTGTCCCTGTTTTAATGTTGATTACCGTGGTGATTGGCAGTATTTATGGTGGGCTGGCAACCCCTACGGAAGCTGCTTCTTTGGGTGTGTTGTTTTCTATTCTTTTAGCACTTTATTTTAAAAGTTTGAGTTTTGCTATTTTAAAAATGGCGCTGGCAAATACGATTAAAACCACCGTCATGATAAGCTTCATCATCGCAGGCGCTGGATTTTTATCGCAAGTGGTAGGATTTTTAGGTATTGCTAGAGCGCTGAGTGAATTTATTGCTTCCCTTGGGTTAAGCCCTTTGATGCTTATCCTTGTGGTGGCATTGATGTACATTATTTTAGGGATGATGTTGGATGGGATTTCAATGGTAGTCATGACCTTGCCAATCGTTTTACCCATTATTACATTAGCAGGGTTTGATGCGCTTTGGTTTGGTATTTTTTTAGTATTTATGGTAGAAATGTCTCAAGTAACGCCACCTGTTGGCTTTTCGTTGTTTGTGATTCAAAGTATTTCGGGAGAAAAAATTGGTTACATCATTAAAGCCACATTCCCCTTTTTTCTTATTATGATTTTAATTACGGCTGTGGTAACATTCTTCCCAGAAATTGTTTTTTATCTCCCCAATCATATGATAGGAAAATAACATGAAATTAAATTGCGACGCTGGTGAGAGCTTTGGCTCATGGAAGATGGGACTGGATGAGGCGGTACTTCCCTATGTGGATATGGCAAATTTTGCGTGTGGATACCACGCGGGTGACCCACAAATCATGGATAAATCCATCAAGCTAGCCTTAAAACATGGTGTAAGCATCGGGGCGCATCCTGCGTATCCTGATTTGATGGGATTTGGAAGACGCTCTTTAGCCTGTTCTTTAGATGAAGTCGAGGCGATGGTGATTTATCAAATTGGGGCATTGTATGGGTTTGTTAAAGCCAATGGTGCGCTTTTGGAGTATGTCAAACCTCACGGAGGATTGTACAACGATATGATGAAAGATGTACGTATCTTTAGAGCCGTTGCTACTGCGGTTGCACGGTTTGATAAAAACTTAAAATTGATGGTGTTATCGATGGTTGATACAAAGCCTCACGAAGCGATTGCGCAAGAGCTCGGGCTTGAATTGATTTATGAAGTCTTTGCTGATCGTGCGTATGATGACAATGGTCTTTTGGTTCCTAGAAGTCAAAAAGGCTCTGTGCTTCATGATGTGGATGCTGTCATCGCGCGCTTACACTTGTTGCAAAATGAGGGAGTGTTAGAGACGATGAGTGGTAAGCGCATTGCTCTAAAAGCCGATACACTTTGTGTGCATGGCGACAATGAAGAGGCTGTAACCTTGGTAAAAACGCTTAGGGAAAGCATGTGAATATCGAATTTCGTGTTGCCTCAGAATCTTCGGTCATTCTCTATTTTGGCTCAACAATAGACCCTCTTATTGCCAAAGAGGTACAAAAAGCCTATAAAGCGCTTAAAAAGGCAAAAATAGAAGGTTTTTTTGAGATTATTCCCTCGTATGCTTCTTTGCTGGTGAGTTTTGATGTGTTGCGTTACGCTTTTGATGAAGTGTGCGCACAGATTGAAAACATCATCTCCCATGCAGATCATGTGGATGAAGCGGTGCAATCCATCGTTTCAATCCCTGTGTATTATGGTCTTGATGTAGGGCTTGATTTGGAGATGCTAGCTGAGGAAAAAAACCTTCAGGTTCAAGAGGTTATCGATTTACATGTAAAAGAACTTTACAGTGTCTATGCCATTGGTTTTGCACCGGGTTTTGCGTATATGGGGCAGATTGATGAGAGGCTTGCTACTTCTAGGCTTGCCAATCCTCGCAAATCAGTGCCTAAAGGAAGCGTTGCCATTGCAGATCGTCAAACGGCTATTTACCCTCTGCAAAGTCCAGGTGGGTGGAAAATTTTAGGGCGAACTCCTAAGGCGATGTTTGATGTGCGTTATGATGGGTTATCGCTTTTACATGTAGGCGATAAAGTACGCTTTGAACCTATCTCTAAAGAGCAGTTTTTAATGTTAGGCGGTGAGCTATGAATGGCTTTATGGTTCAACGTGGCGGTATGCTTTGTTCCATTCAAGATGCTGGGCGAAAGCGGTTAAACGATATAGGGCTCTCTCAAAGTGGAGCGATGGATGAACGCTCATTTGGTTATGCCAATTTGCTCGTTGGCAATGCGTTTAATACACCCACCATTGAAATTGCGCTTGGAGGAGCCTCTTTTGTTGCGCTTGGAGCGATGTGTATCGCTATTTGTGGGGCGGATATGAGCCCTTTATGCAACGGAAAACCACTCGCATTGTGGACAACCCATCAGCTTCAAAAAGATGATATTTTGAGTTTCGGTTACGCATCACAAGGGCAGTTCGCCTATCTAGCCATTGCTGGGGGATTTCAAACGCCTTTTACCTATGGGAGTTTTTCAACCAGTATTAAAGAAGGGTTAGGCGGCATTGAGGGGCGAAAACTCAAAAGTGAAGATATCCTTTTAAGCATTGAAGCGCGTTGTCCGATGGATAGACGTACCTTGGAAAAAGAGTTTATTCCTTCTTTTCCTGAAGAAGTGACCTTGCGTGTGGTAAAGGGATATCAAGAAAAGCTTTTTGATGCTAAAGCGCAGGAAATCTTTTTTAACACACCGTATACCTATAAAGGTGAGGGCGATAGGATGGGGTATCGTTTAAGTGGCGAAAAGATTAGCTCAAGTGCAACAGGGATATTATCTGAACCCATCTGCTTTGGTGCCATTCAAGTACCCAGCCATGGCGAGCCCATCGTGCTTTTAAAAGAGCGCCAAACCATCGGAGGGTATCCAAAAATAGGCTCTGTTATAACCGTAGATTGTTTTAAATTAGCGCAAGTACAAGCAGGAGCAAAGGTTCGTTTTAAAGCGATTGACCCCAAAGAGGCAAGGGTTATAACCCAAGCCTTTTATCGATTTTTTAGTTTTTAAGTTCTAAATTTTGCTAAGACATGGTTGAGGTTGTCGGTCAGATCACTGAGGTGGTCGATCGCATCGCTCATCTCTTGAACGCTTCGTGCATTGGTTGTGGTATCATCACTGATTTGCGAAATTTTACTCACAATCTCATCAATCTTTTTACCCGTTTCTATATAGTCTTTAACCGTATGTTCACTTGACGCTGTGGCATTGTCCATAATATCAGTCGTTTCCGTAATATTTTTTTCCACATCTGCTGCAATATTATTAAGTGTTTCCATGCTTTTAGAGTTTGCGTTCATATGTTCACTCGCATCGTTAATGGCTTGGACAATGACATTAATGGTTGCATTAATTTCCGTCAAACTTTTCTGTGTTCGTTCTGCCAAATTGCGTACTTCGTCAGCAACAACAGCAAATCCACGACCATGCTCACCGGCTCGTGCTGCTTCTATGGCAGCATTGAGGGCTAAAAGATTGGTTTGGTCTGCAATATCAGAAATCACCGTTAAAACACCTTTGACTTGGTCGGCATCAGAGCTGAGTTGAGAAATTTGGCGTGCGAGTTCAATCTCTGTGTGTGCGCTGTTTTGTACTTGATTTGCCATTTTGATAATTTGATGTTTGGCATTGGTAAGTTTTTGATGGGCTTGTTGAATTTCTGCTTTGGATTGTTCTGCTTTTTGTAAAGAAGTTTCTAATTCTTCTTTCATTTTTTGAGACATAATATTGGTTTCATTCACGAGCACAGAACTGTTTTGTGCTCGTCTACCTACTTCTAAAGCTGTAGAACTAAGCTCATTTGCTACGGAAGCATTTTCTGAACTTGAACTTTTTGCCATAGAGACCGTTTGATGGACTTTATCAATAAAGCGATTAAAAGATTGGGAGGTTTGACCTATTTCATCATTTGTTTTAATGTCTAATTTTTTAGTTAAGTCTCCATCACCACTGGCAAGGTTTTCTGTTTTATCGTTTAATTCCTCTAAAGGTTTTAAAACAGCTTTTTGGAGAATGATGACAAGGAAGAAGAAGATAACCATACAGATAATCGCCATTACTATAATTTGAGTGAACATCCCTCTTTCTGCCTCGTGGATAATGCGCTCAATGTGTGTTTTACGAATACTAATTAAGACTTCACCAACACGATTTCCATCAAAACCTTTAAGTTCTTCTCGTATCACGAAGTAAGTGGGCGTAAAAAAAGTATCTCCTTGTGTTATTAAATCAAGATTTTTAATCTCTTCAAAAAGTTGCATATCAGTTACCTCTTTCTTTTGAGAAAGGGCGGTATCTTTAGCAAGAATGGCATCTTTTGCGTTAGCACTCAGATCGAGCTGTTTTTTATCGGTTAAAAAAATGACACTCGCATCCAAATCTTTTTTAGCATTAGTGACGATGGAGCCAAAAGATTGGATAATTTCAACAGAACCTAAGTACTCCCCCTCTTTTAAGATAGGCGCAACCCCACGTAAGGTCATCCCAGCAACACCCATTTCAATGGCGGTCAATGGTAATTTTGATTCTTTGACTTTTTTAATCGTATGGCGAAAAGAAGAGAGGTCATCCCCAAATTTTTGAGGCATCCACTCCCGTAAAAAACTCTTAATATCTTTAGTATGAATGTGGATTTGAACATTTTTAAAATCGGTTTGTTCTTTGAAGGTTTTGGTGATTTCTTTAAGTCCTTTTGCCGCAATGGCTCTATCTTCTTTGAGAAGAGATTCAATGACGTAATAATTTGAGGCAATCGTAATAGCATTGGTAATCGCAACATCGTATTTTGCTTCTAATTGATTTTGAACGTAGACGCGTAATGATTCTTTTTCATTGGTATAAACATCTTTTTCAACTTTTTGAATACTAAAATAGGTCGTGAGTAAGACAGAGATAAGTCCAATGACAGCTAAAAAGATAAGGGGTAGATAGATTTTTTTAGAGAGAGAGGTGTTACGCATAATGGCTCCTTTGAAGTGGCTAAGACTATTGTAGTTGTATTTTCTTTAAAGAATTATTTAACATTATAACTAAGTGACATTTTTGTTTCATTTTTATATATTATTTTCATTGAAAGTAAAAAAAGTTATAATTTAATCTAAAAATAATGAAATAAGGCATCAAAATGTTTACAGGGCTTATTCGAGAGTTTGCTGAAGTTATGGGCTATGAGAACAATCTTTTAACGCTCAAAGCGACGTATAAACCTTCCATTGGCGATAGTATCGCGGTGAATGGAGTGTGTTTGACTGTTGTATCGGTGTTTGATGGTGGTTTTCGAGTGGAACTCTCTTTGGAAACACGAGCTTTAATTGCTGTTGAGCATTTAAAAGGGCAGGTTCATATGGAGCCAGCATTAAGCCTTGGCGATAAACTTGATGGGCACATGGTGCAAGGGCATGTGGATTGTGTGGGAGAAGTCAAGTCCATTCATATGCGAGAAAATGGTGTGGATATTTATATCAGTTTGCCAAAAGAGTTTATCACCTTTGTGATTCCTAAAGGCAGTATCGCCATTGATGGAGTGAGTTTAACGGTCAATGATGTAGGGCAGAGCGATTTTCGCTTAACCATTATTCCGCATACCTTTGAAAAAACGCTTTTCAAATCATATAAAGTAGGTCGTCGTGTGAACATCGAAACCGATATGTTTGCGCGCTATATTTACCATATGTTCAAGCGTGACAAAGGACTTGATTGGGTAAGCATTGATAGGATTATGGCGAGTTATTGATGCAGTATCTTTTTACATGTAAACAAGAGGGCAATATGGGCTTGCATGTTGGAGATAACCCGATAAATGTGCAAAAAAACCGTGAAGCATTGCGTGATTCTTTAGGTATTTCAAAACTTATTTTCATGAACCAAGTGCATGGGGATGAAGTGGTTTGTGTGGATGAAGATACGCTGACACCTACATGTGATGCTATGATTTCTCAAAGTAAAAACGTGGCATTGGCAGTGATGGTAGCAGATTGTATTCCGCTTCTTTTTTACGATGCGCTAACACAAAGTATTGGGGTTGCTCATGCGGGACGGGCGGGGAGTGCATTGTCGCTTAGTGTCAAAACGCTTCATGCGATGCAAAAAAACTTTGGTGTGATGCCTCAGAGTGTGGAAGTTTATATAGGCCCTTGCATTGGAAAATGCTGTTATGAAGTGGGGAAAGAGGTCTGTGCTGGGTTGGAACATGTTTTACATGTAAAGCAAGAGGCTCTTTTTTTAGATTTACCTAAAGCCAATATACAAGCCTTGTGCGAAGCGGGTGTTTTGGAAAAAAATATACACGATAAAACACTTTGTACATGTTGCTCATCTGAGTATTTTTCGTATCGAAGAGAAAAGATAACAGGGCGCTTTGTAGGAGTAATTCGGTTATGAAACATAAAGCGTACGCTGCAAACAGTGAACTCATTTATGAGCAAAAAATCCATAAAATTATAGAACGTGCTACGTTTTACGATGTTCCTTTTTTACAAAATGCAACGCTTGTACAGACACTTTTAGCGCCACAAACACTGAATGAAAAGGTGAATCTTAGTCATTTAAATAGACTATGGAAGTGGTTAAAGCAGACAGAGGAAACAGCACGCATGAGTTAAGAGGACAAGCGTCCTCTTAAGCAAGGGTTATTTGGTTCGGCAGCACTTTTTTTTAGATGTTGCTTCATTGATTGCACATAAAGCTTCTTCGTAATTTGGCTCAGCAGTGATTTCTTCACAAAGCTCTTTGTAAACCACTTTACCACTTTTATTGACCACGAAAATGGCACGAGCGCTCAATCCTTTTAACGGACCATCTGCGATTAAGATACCATAATCGGATGCAAATTTTTTATCTCTAAAGTCACTTCCAACACTGAGGTTATTGATACCCTCAGTCGTACAAAAACGTCCCATTGCAAAAGGAAGATCCATAGAAACGATAGTCACCGTTGCACCTTCAATTTTTGCTGCTTCTGTATTGAAACGTCTGGTTTCAGACGCACACACTGCTGTATCTAATGAAGGAACAGCAACAATCACTTGTACGGCATCACCTTTGCCACCGACTTTGATTTCACTCAAATCTTTTGCAACGACTTTGACAGTTGGAGCGCTATCTCCGACTTTAATCTCTTTCCCCGCTAACTTTACCACATTGCCTTTAAGCTTGGTTGTTGCCATGCTAGTTCCTTATAAGAAGATGAATTTGTTCAAAAATTATAGCTAATTAGGATAAATAAACTCTTAGTTAATCAAGTTAACTCTCTTTATTGCACACGGACTTGATTGCGTCCACTCTCTTTGGCGATATACAAGGCATCATCGGAGCGTTTCATAATATCAAAAATTGTCTCATCAGAGGGTGTAATACCGCTAATTCCTATACTCACAGTGATGCGAATGAGAAGGTCATGACCTTTTTTATAAACACTCTCTTCTACACTTGCACGTATTTTTTCCGTTAAAATTAAAATACCTTCTAATGGAGTATTTTGGACACAAATCGAAAATTCTTCACCCCCAATACGACCAAACAGGTCATCTTTTCTCAAAGATTTCGTTACGGTAGTACAGAAGAGTTTTAAAACGTCATCACCCACATGGTGCCCATGAGTATCGTTGACATGTTTGAAAAAGTCAATATCTAAAGAGAGAATATAAAGAGGTAAACGATGTCGTTTTGCCGAATGAAAATAAAAAGAAGCCAGTTGTAAGAAGTGCCTTCGATTGTGAATTTTAGTCAACTCATCGGTGTTTGCAAGCTCTTTTAATTTTGTATTTAGCAACGTAAGCTCATGGGTTCGCTCTTTGACTTCTTCTTCTAAGGTTGCATTAAAGCGTTCAATCTCTTGCGCATGGGTTTTAAGTTGGTGATTGAGTTTTTGAATGCGCAAAATACTCATAAAAATAGCCCCTAAAAAGAGAAAAAGCAAGATAAATTGATACGGATATTTTTCAATAACATCGATTAAAGTAAAAGAAGTGTCATCGTAGGGAAACATACGCAACTCTTTGAGAAGATAATTCACTTTTGAATAATCAAGCGGTGTTTTCCACTTAAACTCTTGCAAAGGATTGAGGTAAAAAGAGGTTTGGAGTAGGGCACTTAAGACGTTATTGGAAAGCTCTTCTGAGGTGTGTTGGAGCTTGACAAAAGGCCACTCTGGGTAGAGCTCGGTACTCACTAAAAAAGGAAAATTAGGATAATTTTTTGCACCAATCACCTTGATATCGCTTAATTGAATAAGCCCTTCTTCTTGCATATGTTCCAAGATATCTGTACGAACAATACCCACATCAATTTTTTGACTTAGAACTGCATTGACAACATCATCATGTGTTTGGAAAAACTGTGTTTGTTTGAGGTATTCAGGGTCATTGAGTTCTTTACGCACCATCACAAAGCCGCCAAATGAGTTAGGATGCACTGCTCCAATATTGGCTTTTTCAAGGTCATTAACTGTGTGAACTTTTTTTGTATCACTTCGAGTAAAAATCACACTGCCATAGTGCGCATAATAGTGCTGTTTGTAAAGGGTACTGAGTGTTGCAATACGGCTTGCTCCATAGAGATGCTCTAATTGCGTATAGTACAAAGGATTGGTGATAACAAAATCGATGCTTTTATCTTTGACTTTTTCTTCAAGGAGCTTAAAATCAAGTGGCTCGATACTAAAATGGAATGTCGGGATAACGTGAGAAAGGTATTGAGCACTTTCTTCCCAGAGTTCAAATGCTTTTTTATCACCTCGATTAGCGAGCACGCCTATCTTTACGGGTTGTTTTCCAAGATGTAAAGGATCGACAAAGCCTTCAAGGGAATAGCCATTTTTTAGAAGTCCTGAGAGTTTATAAAGGTTTGCAATATCTTCAAATTTTTTACGCTCAATCGTTCCAAAAGGTTTTTCGCCCTCATAGGCTAATTGTTTTAAAATACTTCCTTCATAGATAAGTGCGTCAAGGCTTTTGTTTTGGGTGTTGTAGTGCTCATAAATGATTTTTGCACTCTCTTTGATATTTTCAAATGCCCATTCCCACCCTTTTTTACTGGCTTCATAGAATTTTTTAACCCGTTCAGGATGCTCCATTATCTCTTTTTCAGAGGTAAAAAGAATGTCTCCATAAAAATCAAATCCATACTGCTTAGGTGAAAAAATCGTATGAGGGATATGTCGTTCAGTGAGTAAAAATGGCTCATTAGAGATATAACATGCCATTGCATCTGTTTTGCCTTCAATCAAATCTTCCAAGTTAAATGAGTGCGGTTGTAAGGTAATATCATCTCGTCTTACGCCATGACTTAAAAGCATCCCTAAAATGGCGACAGAACTTGTCTCATCTTCCGTCATCATAATCATTTTGCGTGCAAGGTCTTGCGGTAATTTGATGGAAGGATTGATGCTAATGAGCACAGAAGGAGTGTTTTGAAAAAGTGCCATTAGTGCGATAATAGGTTTGCGATTGGCTCTATCGACGACTAAAGAGGAGCGTCCAATACCGTATTGGCTTTTTTGGGTTAGAACATCTTCAATGACGTCGGTGTTAGATGTGAATTCTTTTATAGTGACATCAAGCCCCACGTCTTTATAAAAGCCCTTTTCTTTAGCGATGTAAAAGCCTGCGGATTGAAATTGATGAAGCCATGAGAGTTGTAGTGAAATAGACTCTTGCGTTGTTGCTGCTACTAAAGTGTTGAGTACAAACCCAAGCAGCAAGATAAGATATTTCATTACAAGCTCCTTAGAATAATTTTAGCACAAAAATATATAATGTAATGATAATTTTCAAGGAATCTAATGCAAATCTATCTTCTGCTTGTCTTATGTGTACTTTTTTGGTCAGCCAATTTTGTCATCGGACGTTTTGTCGCAGGTGAAATCGAGCCTATCGAATTGGCATTTTTCAGATGGTTTGGGGTGTTTATCATCACCTTTCCTTTTTTGGTTTTACATGTAAAGAAATTGTGGCAAACACTAAGAGCACATTTTGGTATTTTGATAGGGCTTTCATTCCTTGGTATTGCTTGTTTTAACACGCTTTTGTACATTGGGCTTCAGTACACAACTGCGACCAATGCGCTTCTAATCAATTCCAGTATTCCTATCTTAATTCTCTTTTTCTCTTTTGTAATTTTAAAGAAAAACATCACCTCCATGCAAGTTTTTGGCATTATCCTCTCCACGCTAGGCGTTATTTTTTTGGTACTCAAAGGAGATTGGCAGACACTTTTGGTGCTTGATTTTAACCGAGGGGATTTTTGGGTAATAGGCTCTTCTTTGTGTTGGGCACTTTACAGCGTTTTGGTGAAGTTTCGCCCCCAACACATCAGCAGTTTTGAATTTTTTGTGACGATTGTAGCCTTGGGTGTCATTATGCTTCTACCATTTTATGTGGCACAAGGCTACACGTTAGAGCGTGAATGGGGCGTGCTCAAGCGCTATTATGGCGTAATTGCGTATGTGGTACTTTTTACTTCGGTTCTCTCCTATTATATGTGGCACAAAGGTATTGCGCATTTAGGTGCAGATAAAACAGGGCAATTTACCCATTTGATGCCGGTGTTTGGAAGTTTTCTGGCGTATATTTTTTTAGGTGAGTCTTTAGAATGGTACCATCTAGGCGGAATCGTTTTAATTGCGGTGGGGATTTATCTCTCTTTGTTTATAAAACGTGTACGCGTTTAAGGGTAGGTTCTGAAGCGCTCTCAAGTTCAGGGGAAGGTTTACCGATGTGAAAGCCTTGTGCGCAGTCAATGCCTATCTCTTTAACGCATTCTAGTACACTTTGTGAGTGGACATATTCGGCAATGGTCTTAATCCCAAGCTCTTTGGCAAAACTGACAATGGTTCGCACGATGATTTTCATCTCATCGTTTTTATCAATATTGCGGATTAAGCTTCCATCAATTTTGATAAAATCAACACGCAGTTCTGCTAAACGCTCAAAATTAGAGTACCCAGCACCAAAATCATCAATCGCAATTTTTGCACCATACGATTTGACTTTTTCAATAAACTTAGAAACCGCATCATAATTCTCGATACCATCACTTTCTAAAATCTCAAAAATAACCCAAGGACCGACATTGAACTCTTCAAGTTTTTCAATGATAAAGGTGGTGGTGACAATATTGGTCATGTCCAAGTAAGAGAGGTTAATCGAAAAGCCACTGGAAGAGATTTGAAAGGTCTCAAAGGCTTTTTGGATGAGTGACATGGAGAGTTTGGAGTAGAGTTTGGAGTGCTTGGCTACATGTAAAAATTCATGCGGTAAATAGTAGCTACCATCCTCTTTTTTAATGCGCATGAGTGTTTCGTATTTTTCAATTTTTTGATTATTGAGGTTGAGAATAGGTTGGAAAAAAGGAATGACCAAGTCTTTTGCTAGCGCTTCTTTTAAGATGTGGTTCATCTGCATATTGTGCAGATACTCCGCTTCTTTATCACCGCTTTTATCGTAAATACAGTACGCAATTCGCTTATTTTTTGCCTCTTTACAGGCGATGGAAGCCAGTTTTAAAAGATTTTTCTTTGCTTGCACTGCACCGATACTCAGTGTGGTATCCACTTCCACATCTTCGCAGATAAGGCGGTCTGTTGTGATTTTCATAGAGAGTTTTTTGAGGTATTTTTTGAGATTGTATTCGCTAAAAGGCGCTTTAATCAAAATAGCATAAATATCGGCTTCAAATTTATAAAGGGTTGCTTCAATGGGAGGAAGGTTATGTGAGAGCCATTGCGCGATAACTTTTAAAAAAGCATCCCCAAAATGATGCCCGTAGAAGTTATTTGTATTTTGAAAAGAGTCAATGTTAATAATCATCAAGGTCGCATCGGTATCAGGGTCGAGTCGTTTTTTATCTTTAAGAAGTTTTTGACGATTTGGAAGACCAGTATTGGCATCAATGTAGATATTTTTACGAAGTTCATGTTTGAGTTTAGCGCTATGTTTTAGGAGTTTTGAGGCGTAGATATAGACGAATGTGCCAAGTAAAATAACAAGGATAGAGCTTAAAAGTGCATAGTGTTGCCAGATACTAATCAATAATAATCCAAGTAGGAATAAAAACCCCACTGTGATAAAGAGTCGTTGCGTATGGCTCAACCGTATTCCCTTGCCCTTTTCTTCTCACCTTTACATGTAAGGGTGGTACTTTAGCACAAAGGATTTAAAAAAAAGATAAAGGGTATTTTATCCAAAATGGCTCATCAGCAATCTCACACAAAAGTCACGCTACAATATTCTCTTTGAAAAAAATTATGGAAAGAGAACGATGTCGAAACAGCGCTGTGATCACTGTCATCTGGAGTACGATGCCTCCTTTTTGATGAAAGATGAGAGTTTGGGCGAAGCACACTATTTTTGTTGCAAAGGATGCCAAGGTGTGTTCCATCTTTTGCGCCACGAGGGGTTAGACGCTTTTTATACCAAAAAAGGTGAAGTGACCTTACAACCTCCGCAAGGTGTTCGTGATGATTTAGAGCGCTTTGATTTGGAAAGCTTTTTGAGCAAATATGTTAAACACAATGATGGCTTTTGTGAAATTTCACTTATTATTGAGGGAATTCATTGCAGTGCGTGTGTGTGGCTGAATGAAAAAGTACTCTCCAAACAAGAGGGTATTGTTGAAGTTTCCATCAATTACAGTAACCATAAAGCCAAAATCGTTTGGGATGCTTCTACCATTAAACTTTCTCAGATTATTGAAACGATACGTTCCATAGGCTACAACGCTTATCCGTATGATCCTAAAAGTGGAGAAGAACGTGCCAATGCGGCAAGAAGGGAGTATTACTCTAAGCTTCTTGTGGGTATTTTTGCAACGATGAATGTGATGTGGATCGCCATTGCACAGTATGCGGGTTACTTCACTGGAATGCAGGATAATATTAAAAACATCCTCAATTTTGCAGCGTTTGTTCTTGCCACTCCCACACTCTTTTACACGGGTTCTGTCTATTTTAAAGGAGCGTATTATAGCTTCAAGCATCGCTATGTCAGTATGGATACGCTTGTCGCAACGGGTGCGAGTTTAACCTATCTTTTTTCACTCTACGCGATGTTTACCAAAAGTGCCGAGGTCTATTTTGATTCGGTGACGATGATTATTACCTTTGTGTTTGCGGGTAAATATTTAGAAGTTTTAACCCGTAAAAAAGCGGTGGATACTTTGGATGCGTTTGGCAGTGCGATGCCTAGTGAAGTGATGGTTATTAAAGGTAATGAAAAGTCTTTTGTGAGCGTGGATGCGGTTGAGGTTGGTGAGCTTGTTGAAATTCGACCAGGGGATAAAGTCGCCATTGATGGGGTGATTGTCGAGGGGGAAGGCTCTTTTGATTTTTCTAGCATCAATGGAGAGTCTGTTCCTGTTCTCAAAGGGGAGAGCGAGAAGATTTTAAGCGGGACGATATGTTTAGATAGCTTGATTCGATACCGTACGACAAGCCCGTTTGCCACATCGATGTTTAGCAAAATGGTGAATTTACTCGAAGATGCGATGCACAAAAAACCGCGCATTGAAAAAATTGCTAATCAAATTTCAGGCTATTTTTCGATGACGATTTTTTCACTGGCCTTTATCACCTTTGCGCTTTGGTCGTATAAGAGTGGCTCGTTTGAAACTGCTTTGATTGTCACTATCTCCGTTATTGTTATTGCATGTCCATGTGCGTTAAGCCTTGCAACGCCTGTTGCAACGCTGGTAGGACTTGGAGTTGGTGCGAAAAGGGGTATTTTATTTAAAGAAGCGGGTTTTTTAGAGTCAATGGCAAAATGCGATACTTTAGTCCTTGACAAAACAGGCACATTGACTAAAGGAAAGCCTGAAGTGGTAAACTTTACCTCTTTTGAGGATTATGATGTCTCTTTACTTTATGCCCTCTTGAATGCTTCAACACATCCTATCAGTCAAGGGGTTGCTAGTTATTTAAAAGCAAACAATGAATCTTTACATGTAAAACATCTTGAAGATGTCAAAAATATTGAAGCCAAAGGAATGCGAGCACTTTTTGAAGGTAAAGCCATCGTCGGTGGAAATCAAAAAATGATGCAAGAAGCAGGCATTGATGTGAATATTCCTAGAGGCTTTGAAACCTTAAGTCACTATTTTTTCGCGATAGATGGTAAGGTGGTTGTTTTGTTTGGATTGAGAGATAGTCTTAAAGCTGGGGCAAAAGAGAGTGTGAGTGCTTTGCGTGCTTTGGGGCTTAAGATGGTAATTTTGAGTGGAGACCATGAAGCGATTACGGAAGAAATTGCTCGAGAAGTAGGCATTGAAACTTACAAGGCAGCTTTATTACCTGATGAGAAAGCTTCTTATATTCAAGCATTACGTGAAAAAGGGCACAAGGTTGTCATGGCAGGAGATGGTATCAATGACACACTCGCACTCTCAAGTAGTGAAATAGCCATTGCTATGGGCAATGGGGCTGATGTTGCGGTAGAAGTGAGTGATGTCGTTTTAACCAAAGAGAGCATACAAGGGCTTTATGAGGCATTTGTGATTGCGAGAAAGACATTGACAATTGTCAAAGAAAATCTTGCTTTTTCGCTTTTGTATAATACGCTCACCATTCCTCTTGCCATGAGTGGCTATGTGATTCCTTTGGTTGCGGCAGCATCTATGTCACTGAGCTCCATTGTCGTCGTTGGCAATGCGATGCGCATCAATAATCTTTTTAAAAAATAGGAAATCAATAATGGATGGATGGTTAATCGCGATGATGATAGGCGCTTCAACACTGCTTGGAGCCTTTGGACTGTGGGGATTGATGTGGGGAATAAAAAGTGGACAGTTTGATGACCATCAAAAGTTTTTAGACGGAGCACAGTTTGATTCTGAAGAAGCGTTGCAAGATGCAGTGATGATGGAAAAAAAGAAAGAAGAAGCTAAGAAAAAGATGGGGTATGCACCACCTGATTGACACGTCAAAAAATCAAAGCAACAGGAGCTTTGCCCCTGTTGCTTACAAATTTATTTAAATGAAGCGATTGTTGCGGCAACGGCTTTAAGATCTTCGTCACTAAGACCTGATGCGATAGGTTTCATAACGCCTTTCATAGGGCCACCTTCACCATTTTTATAGCCGGTAACAGATGCGATTGTTTTAGCTGCATCCCAACCTGCGATGATTTGTGACTTATTAAGCGCTGCTTTAGCTGCTTTTTCGCCATGACAGGAAAAACATTTCGCTTTATAGATTTCAGCACCATCTGCTGCCATAAGGCTTGAAACGGCTGCTAGAGCCAAAATTGCACAAAACTTCTTCATAATTACCCCTTTTAAGTTTGTTTGTGGAAAATTATAACCAATGATACTTTAAGCATGCTTAGTTTTTTTAAGAA
>JAGOZL010000156.1 GCA_018058685.1 Sulfurospirillum sp.
AATACGAGGCCGTATTGCGAACCACTTTATAAGCAGGATTGTGAAAGACATCATCATACTCTTGAATAAGAGCTTCTTCACCTTTTTCTATTATAAATGACTTGATTTCTTTGAGTGCTTCACCTGAGTTTTCATCTATAGGATTTTCAATCATTCCATCAAGTGCTTCCAGTACGCCTGCATAACGCTCTTTACTGGTTGTAAATACGAACATTTTACTTAAAAGCCCATAGTAAAGTGATCGTGCTTTGTTAACTGACTCTTTATTTATCACGTAGCATTCCTTTTTTTACACATTTTAGCTAAAGTCAATAAAAATAGACCAATTTTGTCTGCTTAAGCTTCATAAAAGACTTTCACATCTTTTTGATACAAAAGCTCGTTTTTATGGGTTTAAAAAGGCTTTTATGCTCTTTTGAAATCCATTTTTTATTTTTGACTTTTTCAAACAGTAAACCATCGTTTACCGATTTTAGAAAATGTACCATAGTTAAGCTTATGTGGAAATTGAGTAAAAAAAGTAGAATAAAAACTTAAATTTAACTTAAATATGCATTTTTTGCATATTGTTTGGATGGGGCTTCAGTGCAGATGCGGAAAGTATAATTAAGAGGCGTTTAAAAGCCTCTTAATCTTTACATGTAATTATCTCGCGCGTGTTTTGAAATCGGGATAGAAAAGTTGTTTATCGAGTAGTTTGAACTGAGCAATTTCGGTTTGGATTTTATCAGTTGTAATCCACTCGATGAAGGTCAAAGCACCTTTATAGTCGGCATTACTACATCTTTTTGGATTGACTGCCATGACCGAATAGAAATTTTTAAGTGCATCCGCACCTTCATACACAATAACCAATGGAGGGTTGCCTTTATGGGTCGCCTCATATTTGATGTACGTTCCACGATCTGTGAGCGTCACACCTTTTTGCTCCGCCGCAATATTAATGGTTGCAATCATCCCCTGACCTGCTTCAAGATACCACGGTTGTTTTTCAGGCACTTTGCCCAAAGCGGTTGTCCAAACACTTTTTTCTTTATCATGCGTTCCTGATTTATCGCCACGGCTTACAAATTTGATTTTTTCTGTTTCGATGATTTTAAACGCTTCTGCAATATTTTTACCTGCAAATTTTGCTTTCATCTCAGGCGTACCAATTAAAACAAAATCATTGTACATAACAGGCGTTCGCTCAACACCAAACCCTTTTTCAACATAGGTTTTTTCAGCTGATGGAGAGTGAACAAATACCACGCTCACATCACAGTTTTCGCCAAGTTTAAGCGCATTTCCCGTTCCAACAGCGACCCATTTAAGATCCACTCCCGTATCGGCTTTATACTTTGGAACAAGCACATCAAGCAGTCCCGTATCACCCGTACTGGTTGTTGTTGCCATTTTCAAATCTGCCGCAAAAAGAACGGAGCTGAGTGCTAAAAGAGAAAAAAGTAATTTACCTTTTAAGCTTGTTTTTACTGAAAACATAGAATAATCCTCCTAGTAAAGTTTGATATGCTAGTTTTGCATATTTTGAAATCGTATCATTTTTTGACTTACATGTAAAGAGGAGTTTACCACTTGGATTTCATTCTAGAAGGACTCAAAGAAGCTATTTTGCTCCTGATAAGGCTCGACCCTGAAACCATTTCAGCCGTTGAAACAACGATTAAAAGTTCTACATTGTCAATTATTTTTAGCCTTTTGATAGGATTCCCCTTAGGTTTTATTTTGGGCTTTTTTGATTTTCCGATGCGAAGACCTTTAAAGTTACTTTCCGATACACTTTTAGCCATTCCCACCGTTGTGGTAGGACTCATCGTCTATGCGTTTATCTCACATCGAGGACCTTTTGGCGAGTATGAACTGCTTTACACACTAGAGGGCATTGTTATCGGACAGACGATTTTAGCGCTGCCGATTATCGTCTCACTGACCGCAACCACGATTGAGGGGATGGAGAAAAAGCTCTCCTTAACCCTTGCCTCTTTTGGCCTCACATTATGGCAGATGATTTGGAGTGTGGTGTGGGAGTTGCGTCATTCACTCATCGCTGTAGCGGTGACCGCATATGGGCGCATTGTCGCGGAGGTGGGTATTGCGATGATGATAGGTGGAAACATCAAGTGGTTTACACGCACCATTACCACAGCCATTTCGTTGGAAACGAGTAAAGGTGAATTTGCGATGGGCATTGCCCTTGGTTTGGTGCTCATTTGTATCGCTTTTTTAGCCAACCTTTCTTTATATAACCTCAAAAAACGTTCAAGAGAGCGATGATGTACACCTTAGAAAAACTGCATAAAACGTATGGGCACAAGCCTGTTTTGGATATTCATTCTCTTGAAATTTTTGAAGGGGAGATTTTAGGGCTTGTTGGAGCCAATGGAAGTGGTAAAAGTACACTACTTCGCCATCTAGCGTTTTTAGAAGAAGCCGATAGCGGAACACTACGCTATAAAGAGTTCAGCGCTTCAACGATTCCTTTACATGTAAAACGAGAAATTAGTATTTTATTGCCTGAGCCTTACTTGCTCAAACGCAGCGTGAAAGAAAATCTACTCTTTGGACTAAAAGTCCGCAACGA
>JAGOZL010000157.1 GCA_018058685.1 Sulfurospirillum sp.
TGAAGTTAGAGAGGATTCGTTTTTTCCCCTCACACAAAGCCAAGTCACACACTTTTTTGCATAAAGCAGTGATTGGAGTGGGTGGAAATAAAGGGGATGTGAAAAAACGTTTTGTAAAGCTTTATCACTATTTTCAAAACGACAGACGTTTTCGTATTGTTCAGACATCATCCGTACTTAAAAATCCTCCTTTTGGATATCTTGAACAAGATGATTTTTATAATGCAATGATGACAGTACAAACCTCTTTACATGTAAACGCAATGCTCAAAGTACTTTTACATGTGGAGAAAGTCTTTGGGCGCAAGCGGAGCTTTAAAAATGCACCAAGAACGCTTGATTTGGATATAATATTTTTTGACAATCTCAGGCGAAAACAAAAACACATAAGCCTTCCCCATCCGCATTGGGAAGAGCGTTTATCGGTTATTATTCCACTTGTCATGCTAAAACGTTAAAAAAGGATAGAGGGGTGAAATTTCATACATTCAGTGGCGAAACACCAGCAGAAGCGCTCAAAAAAGCGCAGCTTGAGTGTGGCGAAAACGCATTGGTCATCAGCACCAAGCAACTTCGCAAAAAAACCATTAGCACATCTGCCTTATACGAAGTTGTGGTTGCCGTAGAGGAAGATAAAGCGCCACCTCCACCGCCTCCAAGACCCATGCCTTCCGAAAATTCAAAATACAAAAGTGGAGAAGATGTCCTTTTTAGTCTCTCCGAAGCAGCAAAACAGATTTCTCAAATCGCTCAAGTTGCCGGAGAGCCTATGGGCACACGTTTTGATAAAAATGCCTCCAAGCCAGTCTCTAATGAAGGTTTAGGTGATATTAAAAATGAAATTAACAAGCTTGCCGATAAAATCAAACTTATTCAAGAGATGTTTTGGGAAGAAAAAGCACCACACCGCAATAATCTAGCCATTCCCTCTGAATTTTCAGAGATTTATAAACTGGCAAAGACGAGTGGTATGGGCGAGGATCATTTAGAAAATATTATGAATCTCACTTTAGAGCATATGCCCTCTCGTATGCGCAACAACTCAGAAACCATTAAGCGTTATTTTCAAGTGTTATTGCGTAAATTGATTCCTGTGCGCGTTGAAGCAGAGCTTCCCAAAGGGACAAAACGTGTGATGATGTTTGTAGGCGCAACAGGTGTTGGAAAAACAACCACAATCGCAAAGCTTGCAGCTCGTTATTCGTACATTCAAGAAAAACGGGCAAAAGTGGGTATCATCACACTGGATACGTATCGTATCGGTGCGGTTGAACAGTTGTTTCAGTATGCTAAGATGATGCGTTTACCGATTGAAGATGTGGTGGAGCCGAGTGATTTTAACAATGCGCTCTCTTCGCTTGCGCATTGTGATGTGATTTTGATCGATACCGTTGGCAGTTCACAGTACGATAAAGAAAAGCTTTTAAAACTCAATAATTTTATTCAAAACAGCCATTTTCAAATCGATGTCAACTTGGTTTTAAGTGCAGGAAGTAAGCTAGAAGATTTGAAAGAGATTTATAAAAATTTCTCTTTTCTCAATATTGATACACTTATTTTCACCAAATTTGATGAAACGAAGGTTTTTGGAACGATTTTTTCTTTAATCTATGATACCGATAGGCCTGTGAGTTATTTTTCCATTGGACAAGAAGTTCCTGATGATATTGTTCCTGCATCAAGCGACTTCTTAGTGGAGTGTATTCTTGAGGGCTTCGAGAAAAAAAGAGGTGAGCATGGAAACGCAAGCAAATAAGCTACAAGAGCTTGTAGGCTCAGGAAATGTCAAGACAAACAATCGCACCAAATACATTGCTATCACCAGTGGCAAAGGCGGTGTTGGTAAAAGTACGGTCAGTGCCAATATGGCAAACATCTTAGCCAATAATGGCTATAAGGTGGCACTCTTTGATGCGGATATTGGGTTGGCTAATTTAGATGTTATTTTAAATGTCAGGATTGATAAAAACATTTTACATGTACTCAAAGGAGAATGTTCACTCTCTGATATTATTGTTCCTATTAAGAAAAACTTGATTTTAATCCCCGGTGAAAGTGGCGATGAAATTTTGAAGTATTCTGAACAATTTTTGTATGAACGATTCTTTGAAGAGACAAAAATTTTAGATGAATTGGATTTTATGATTATTGACACAGGAGCTGGCATAGGAGAACATATACAGCTTTTTTTAGAGGCGGCTGATGAAGTGATTGTTGTAACTGTTCCAGACCCTGCGGCCATTACTGATGCGTATGCAACGATTAAAATTACGAGTAAAACCCAATCTTTTATTCATTTACTACTCAATATGACTAAAAATGAAAAAGAGGCACAGCTCATTTTTGAGAAGATTAACAAAGTCGCACAAGCCAATATTGGCGGAGGATTAAAACTCAATCTCATTGGAAAACTGCCTGCGGATAAAGTGGTTTCTACCAGTATTAAACAACGAACACTTTTCACCAACGATGCTCCAAATTCACTCGCATCCATTGATATGAAGCGCATCGTCAATAATT
>JAGOZL010000075.1 GCA_018058685.1 Sulfurospirillum sp.
AGGGTTTTTGTGAGGAAGTTTTGAATGTCATCATTAAGTTCTCTTCCCACTTTTGAAGAGAAAAAATTGAAAACCGTTGAAAATTTCTCGACCATACGAAAGAGTATCCAAAAGATAACAAAGGTGAGAAATGATTTAAAAATAAGATGAATAAACGGCTCTGTTTTTGGGGTATGAAGCCAATGCGATGCAATATAAAAACCTCCAAAAACAATCGAGAGTTTTAAAGGGGCTTCTGAAAGGTCAGCGATTTTTTCTAAAGTATCGTTTGAACTGTGTTTGCTAATCGTTCGCAAAGGTTTTAAAATCAAAGTGGTTAAAATATTTTTTAACACAAGGCTCGAAAGAGCAATCGCAATAGCAATTAAAATTGGAGCAATTGGGTAACCCCAAAGCGTGTAATCTAAAAAATCTTGTAAGCTCATACGCACATCCTTTTTACATGTCAAAATCAACGGATTTTAACACAGATTAGATTATGATTTGGTATTTATCGAAGATTGGAGTGCGGGTGAGAGTATTTTTGAGTGGGATAAACAGCGGTGTTTTGTTTATGCTCATCTCTTCATTTAGTTTTGCCATCGATGGCGCACTGGCTAAAACCTTGAGTCAATCCATCTCTTCTATCGAAGTGGTTTTTTTCCGTAACGGTGTGACGATGCTTTTGGTTTTATTTAGTCTTGCTAAAAACCCTCCCAAACACAAAGGCAGAAAGCCTTGGCTACTGCTTTTTCGTGCCCTCATTGGCTTTAGTGCCATGCTAGCGTTTTTTTACAATATCGCGCATATCCCTCTAGCCGACGCGATGACGTTTTCTCGTACAGCACCTATTTTTACAGCGATGTTGGCATTTTTCTTTTTGAAAGAGCGCATGGGGTGGCGTGGCTGGTGTGCTGTTTTTTTAGGTTTTTTAGGCATCGTTTTGGTGATGAAACCCAGTGGTTTGATGCTCTCAAAAACAGATATTTTTGGGCTTTTAAGCGGTTTGGGTGCGGCATTGGCGTATACGAGTGTGCGAGAGCTGAATAAAGTGTATGATGTACGTATTATCGTGCTAGCCTTTGTCTTTACAGGCACACTTTTACCTGCACTTTTTATGGTAATAAGCGAGTTTTACACCCATCCATCACTCGATTTTATGCTCTCACCCTTTGTGATGCCTCACGGTATCGCATGGGTTTATATTGTGCTAATGGGCATTTCAGGAGCGATTGGACAGCTGTATATGACCAAAGCCTTTGGTGCTACCAAAGCAGGAATTGTAGGGGCGGCTGGGTATTCGATTATCTTGTTTGCGCTCATTATTGGTGTGATTTTAGGAGATGGTTTACCTGATATTATTGGACTATTTGGTATACTCTTGGTCATTATTAGCGGCATCATCGTCGCAAAGGAGAAAGAATGATTTTAATCGCAGGACCGTGTGTCATTGAAAGTAGAGAGAACCTTTTTAGGGTTGCTGAAAAACTCATGCCTTACCATGAAGATAAAACAATTGATTTTTATTTTAAATCCAGTTTCGATAAAGCCAATCGTACCAGTATCGACAGTTTTAGAGGGCCTGGCATGGATGAGGGTTTAAAACTTTTGGATGAAGTTAGAACACAGTTTGGTTACAAACTATTAACTGATATTCATGATTATACCCAAGCCAAACCCGTCGGCGAAGTGGTCGATGTGCTTCAAATCCCCGCATTTTTGTGCCGTCAAACTGACCTTTTGGTTGCCGCCGCACAGACAAACTGTGTCGTCAATATCAAAAAAGGGCAGTTCTTAAATCCTGCGGATATGCGTTATTCGGTAAAAAAAGTGCTCGATACCAGAGGTGTGAAAGAGGAGGGCTATGAAGCCGCAAAAAAAGCGGGGGTGTGGCTTACAGAACGTGGAAGTACCTTTGGTTATGGTAACTTGGTTGTGGATGCTCGCAGTTTTGTCATCATGCGCTCTTTTGCACCTGTGGTGTTCGATGCAACGCATTCGGTGCAAATGCCAGGAACCGAGGGTGGTAAGAGTGGTGGAAAACGTGAATTTGTCCGTCCGCTTTCTCGTTCAGCCGCTGCGGTTGGAGTCGATGGTTTCTTTTTTGAAACGCACTTCAATCCATGCGAGGCACTCTGTGATGGTCCTAATATGTTAGATTTGGACGATTTGAGTTTGGCTCTTAAAGATATTAAAGCGATTCAAAATAGCTTAAAGGCATAGATATGCAACTGATCCCCACACGCAATATTCTTCTAAATCAGGGAAGCGCGGAGCAAAAACGCCAAGAGATTAAGGACTATTTTCTTAAAACCTACACGGTGTATGAAAAACTCTTTGAGTTGATGAAGGATGATGAGAGTTATTACCTCACGGCTGATCCTTTGCGACATCCGCTTGTTTTTTATTTTGGTCATACGGCGACCTTTTTTATCAATAAATTGGTGCTTGCCAAGCTGATTGATAAACGCATCAATCCGACATTCGAGTCGATTTTTGCTATTGGTGTGGATGAGATGAGTTGGGATGATTTGAACCAGTCTAACTACAAATGGCCTCGCATCCCTGAAATTAGAGCATACCGTGAGCAGGTTAAAACAAAAATCTTAGAACTTATAGAGACTTTGCCTCTTTCGATGCCTATTTCGTGGGAGAGTCCGTTTTGGGCGATTATGATGGGTATTGAGCATGAGCGGATTCATCTTGAAACCTCTTCAGTGCTGATTCGCCAGCTCCCGCTTGAAAACGTGACGCCAAATCCTTTTTGGAAAGTCTGTCCGATTGATACGCCTGTTGTTGAAAATGAATTATTACATGTAAACGGTAGCACGCTTCGTTTGGAGAAGAAAAAAGACGATGCGCTCTATGGTTGGGATAACGAATACGGTTTACATGTAAAAGAAGTGAAGGATTTTAAAGCGTCCAAATATCTGGTTTCAAACGCTGAATTTTTAACATTCATCGAAGAGCGTGGCTATGAAAATGAGGCGTTTTGGAGCGAAGAGGGGTGGAAGTGGAAATGCTATAAAAATGCGACTATGCCACTGTTTTGGCGTAAAAATGAGGAAGGTTACGCGCTTCGTGTGATGGCAGAAGAAATCCCAATGCCGTGGAGTTGGCCTGTGGAGATTAACTACCTTGAAGCCAAAGCCTTTTGTAACTGGAAAAGTGCGAAAGAGGGTAAACCCATTCGTCTTCCAAGCGAGGAAGAGTGGTATGTGCTTCGTGATTTACATGTAAAAACCGATGAGCCTTTTTGGGACAAAGCGCCGGCGAATATCAACCTAGAGTATTTTGCCTCTTCTGTGCCTGTGGACACGTTTGCCTTTGGTGATTTTTACGATGTCATTGGCAATGTGTGGCAATGGAGTGAGACACCCATCAATGGCTTTGATGGCTTTAGTGTACATCCCCTTTATGATGATTTTTCCGTCCCGACGTTTGATGATAGGCATAATCTCATCAAAGGCGGTTCGTGGATTAGCACGGGCAATGAAATCATAAGAAGCTCTCGTTACGCATTTCGACGACATTTTTACCAACATGCTGGCTTTCGCTATATCGAATCAAGTGAGCCTGTACAAACAAGCTCTGTGTTTTATGAAACAGACTTTGCACTCTCTAAAATCTGTGATGCACACTTTGGTGATAAAGAAAACAACTACTATGAGGCAATGGCTCAATTTTGTATCGGTTTGGGTTCGAACACAGAGAAAGCGCTTGAGATTGGTTGTGGGGCAGGGCGAGGGACATTTGCCTTAGCTCGTCATTTCAAGATGGTGCATGGAGTAGAATTTACAGCACGTGTTGTGAGGCTTGCGACCAACTTCAAAGAGAGTGGAAAACTCAAGTACGCCTTAAAAGAAGAGGGCGAACTGGCACTCTTTGAAGAAAGAACGCTAAGTGACTTTGGCATCGACCCAAGGAGTCAAAAAGTCGAATTTTGGCAAGCTGACCCGCACAATATGAAGCCCTATTTTGATGGGTACGATTTGATTTTAGCCAACGATGTGCTTGATACCTTGTATGACCCCGCACTTTTTTTGAAGAACATCAAAGAGCGTTTAAATGAACAAGGATTTTTAGTTATTGCAAGTGCTTATGATTGGGATGAGGCAAAAACGCCAAAGGCTAAATGGCTAGGTGGTTTTAAGAAAAATGGTGAAAAGTACAGCACGTGGGATGCGCTCAATGAGCATCTCTCGCCTTTTTTTGATTTACATGTAAAACCTATCCATTTGCCTTTTAGCATCTCAGAGAGTCAGCAAAAAAAGACGATTAAATCATTACATGTAAGTGTGTGGAAGAAAAAGTAATTTATCACACGATTGTTTGAGAGGAAGATTATAATACTCCCTTTATTTTCATTAAAAAGGGAGACTTCCTCGTGGCTCAAGAGATTTACTACACAAAAACACTCGTTGCCGACCCAACGCCTCTAGGGCTTTTTGGTTTAGCGATGGTCACACTCGTCGCATCTTCACAAAAACTTGGACTCACATCTGGTCTTTCATTGGTTCTTCCTTGGGCAATTTTTTTGGGAGCTTTTGTTCAGCTTATCGCTTGTTTTTTTGACTTTAAACACAACAATGTTTTTGGTGCAACAGCATTTGGCGCGTACGCTTTTTTTTGGTTTGGAGTTGCTTTGTCATGGATGGTAAAAATGGGCGTTTTTGGTGATGTTTTGAGCGCACAAGCTGATAGCAAGCAATTAGGATTTGCCTTTGTGGGGTATCTTATCTTTACACTTTTTATGACCATTGGGGCGATAGAGACGAATAAAGTACTATTGGCTATTTTTATACTCATTGATGTTTTATTTCTTGGGTTGATTGGTGATATCTTTAGTTGGTTTAAAGGTGCTCATACCTTGGCAGCTTATGCGGAGCTTGGGATTGCATTGCTTTCATTTTACGGTTCAGGTGCAATTGTTTTAAACCACCATTTTGGGAAAACATTTTTGCCAGTGGGAAAACCTTTTGGGTTCTTTAAAACACCAAAATAACGCTTCTAATCAAATTGTAACGAAAAATAGTGTATCATTAAGAAACATTTGATTGAAGGACAATTATGAATATTATAGAAGGAAAGCTTTCTCTTAATGGCAGCGAAAAGGTAGCGATTATCAACAGTAGGTTTAATCATATCATTACAGACCGTTTGGTAGAAGGAGCACGCGATGCGTTTATTCGTCACGGTGGAGATGAAAAAAATCTTGATTTGATTTTGGTTCCAGGTGCGTATGAAATCCCTTTAGCTCTGGATAAAATTTTAAGTGCTGGTAAATATGACGCTGTGTGTTGTGTGGGAGCGGTCATTCGTGGGAGCACACCTCATTTTGATTACGTAGCAGCTGAAGCGACCAAAGGTGTCGCAAATACGGCGCTAAAATATCAAAAACCCGTCACATTTGGTGTTTTGACCACGGATAACATCGAACAAGCGATTGAGCGCGCAGGCAGTAAAGCGGGCAATAAAGGTTTTGAAGCCATGACAGGTTTGATCGAGCTTATTAGTCTTTATAAAAACCTGTAAGGAATCAGCATTGGCAACACGACATCAAGCACGAGAAAGTATTATAGGTCTTTTATACGCAGAAGACATCGGCAATGCGGGTATCGATAAATTCATAGATGAGCTTTTTGAAGAGAAAAAGATTCGTAATCAGCAAAAAGAGTTTGCTCTTGGGCTTTATCATGGGGTCAAAGAACATATGAAAGTCATTGATGAAGCGATTAATTTACATCTTAAAGAGTGGAACTTAAGTGAGATTGGTATGTTAGAGCGTGCTATTTTACGTTTAGGCGCTTATGAGATTTTATACTCAGAACTCGATAATGCTGTCATTATCAACGAAGCGATAGAACTTTCAAAAAAACTTTGTAATGAGACAAGCCCTAAGTTTATTAATGGCGTTTTAGATGCGATTTGTAAAGATCAGGAACTCAAATAAATGAAACTCTGCGTAGCCCTTGACCTGCCTAGCAAAGAGGAAAATTTAACGTTGATTCGTCAGCTTAAAAGTGAAAATATTTGGTTGAAAGTTGGTTTACGCTCCTTTATTAGAGATGGTGCATCGCTCTTAAAAGAGATCAAAGATATCAATCCTGCTTTTAAAATCTTTCTAGATTTAAAAATCCATGATATTCCTAACACGATGGCTGATAGTGCTGAATCTATGATAGGACTTGGTGTGGATATGTTCAACGTACATGCCTCAAGCGGTGTTAAAGCTATGCGTATGGTGATGGAGCGTGTCAATACTTTTGCCAATCCTCCCATCGTATTGGCCGTTACCGCATTGACAAGCTTTGATAACGAATCGTTTGAAGCCATTTACAACAAAAGTATCACGCACAAAGTCGTTGATTTTGCAAAAGATACGTATGAAAGTGGCTTACACGGAGTGGTCTGTTCTGTTTATGAGAGCCAAATCATCAAAGCACACACTTCTGAGAATTTCTTAACCCTTACCCCTGGTATTCGTCCTTTTGGTGAAGGGGCAAATGATCAAGAACGTGTAGCAGACTTAGCTAAAGCTAAAGATGAAAAGTCTGATTTTATTGTCGTAGGTCGCCCTATTTACCACAACAATGACCCTTTGGGTGTCGTGAAGAAAATTCTTGAAAATATTTAAACGAGAATAAGGAATCTAATGTTTCAAAAAGTGCTCTTAAGTATCATTTTATTTTGTGCGATTAGTATCGTTGCCTTTTTCTTAATTATTAAAGTGATTGACTTTAATGAATATAAACCAAGGATTCAAAAAGCAATCAAAGACAATACGGGATATGAGTTAATTATCAAAGGCGATATTACCTTGTCACTTTCTCCCGTAGGTGTAAGGATTTTTGATATCGAGGTTAGAAATCCTCAATATAAGTCTGAAACTTCTTTTGCCACACTTGGTAGCTTTGATGTTGCACTTGAAATTGCACCTTTGTTAAAAAAAGAGATAAAAATCAAACACGTCAGTTTTGAAAAACTCAATGTGATGATAGAGAAAAATAAAGATGGAAGATTTAACTTCGATTTAGTTTCTCCTAAACCAAAGAGCGATAAGAAACCAAAAGAACACAATACAACACTAGAACAAGACGATGATTTTCCTTTGGTCAATATCAAAAAGATTAAATTTTCTGAAGCCAACTTATCTTATTTAGATGGTGAGACCAATACAACATCGAAAGCAGAGAAAATCAATCTTTCTGTACACGATATTCATTTTGATGCGATGAAACACAATAAACTACAAGGACTTTTTTTAAAAGGGGATGCGCAGATTGAAAAACTAAGTCATGGAGCAAAGTTTATTTCAGATATTTCGATGAACCTTGAAATGAAAGATGCTATTGTTGCGATGGAAAATCTTAAATACATTCTCTTTGACTCTACATTACAAGGAAGTGGTAAGCTTGATTTGAGTGGAAAAATAACTAAAATATCGCTAAAGCATAAAGTTGCAGAATTAAAGCTTCAGCCTTTTTCAAAGGCACTTTTTGGAAAAGAGCTGTTAGACGGTCAGGCGAGTGGAGAACTCAAGCTTGCGTGTTCTTTAGGAGATATACAGACGATTAAAAGCACATTGGGTGGATTTATCGTTTTAGCGGGTGAAAATGTTACGCTAAAAGGATACGATATTGATAAAATAGCTTCAGCTCTTAGTGATTCTACAAGCTTCAATCTTGCAAATCTTCTCTTAGGTGTATCAGGAAATTTTGAAGGAAATTCAAGCGTACTTAAGTCTGTTATGGCAAAAGTAGATATTGATTATTCGGAAGCTAAACTCACCGATGTTGCACTCAGTAGTACAAAACATCGTATAGCTCTCAAAGGTGCTTTACAGATAATTGAAGAGAAATTTTTAGATGTTAAGGTCGCTTTGTTAGATACTAAAGGGTGTGCTCATTTTGAACAGACCATCGTAGGAACATTTCAAAAACCAAAACTAAAAGTAGATGAGACAACCATCAACACCATCGCTAATGCTGCACTTTCCCTATTAGGAAAATCTAAAAAAACACAACCAGAAGAGCTAAAAAAAGACGAAAACTGTGTCCCTTTTTATGAAGGTGTGGTAAAACATCCAGAAATGAAGTAGTCTGCTTATCCTTTTAAGCAGACTATTATTTACTTTTGCTATAATCACGTTCTACTTTTTTACTTGGACAGATGGGTGAGCGGCTGAAACCACATCCCTGCTAAGGATGCGTCGGGGTAACCTGACCGAGGGTTCAAATCCCTCTCTGTCCGCCAC
>JAGOZL010000016.1 GCA_018058685.1 Sulfurospirillum sp.
TGAATAAAGAAAGCAAATGGATGCACTTGTACAATCCCGTGTTTTATGCAGGCGATATGCCTTTGTTATATCTTCCTTATTTTTCTTTTTCCACAGATACGACAAGACGTACAGGACTTTTGAGACCTGAAGTTGGCGCAGGAGGAGAAGGACTTTTTTATTTACAACCTATCTATTTTGCTCCAGATGCTAATTGGGATTTAGAAATAAGTCCTCAAATTCGTACAGAAAGAGGAAAGGGTGTACACAGTACTTATCGCTTTGTAGATTCTCCGTATTCTAAAGGAGAGGTTAAAGTAGGGTATTTCCGTGAATTTGATAATTATGCAGCAGATAAAAATTTAAAAAATAATGAACACTACGGCTATAGTGTTATGTATGACCGTAGCGCACTTTTAAGTCCACGCTATGATAATCTTGAGGATGGATTATGGCTAGAGCTTAACTATCTCAATGACATAGATTATTATAATACGCTCAGTAATGAAACGAGAACGTATGATAAATTAGTGATATCACGTATGAACTATTATGCGAAACGTGATCTTGATTATGTTGGTTTTTATTCAAAATATTATATTGATACGTCCAAAATTTCTAATAACGATACCTTACAAGAGCTACCCACAGTTCAATATCACCGCTTTTCTAATCCACTGATGATGGATAACCTTTTGTATTCGTTAGACTATAAAACAAAAAACTTTGAACGTAGTGAAGGCGTGAATGCACTACAGCATGAATTTAGTGCTCCATTAACACTTTATTTTACATTTTTAGAGGATTATTTACATGTAAGTATTTCTGAAAATGTTTATATGACGTATGTTTCCTACGATGGTAGTTCGACAACGTTAGGAAATAGTGGAAGACGGTTAAATAATTTTCATAAACTTTCGACATTTACTGAACTTGCAAGAGCCTATGATGATTTTTTTCATACAATTAATGCAAGTTTAGACTACAGAATTCCTAGTTATAAGGATGTGGAAGGTACATGGAATTACACCTATGGAACCAATGATCTTATTCCTATTCAGCAGATTAAAGAGAGTATGGTTTTTAGCCTAAAAGAGTTTTTTTATGATCAAGATGCAGATAAAAAGATAAGTCATGTTTTGAGACAAATTTACTACAACGAAGATCAGTACAAATACGGTGACTTAGAGAATGATCTAAAATACCACATCTCTGAAAATCTTTCTTTAGGTCATGCACTATCTTATTCACATGAATTTAGTAAAGTATCACGCAACCAATTTTCCATTAATTATACGGATGATATTTATACAGCATCATTACGCTACACAAATCAAGATGAGGTTTACAAAGAAAATAGCTTGTATATTGAAGATATTGATACCAGCAATGCATTAAATGAAAGGTATGATTATATAACACTTTATACAAACACAAAATATATTCCACTGTATGATATCTTTGCATCTATTGATTATGATGTTAATGAAGAAAATTTTAAATCCTGGAATGTAGGATTTAAAAAGAGCACGAAGTGTTGGGATTATTCTTTGCAGTATCGTGATATTAAGATACCAAAATTAACAAGTTCCAGTATTGATTCGATTAATCGTAAGGGCATTATGTTGCAATTTAACTTTTATCCAATTGGTAATATCAATCATGACTTTGCAACAGAAAAAGAGCAAAAACTCTAAACACCATGAAAAAAAGTGAAGCAATCCATTGGGCGTTAGAAAAATTAGCCTTTCCTGTGCTCAGTACCAAGCAAGAGCTTAAAGAGTGTTATCATAAATTAGCCAGTGTATCTCACCCTGATAAAGGCGGAGATACGCAAAAGATGTCAGAAATTAATGAAGCATATGAAATTTTAAAGAGTTATATGGAAGATTTTAAATTTACTTTTAGCGATGAGGAGATCGCCAAACAGTTTCCACAAGAGTTACATGTAAATAAGTTTCGATTTTAAAAGAACAATCAAAGAGGAGAAAAAAAGAGTGGAATATACCATTAATGTTAATAACCAAACAGAGATTTATGATATTGGGAAAGTTGCAAAACAAGCTGCAGGTGCGGCACTTCTAAAAATAAAAAATACCGTTATACTCGCGACAGTCTCACGAGATGACAATCAAGTAGCCGAGAACTTTGTGCCTTTGACTGTTCAGTATGTTGAAAAGAGTTATGCTATCGGTAAAATCCCTGGTGGATATATCAAACGTGAAACAAAACCAGGTGATTTCGAAACGTTGACATCACGAATTATTGATAGAAGTTTAAGACCACTCTTTCCTAAAGGCTATGCATATCCAACACAAATTGTTGTGTTTGTCCTCAGTTGTGATTCTGAAGTTGACCTTCAAGTAGCAGCTCTTAATGCAGCAAGTGCAGCGCTTTATCTTTCCGACATTCCTGTCAATAAAGCGGTTGCAGGCGTGCGTATAGGTTTTATCGATGGGGAATATGTGATTAATCCTAGTAATTCTATGATTAAATCAAGTACGCTTGATCTTTATGTTGCAGGAACAAAAGAAGAGCTTTTAATGATTGAGATGAGAGCGTTGCCAACGATTGAGACACTCAGTGTCCCTGCTATGGCAATCGATCCTATGTTAGATCCAACGTTGGCTCAAAATATTATTGCCAAACAATCAAACAATGCTTTCAGTGAAGATGCAATTTTACAAGCTATTGATAAAGCACAAAGTGCTATTACAGAAGCAACATCAGCGTATGAAGCAACATTTACACCACTTAAAAAAGCAGACGCCATCTTGGACTATAAACAAGATTTAGAAAGTGATTCAATTTTCGCTTATATTGATGAGTTTTATAAAGATGAGGTTCATCAAGCAATTAACCAAATGGCAAAAAGTGAGCGAGCTAGCGAGCTAAGTAGAATTGTGACTAAAATCTTGAATGACGAAGTTGCAAAGCTTGAAGGCTGGAGTAAAGACTTGGTTGATAGTGTAATGCAATCGTATAAAAAGAAGATTGTTCGTTCAATGATTATCAATGATCGTGTGCGCGCGGATGGCAGAGCACTCAATGAAGTCAGACCTATTTCTATTGAAACTAATGTATTACCAATGGCACATGGTTCATGTCTTTTTACTCGTGGTCAAACGCAAGCTTTAGTCATTGCGACGCTTGGAAGCGATAAAGATGCTCAGATGTATGATTTACTCACAGAAAAAGGTGGGTTAAGTGATACATTCATGGTCAATTACAATTTTCCAGGCTTTTCTGTAGGGGAAGCTTCTCCACTTCGTCCTCCAGGACGTAGAGAATTAGGTCATGGTAATCTTGCCAGAAGAGCGCTTGAACCAGTTGTTGATATGAATAGACTTCAAACGATTCGTTTGGTTTCTGAGATTTTAGAATCGAATGGTTCTTCATCAATGGCAACCGTTTGTGGTGGTGCATTAGCACTTAAAGCAGCAGGTATTGGTTTAGAAAAATTAGTTGCTGGTATTGCTATGGGGCTTGTATTTGAAGGCGATAAACATGCGGTACTAAGTGATATTATGGGATTAGAAGATCATGATGGCGATATGGATTTTAAAGTTGCAGGAACCGATGAGGGAATTACTGCATTGCAAATGGATATTAAACTAGGTGGAATTTCACGCGATGTACTTAAAGAAGCCCTATATCAAGCCAAAGAGGGACGTGCACATATCTTAGGTATTATGGAAAAAGCAAGTAATGAAATTGTTATCAATAATGCTATTTTGCCAAAACTTGAATTATTCAGTGTTGACCCATCAAAAATTGTAGATATCATTGGGCAAGCAGGTAAGACAATTAAAGAGATTATTGAAAAGTTTGAAGTTTCCATTGATTTGGACCGCGAAAAAGGTGAAGTTAAAATTGCAGGCGATAACAAGTTAAAAGTAGATGCAGCAAAAGAGCATATTATCAATATTACAAACAAGCCTTCTTTTGGTGGTCGTGGAGGACATGGTGGAAGAGATAGAGATGCAAGAGGTGGTGCACCTAAAGAATCTAAGCCTGTTCCTACATTCGTTCAAGATGAGGTGGTTGATGGCGTTGTAAAACGCATTGTTGATTTTGGTGCGTTTATTGAACTACCTGGCGGTATTGATGGTTTATTACATGTTTCTAAAATTGCTGACCATCGTGTGGATAAAGTGAGTGATTATTTAGCATTAGAGCAAAAAGTCCGTGTTAAAATTTTAAAGCAAACGGGTAATAAGATTGAGCTAGAGCTTCAACGCTAATTTTAAAGGCTTTTTAACAATTGCAAAGGTATAATCCCACTCACAAAGTGGAAAGTAGGGATTATATCCGAACCGACTTTGATAAAAACAAGGAGTTCTTTATGAAAAAAGTTCTTTTTCTTATGGTAGCATTTGCAACATTTGCATTTGCAGGTGATGGCGAAATGGCTAAAGCATACTCAGCACTTGCTGTTGGTATCGTTCTTGGTCTTGCAGCTCTTGGTGGTGCTATTGGTATGGGTAACACAGCGTCTTCAGCAATCGCTGGAACAGCTAGAAATCCAGGTCTTGGTGGTAAACTTGTCACAACAATGTTTATTGCGCTTGCGATGATTGAAGCACAAGTTATTTATGCTCTCGTTATTGCATTAATTCTTCTTTACAAAAACCCATTTCTTTAATAATTAAAAGAGGTCATTAAGACCTCTTTCCTCTTTTTTATTGTTTTGTGCGGTCGTGGTGAAATTGGTAGACATACCATCTTGAGGGGGTGGCGCCGTTAGGCATTACGAGTTCGAGTCTCGTCGACCGCACCATTTTTTCTTCGCTGTATTTAGCTTCTATATTATCATAAAAACTTAATTTTATAAAACTTCATGTTCAATTATGCTATCATCAGCTCCTTTTAATATTATACTCAAGGAATCGTATGAGAGAGTTGGAACTAAAAAATGTCATTAAACTTGATAATCGTGAGTTTTTGATTTCAACAATAAGTATGCATGTTAGGCACTCGTTCTTTGAAGGGGATTCCCAAAAAGTTGTCTATGAGACAATGGTTTTTGAAATTATTAATGATGAAGTAGAATTTCATAAGCCTATTTTTAATGAACGCTACAATATGGCGGATGAAGCTATCGCTGAACATGGAGCTATCATTAAAAATCCTAAAAGTTTTTTTATTATTTGAAAGCTTCACTATTCATATGAAAAAATTTTTTTTCCTTTTCTTTTTTTCCTTTCTTTTTCTCTATGCTAAAGAAACAAAAGACATTCTCTTAATTCAGTCTTACCATAAAGGGTATAAGTGGAGTGATGATATGTCTAAAGTTATTGAAAAGCATTTTTCTGAAAAGCAAAACATTTTTTTATCGACTGTTTATATGGACACAAAACGAGTTGATACACCTGCGTATTTAGAGCAATTTTATTATTATTATAAAGAACGCTTTAAAGGGAGTTCTTTTGATGTGATTATGGTTGCAGATAACAGTGCTTTAGAGTTTGTAAAACGCCATTATGAAGAACTGTTTGCCGATAAGCCTATCGTTTTTTTAGGGATTAATAATTTTAATAAGAGCATGATAGAAGGTATAAAGAATATCAGCGGTGTTGTTGAGAATGTTGATATTAAGCGTAATATAGATCTGATATTAGCACTCCATCCTGAAATAGACAAGCTTTTAATTATTAATGAACGCTCTACAACAGGGGATGCTATGCGGCAAGAAATGGATGTTGTATTTCCTCCTTATCGCAATAAAGTCACTATTGAGCACGTTGACAGTATGGATATGGAAGAAATTGCTTTGCGTACGAGAGCTCTCAGCAAAAATAGTGCTATTTTATGGGTTTTACTATTTAAAGATAAAACAGGAAAATTTTTCACCTATAAGGAAAATTTAGAGCAAATACGTAAAATTGCAAAAGTCCCAATTTATGGACTATGGGATTTTTATTTGGAGTACGGTATTGTTGGTGGATTTCTTACAAGTGCTTTTTCTCAAGCAGAAGCTGCTTCCAAAATTGTTGAGCAAATCCTAGCAGGCAAAAGTCCTGCCTCTATTCCTATTGTTGATACAAGTCCTAATCGATATATCTTTGATTATAAAGAGCTTCAAGCACATAATCTCGATCCTACGTCTCTTTTGAAAAATTATGAAATTATCAATAAGCCTTTTTCTTTGTATGAAGAATATAAACGATATGTTTGGCTTATTATTTCTATTTTTGCAGCTATTGTTATGATTGTTTTATTTTTAATGCAAAATGTGCGTATTCGTAAACAAAGTGAAATGGCACTGAAAAATCAACTTGAATTTATTAAAGTCCTTCTTGATACGATTCCCAATCCTATATACTATAGTAACGTTGCAGGAGAGTATCTAGGATGTAACATAGCTTTTGCTAAATTATATGACCTCACAAAAGAAGAAATTTTAGGAAAAACAGCTTTTAGTTTTTTCCCTAATGATTGGGCGCAAGAGCGAAGAGAAAATGATTTGGAGTTGTTGAGAACCAAAGGTACAGATACGTTTGAACTGATGTTACATATACCTTTAAAAAGACCACGCCTTTTTACATTTAATAAAGCTGTTTACACGCTAGTTGATGGAAAAGTTGGAGGAATTGTGTGTGTTATGGATGATACAACTGAGCGTCTCCAACATAGGCAGTTTTTGATACAACAAGCAAAATTAACCGAAATGGGTGAGATGATAGCGGGCGTTGCTCATCAATGGAATGAGCCTTTGGTGGAACTTTCTGCTATTATGCAAGATATGGAGTTTTCATTTAATACAGGAGAAATGGATAGCAAGGCAATGAAAGAATTTGTGCGTGATGCTATTATTCAAATTCAGTATATGTCGCAAACGCTAAAAGATTTTCGAAATTTTTTGAAACCTTCAACAAAAAAGAGTCTTTTTTGTGCTAAAAAAGCTTTACAAGAAGTTTTAGAAATTATTGGAAGGCAAATTTTTTATTCACATATTGACTTAAATGTGCACTATTCCAAAGAAGAAGGGGCCTTTCCTGTTTACGGATATGAAAATGAGTTTAAACAAGTTCTTTTAAATGTTATCAATAACGCAAAAAACAAAATTGTCAAAACGCGTAAAGGTGAAAAAATAGATATTTACATTGAAGAGGGTGAGTCTCAAACCAAAATAGTGATTACTGACAATGGTGGAAAAATCCCTGAAAAAATTATTGGTTTTATTTTTGATCCTTATTTTACAACCAGTAAAAATGGAACAGGCTTGGGGCTTTATATGGCAAAAATTATTATTGAAGATAAGATGAGTGGTAGTATTAATGTTCACAATATTGGAAATAGCGTGGCATTTACAATTTTAGTTCCTAATGTAATAAGAGGTTAAGCATGAAAATTTTACTCCTAGAAGACAACCAGCGTCTTAATGCAACTATTGTAAAAAGACTTGAGGCAAAAAACCATAAAGTAGATACTTTTATGGATGGTAAAGAGGCTTATGATGCGTTAGACAATGGGTATATGTGTTTTATTCTTGATATTAACGTCCCTAGCCTTGATGGTATTGAAATTCTTAAAAAAATCCGTGACTTTTACCATGAAACTCCTGTGATTATTATCAGTTCAAGTGTAGAACTTGAAGTTATCAGAGATGCCTATAATTATGGATGCAATGATTTTATTAAAAAGCCTTTTTTTATTGACGAACTTGAAATTAAGATTGAGAAATTGTGTAACATTCGGAATGATATTGTTGATTTAGGGCACAATTGTCAGTTTGATTTTCGTACAAGTTTACTTCGTATTGGTGATTTAGAGGAACATTTGTCTCGCAAAGAGCGTCTTTTACTCAATGTCTTAATTACAGAAAAAGGAAAAGTTGTCTCTTTTGATAAGATACAAGCCATGGTGTGGGAAGGTAATTTTGCGAGCCTTGATTCCATCCGTTCGTTAATGAGAAGGCTTCGTAAAAAAATTCCATTTGAGTGTATTGAAACGGTTGTAGATGTAGGATATATCTTGCGCTACTAAGTTACATAAAGTAACAAAATACTTCTCCTAGCATTAGAATTGGCTTACATGTAAGCTTATTCAAAAAATATAATAGAAGTTTTATACCCCATGACGTATCATAGCCACGAGTCAAAATTTAAAAGGAGTAACAATGAAATTTTCTAAGAAAATTCTTGGAAGTCTCGCGTTAGTGTGCTCGTTGGTTGTTTCTGCCAATGCGGCAGGTGAAAAGGTAACATGGAAGTTAGCAACTTCATGGAACGCAGAGTTTCCACCATTTACGGATTCAGTTGCTAATATGGCAAAAATGGTCGAAACAATGAGTGGTGGCGACTTTGTCATCAAAGTAGATGCTGTCAATAAGCATAAATCTGCTTTTGGTATCATGGATATGGTTAAATTGGGTCAGTATGAGATGGGACATACCGCTTCTTATTACTATAAAGGAAAAGATCCAGTTCTCTTAATGTTTACCACAATGCCATTTGGTATGAATGCACTTGAGCAATATGCTTGGTTCTATTTTGGTGGCGGTATGGAAATTATGCAAAAATCATATGAAAAGCATGGTATGTACTCTTTCCCTGGTGGAAATACAGGCGTCCAAATGGGTGGCTGGTTTAGAAAAGAGATTAACTCTTTAGAAGATTTAAAAGGTCTTAAAATGCGAATCCCTGGATTTGCAGGTGAAATTTTTGCAAAACTTGGGTGTGCTGTAACAAATATTGCTCCGGGCGAACTCTACACTTCATTGGAGCGTGGAACGATTGATGCCCTTGAATGGGTAGGACCTGGTATGGACATTTCTATGGGATTCCATAAAATTGCTCCTTATTACTATACTGGATGGCATGAACCAGCAACAGAGCTTCAATTTGTTGTCAACCGAGGTAAATTTGATAAGCTTTCTCCTCGTAACAAAGAGATTTTAAGAGTTGCTATGCGAACAGCTGCATACGATATGTTGATTCAAAATTATGATATGAGTGCAACAGCGTGGGATAAAATTAAAACGGAATACCCAAATATCAAAATAAAATCTTTCCCAAAACCTGTAATGGATGCAATGCGTAAAGCAAATGCTGATTTGATTGCAGAGCAGTCTGCGAGTAATCCTGAGTTCAAGCTTATTAATGACTCACAACAAGCGTATATGAAAAAAGCGCGTGCGTGGACGACGATTGGTGAGTACTCATATATTGGCAACAATCAATAAATAATTTTTTCATTGCCTTCGTAAAAAGAAGGCAATGAAATATTCAAAGAAGAGAGAATCAAACAGAGGTTCTTTTTGCTTGTCTCTTTGCATTTTAGTATAAGGAAGGTCGTGTGTTAATTAAATTAGAAAAGCTATTTGATAGAATAGCTGATTATATTGGGTATTTCTGTTCGTTTTTGATGATAGCCATGGTACTAAACATCTTTTATGATGTTTTTATGCGGTATGTTTTTAAGAGTGGTTCAATTGCATTTCAAGAGTTGGAGTGGCATATTTTTTCGCTTATTATTCTTTTAGGAATGTCATACGCTTTGAAAGAAGATTCTCATGTTCGTGTTGATATTCTTTATACCAAATTTAGCGAAAAGAAAAAAGCTTTAGTCAATATCGTAGGAGCTTTTCTTTTTATTACCCCCATTGCGCTTCTTGTAGCTCTAGGTTCAGTTGGCTTTGTTATGGAAGCTTTTATGACCAATGAAATCAGTGGAGATCCGGGTGGGTTAACACATCGATGGATTCTCAAAGCATTTATCCCATTTGCATTTTGGTTGCTTATTTTTATAGGAACAGGCTTTGTCATTAAAAATATTAATGCATACAAAAGAGCAGTAAGCGAGGAACAAAAATGATTGGTATTATTATGTTCTTTGTGGGAATGATCATGTTACTGATTGGTTTCCCTGTTGCTTTTACCTTTGGTGCAGTTTCTGTTTTCTTTGGTATTTTTTCAGGTCTTTTTGAAGCAGTTATGGATGGTGGTACATTAATCGAGGGATTCCAAACAGGTGTTAATATGTTTGCTTTTATGCCACATCGTATTTGGTCAATTATGAACAATACGATTTTGATGGCAGTTCCTATGTTTATTTTGATGGGGATTATCTTACAAAAATCACGCTTGGCTGAGAGACTTTTAGAAGCTATGGGCTTTTTGTTTGGTGAAGTGCGTGGAGGATTAGCGATTAGTACTGTTTTAGTGGGTGCTCTTTTGGCTGCTTCTACGGGTGTTGTCGGTGCGAGTGTGGTTGCTATGGGTGTTATCTCACTACCTGTTATGCTGAAATACAATTACTCTAAATCGCTTGCATGTGGTACTATTTGCGCTTCTGGAACATTAGGCCAAATTATTCCTCCTTCTGTTGTTCTGATTATTTTAGGAGATGTTTTTCAACAGCCTGTAGGTGATTTATTTGAAGGTGCTTTTTGGCCAGGATTAACCTTGGTAGCTGTTTATATTCTTTATATCTTAGTAGTATCTTTTTTAAATAAAGATATCGCTCCTGCCATTCCAAAAAGTGAGCTCACCGATAGTAAAGCAAAACAAGTTGTGAATGCATTTAAAGCTATTTTGCCACCTCTTGCTTTGATTGTTTTAGTTTTGGGTTCTATTTTTGAAGGGATTGCAACTCCAACGGAGTCTTCTGCAGTTGGCTGTATTGGCGCGATGATTTTGGCATGGATGTACAAATCGTTTTCATTTAAGATGATTCATGAAGCTTCTTTGGAAACGGTAAGAACAACAGCAATGGTTTTTGCTATTTTAATTGGTGCTACAGCATTCTCAATGGTCTTTAGCTACACAGGTGGTGATGAAATTGTGGAAGAAGTCATGCGAGGATTGCCGGGTGAAAAGTGGGGCTTTATTATTGTCTCAATGCTTGCGATTATGGCTTTAGGATTTTTTATTGATTTTGTTGAAATTTCATATATTATCGTACCTATTTTAGCCCCTATTGCCGAAGCTATTGGAATTAACCCTATTTGGTATGCACTTTTGATTGCACTTAACCTCCAAACTTCATTTTTAACACCTCCTTTTGGATTTAGTCTCTTTTATTTAAGAGGCGTTGCTCCACCAAGTGTTAAAACAATGGATATTTACAAGGGTGTTGTCCCTTTCATCATCTTACAAGTATTAGTAATGGTCATCTTTACACTTTTCCCTGATGTGTACGGTGTTTCAATGATGCTTAAATAAACGAATCAAAGAGAGAAGATACGCTTCTTCTCTCTTTACATGTAAAAAGGTAACACATTCTTCTTTTCTTTTATTAAAGCTCTTTTTTTCCATAAATATCATATGATTTTTATACCGTGTTGTTACACTAAAACAAAAAATCATAAGGATATACTATGAACCTTACTGGCTCTTACCTTGAATTCCACGATGAGATACTCAAGTTTATCCCAGAAAAAAGGATATTCACAGACCCGCTTCATACGATAGCGTATGGAACAGATGCTTCATTTTATAGGCTTGTTCCTAAAGTGGTCATTTGGGTTCAAAGTGCTGATGAAGTGAGTCGTATTTTAAAACTCTCTTCTAAACTGTCTCTTCCCGTTGTCTTTAGAGCCGCAGGAACAAGTTTATCTGGTCAGGCGATTACGGATTCGATTTTATTAGTCACATCACGCGATTGGAAAGGGATTCGTGTCAACGAAGATGTGAGCAGCATTACCTTAGAGCCTTCCGTTGTGGGTGCCGATGCGAATATCTATCTTTTACCGTATGGTAAAAAAATTGGACCAGATCCTGCAAGTATTGGTTCAGCGATGATTGGTGGAATTGCCGCGAATAATGCGAGCGGCATGTGCTGTGGAACAACCGATAACTCCTACAAGACGCTCGAATCGATGAAGATTATTTTTCACGATGGAACAGAGCTTGATACAAGTTCGAAGCAGAGTATCGATGCCTTTAAACAAAGCCATACAGATTTAGTAGAACGTATTAATGCTTTAGCCAAACGCATCAGAGATGACCAAGCGCTTCACGATAAAATCGTACGTAAATTTAAAATTAAAAATACCTGTGGGTATGGGTTGAACTCTTTGGTTGATTTTGAGGACCCTATTGATATTATTGCACATTTGATGATTGGTAGTGAAGGAACGCTTGGATTTATTAAAGAGATTACCTTCAAAACAGTTCCTGACTACAAAGATAAAGCCAGTGCTTTGATGATTTTTAAAAATGTCAAAGATGCTTGCGATGCCATTACAATTATGCGGACACAGTGTCGAACGCGTATGGAAAATGCTGAGGTTGATGCGGCTGAGATGATGGACAGAGCAGCATTAAAAAGTGTGGAAGACAAAGAAGGAATGCCTGCTTTTCTTAAAACGCTTAGTCCAACAGCAACGGCTGTTTTGGTGGAAACACGAGCCCCTAGCAATGAGATCTTAGATGCCAATATTGCTGTCATTTTAGAGAAACTCCAGCATATTGAGCCTGAAATGCCATTGCATTTTACAAAAGATGTGTATGAGTATACAAAATACTGGAAAATCCGAAAAGGACTTTTCACTGCTGTTGGAGCTGCTAGAGAGAGTGGGACAACGTGTATTATTGAAGATGTGGCGTATCCTATTGAGTCACTTGCAGATGGTACCTTAGAATTACAAGAACTTTTCAAACAGTACGGTTACAATGAAGCGATTATCTTTGGACATGCGTTGGATGGTAACTTACACTTTGTCTTTAACCAAGCCTTTGATGATCCTTCCGAAATTAAGCGTTATGAGCGTTTCATGGATGATGTCGCACAACAAGTCGCGACCAAATACCAAGGAAGCCTCAAAGCAGAACACGGAACAGGTCGCAATATGGCTCCATTTGTTGAACTTGAATGGGGAAGTGATGCGTATGAGCTCATGAAAGAGATCAAGCAGATTTTTGATCCAAAAGGTTTAATTAATCCAGGTGTTATTATAAACGCTGATCCAAAAGTGCATCTTAAAAACTTCAAATCCATGCCAATTACCGATCCGATGATTGATAAATGTATTGAATGTGGATTTTGTGAACCTGTGTGCCCCTCTAATTTTTTAACGCTTACTCCACGTCAGCGTATCGTCTCCAATAGACATATGAAAACATTAGAAAAACAAAATGATACGGTAGCGCTAGAAGCGTTTAAAAAGCAGTATCAATACGATGGTGTTGAAACGTGTGCAACCTGTTCACTCTGTTCACTTTCTTGTCCTGTTGGAATAGATACTGGTGCGTTGACCAAAAAAATCCGCTATCAGCAAATTACGCCTTCCCAAGATAAGTTAGCTACGACCATTGCTAACAATTATGGGACGATTTTAGGCGTAGGTAGTTTTGTCTTGAGCGCAGTCAAAGGTGTGAATGCTATCATCCCTGATAGTATTATGAGCGCTATGAGCGCAGGGGTGAGTACACTCAGTGGGAATAAACTTCCTCGTTGGAAAGCAAGTCTTCCCGGAGGGCATACGTTTAAAGACTCTCGAAAATTATTTGGGGCCGCTGAAAAAGTAGTCTATTTCTCTTCGTGCTTAAACCGAACGATGGGCAATCCAAAACCAAAAAGTAGTGAGACAGAACTAGACGATTTGGTGATTAGTATTTTAGAAAAAGCCGGCTTTGAAGTCATTTTTCCAGAATCACTTAAACCATTGTGTTGTGGTATGCCATTCTCTAGTAAAGGATATAAAACACAAGGCAAGCAAAAATCAAGTGAACTTGAAGCTGCATTGACTAAGGCAAGTGAAAATGGAAAATACCCAATTTTATGTGATATGAGTTCATGTACAAAAACGATGATGGAGTATTTTACAAGCCAGCTTAAAGTCTACGATCCTATCGAATTTATCCATGATGTTTTACTTGATCGCTTACCGATTAAGCAGATTAATGAACCAATCGTGATTCATGCTATTTGTAGTACACGTAAAATGGGCTTAGTGGAAAAATTTGAGACAATTGCACGTCGTTGTAGTACTAAAGTGACGCTTCCAACAGAGGTGACATGTTGTGGTTTCGCGGGTGACCGAGGATTTAATTATCCCGAGCTTAATAAATCAGCACTTCGCCATCTTAAATCTTCAATACCAAACGATACAAAATTGGCATTTTCAACGGGAAAACCATGTGAAATTGGCTTGAGTGAAGAAAGTGGGCTTGATTATCGCTCAATTTTCTATCTTATTGAACGTTGTATCCACTAAAAATACTGCTTTAAAAGGGTAAATTTATGTCTATCAATTTACCCTTTTCCTCTTAAAAGATAACTTTTTTCTAAGGTTTTATTTAATAATAAAAATGCTAAAATACTAAAATTTTCACTATGCTTTTTAGTTAAAATTAAACAAAAAGGGTTGCTTGGTATGGAAATCAATCTTATTGCCGAGACTGTTAAATTTCTTATTTTAGGAATGTCTACAGTTTTCATGTTCTTAATACTTATGGTTTTTGTTTTGGAAATTCAATCCAAAATAATTACAAAGTTTTTTCCTCAAAAAAAAGAGGAAATTTCTCATGCTAATGCTGTATCTCATAAGGCGCAGCATCATTTAGCAGTTGTCGCAGCCATTGTGGCTTCTATCAAATCGCATAAACAATCAAAATAGTACAAAGGGCAAAGTAAGATGGCTAAAAAATACATCGATGTGATGGATACAACGTTTAGGGATGGGTTTCAGTCTGTGTTTGGTGGACGCGTACTGATGGATGATTTTTTACCTGCGGTCGCAGCAGCGCGTGATGCTGGAATTAGCCATTTTGAATTTGGAGGCGGTGCACGTTTTCAGAGTTTGTATTTTTATCTTAATGAAGATGCCTTTGAGATGATGGACAAGTTTCGTGCCATCGCAGGCCCTGATGCAAATCTTCAAACCTTGGCACGCGGAGTAAATACCGTAATGCTTGATACGGGTAACCGAGAATTGATTGACTTGCATGCTAAAATGTTCAAAAAGCATGGTACTACTACCATCCGTAATTTTGATGCACTTAATGATGTTGAAAATCTAAAATACAGTGGTGAATGCATTGTCAACCATGGTTTAAAACATGAAATTGTGGTTACCATGATGGATTTACCTCCAGGATGTGTGGGAGCGCATGATGTAGCTTTTTACGAAAAAACGCTTCGTGAAATTTTAGATTCAGGTATTCCGTACCATAGCATCTGTTTTAAAGATGCCAGTGGTACTTCTAGTCCTCAAAAAGTGTATGAAACACTTAAAATGGCACGCAAACTCGTTCCAGAAGGAACGCATTTACGTCTTCATACGCATGAGACAGCAGGGGTTTCTGTTGCGTGTTATTTAGCAGCACTTGAAGCAGGAGTCGATGGTATCGATATGGCTGCAAGCCCTGTGAGTGGGGGAACATCTCAGCCAGATATTTTAACGATGCTTCATGCGGTTAAAGGTAAGGATTATGATTTAGGTGGATTAGAGTTAGAGAAGATTTTAAAATATGAAGAAGTCTTACAAGATTGCCTAAAAGATTACTTTATGCCACCCGAAGCGACACAAGTTTCTCCATTGATTCCTTTTTCTCCGATGCCCGGAGGCGCACTCACTGCTAATACCCAAATGCTACGTGATAACAACATTCTTCACAAGTTCCCAGAAGTGATTAAAGCGATGCGTGAAGTGGTTGAAAAAGGTGGATATGGCACGAGCGTTACACCTGTTTCACAGTTTTATTTCCAACAAGCCTTTAACAATGTGATGTTTGGGCCGTGGAACAAAATTGCAGAGGGATATGGCAAGATGGTTCTAGGTTATTTTGGTAAAACCCCTGTTGCTCCTGATAAGGAAGTCGTTGCCCTTGCAAGTACTCAGCTGAAACTAGAACCAACAACCAAAAATGCACTTGATTTAGCCGATGCCGATGAAACCAAATCTTTGTTACATGTAAAAGAAATCCTTCAAAAAGAAAAAATCCAAATTACCGATGAAAACCTCTTTATTGCAGCTTCGTGTAAAGAAAAAGGAATCGCCTTTCTCAAGGGTGAAGCCAAAGTCAATGTGCGTAAAAATGCTCCACAAAAAGTGGAACCATCCACAAGTACTTCAGAATTTACTGTAACGGTTAATGGCCAAAAATACCATGTGTCATCAGAAGATGGTGCAAGCACGGTTGTTGTAAATGGTGAAACGTATCAGATTGATTTGAAAGAAGGTTTTGAAGAAGGGGGTATCGCTCCTACTGCCGTTAGTGCTATGGCTTCATCAGGACAAGAAATCAAAGCAGGCCTTCCTGGCTCAATTTTTAAAGTACTCGTTAATGTGGGTGATAGTGTTGAAAAAGGACAAGCGGTTGTTATTATTGAGGCGATGAAAATGGAGATCGAAGTTGCTGCACCAGAGTCGGGTATTGTCAGTGCCGTAAAAGTTAAACAAGGCGATACCATTGTTAATGGTCAATTGCTGGTTGTTCTGTAAAGAGGTCGCATGAAAAAGATTATTATTCAACTGCTTATTCTATTAAGTATGAGTGGCTCTTTGGTTGCAAGCGATGTTTCAAAAGAGAGTCTTAATCAAGATTATAAATCGAAAAGCGTAATGGAGCTTTTTGAGTCCTTATATGAATCGACAGGGCTTAATGCGATGATAAATCCTCAAGAAGGTTTAGTGAGTCATGGCGTAGAAGTTTCAACCTTTAATCAAGGCTGGGGTAGGATTGTGATGATGGCAGTTTGTTTCACACTCTTTTACTTGGCTATTGCCAAAGGGTTTGAGCCATTATTATTGATTCCTATTGCGTTTGGTGGCTTTTTGGCCAATATTCCTGTGGCAGATATTGCTGGGCCTGAAGGATTTTTAGGTATCTTGTTTAATATGGGTATTAGCTCTGGCCTTTTCCCTTTGATGATTTTTATGGGCGTTGGCGCTATGACAGACTTTGGTCCATTGTTAGCCAATCCTAAAACAGCTCTTTTAGGTGGTGCCGCACAATTAGGTATTTTTGGTACAGTCGTGGGTGCGGCGTTTTTGACAGAGTATGTTGATTTTATTAATTTTTCACTCAAAGATGCATGTGCTATAGGTATTATTGGTGGGGCAGATGGTCCAACATCCATTTTTGTTGCTAGTCGTTTAGCGCCAGATTTATTAGGTGCCATTGCTGTAGCCGCGTATTCTTATATGGCACTTGTGCCTATTATTCAGCCACCTATTATGCGTGCATTGACAACCAAAGAAGAGCGTGTCATTCGAATGGAGCAATTACGCGAAGTTTCAAAATTAGAAAAGATTCTTTTTCCCATTACAGTTATGGTTTTATGTATTTTAATGCTTCCTGATGCAACACCTTTAATTGGAGCTTTAGCATTTGGTAACTTAGCTCGTGAGTCAGGTGTGGTTAAACGACTTTCAGAGACCATGGAAAATTCATTGATTAACATCGTGACTATTTTCTTAGGACTTTCTGTAGGTTCAAAGTTAGCAGCTGAAAAATTCTTAGTTCCTGAAACAATGGGTATCATTGTTTTAGGTTTGATTGCATTTTCTGTGGGTACTGCGGGCGGTGTGATCATGGCTAAAATTATGAATAAGTTTAGTAAGCATAAAGTCAACCCTCTTATTGGTTCAGCAGGAGTCAGCGCTGTTCCTATGGCCGCACGTGTATCGAACAAAGAAGGCATGAAAGCGGACCCAACAAATATGCTTTTAATGCATGCGATGGGACCAAACGTGGCAGGTGTTATCGGTTCGGCAGTTGCAGCAGGTGTGTTGCTGTCTATTTTTAAATAAAACTCTTTTAGGGATAAAACAGTCATGTCAAAGATTAATGAAATAGAAAAGTTAGGACTTAACAATATCGGTAAGGTCCACTACAATCTCAGTTATGATGAGTTGTTTGAACATGAAATAAAAAATGGTGAAGGTACCGTAACCAGTAATGGTACGTTTAGTGTTGATACAGGTATCTTTACAGGAAGAAGTCCAAAAGATAAATATTTTGTTGACCAAGAGCCTTCAAATAAAAACATCTCTTGGGGTAAAATGAACCATAAAGTCAGTAAAGAAATTTTTGATGAGCTGTTTGAAAAAGTAAAAAAGCAACTTTCCAATAAAGATATCTATATTCAAGATGTCTTCAGTGGTGGAAGCTTGGCGAGTCGAAAAAGTATCCGTTTTGTGACGGAGATTGCATGGCAGGCACATTTTGTAAAAAATATGTTTATTCGCCCTAGTGAAGCTGAGTTGATAAGCTTCAAGCCAGAATTTACTGTCTACAATGCTTGTAGAGTCGTTGATGATGAATATAAAAAACACGGGTTGCATTCCGATGTGTTTGTTGTGTTTAATGTTGAAGAAAATGTCGCTATTATCGGTGGTACATGGTATGGTGGCGAGATGAAAAAAGGCATTTTTTCAATGATGAACTATTGGTTGCCACTTGAAGGAAAACTTTCAATGCATTGCTCAGCAAATGTCGGTGAAAAAGGTGATACTGCCCTTTTCTTTGGACTTTCAGGTACTGGCAAAACAACCCTTTCAACCGATCCTAGACGAAAACTTATTGGGGATGACGAACATGGTTGGGATGATGAAGGTGTCTTTAACTTTGAAGGTGGGTGTTACGCAAAATGTATCAACCTTGACCCTTCTAGTGAACCAGAGATTTTTGGTGCTATTAAGCGAGATGCACTCTTAGAAAATGTGGTGATGGATGAAAAGGGTGTTGTAGATTATGCGAGTGATGCCAAAACGGAAAATACACGCGTTTCGTATCCTATTTATCATATTGAAAATCATGAGCCAAGTTTACAAGCAGGACATCCTAAAAAAATTATTTTTTTAACAGCGGATGCTTTTGGTATTTTACCTCCGGTTTCAAAACTCACTAAAGAGCAAGCGATGTATTACTTCTTAAGTGGTTATACGGCAAAAGTTGCAGGGACAGAGCGAGGTATTACGGAGCCAGTAGCAACATTTAGTTCATGTTTCGGTGAAGCATTTTTACCGCTTCATCCAACCGTCTATGCCAAACTGTTAGGGCAGAAAATTGAAAAACATAATGTTGATGTTTACTTGGTTAATACAGGTTGGAGTGGCGGAAGTTATGGTATTGGAAAGCGTATGAGTATTAAGGCAACTCGTGCGTGTATCAATGCGATTTTAGACGGGAGTATCGAAGAGAGTGAATTTGAAGCTATTCCTGTTTTTGGAATTCAAACTCCAAAAGAACTTGCAGGTGTGCCAACAGAGATTTTAAATCCTCGTCAAACATGGGAAAATAAAAGTTTATACGATGCCACACGCGATGAATTAGCGCAGATGTTTATCGATAACTTCAAAAAATACATTACACCAGAGTCTGATTTTTCAGGTGCTGGCCCTAAATTATAAGAACGTTCTCTTAGAACGCTCTTTATCATGGCGATATGGGCTTTGCCCATACCGCCTACGCTATGCCGCTAAAGCTTGCCTCTTAGAGGCAGAAGGCTAATCAGAGTTTTTTATTCCAAGGAGATTTTTTATGTCAAAACTATGGTCTGGCAGATTTGCCAAAAGTGGAGCTAAACTGCTGGATGAATTTAATGCGTCACTTCCTTTTGATCAGAAGTTATACGAAGAAGATATTAAAGGCTCAATCGCACACTCTGCGATGCTAGCAAAGCAGGGTATTTTAACCCAAGAAGAGGCAGACCAAATTGCGCAAGGGCTATTACGCATTAAAGGTGAGATTGAAGCTGGAACGTTTGTGTTTGATATTGCCCATGAAGATATTCATATGTCTGTTGAAACACGTTTGATTGAGCTTATTGGAGATGCAGGAAAACGCCTTCATACGGCTCGAAGTCGAAATGACCAAGTAGCGGTTGATTTTAGACAATACGTTCAAAAGCACAATCGTATTTTGGTGAATGCACTTGAGGCACTGATTGAAGTATTATTGAGCATTTCCAAAGAGCATACGACAACCTTGCTTCCAGGGATGACACACCTCCAGCATGCGCAACCTATCAATTTTGCATTTCATCTTTTAGCGTATGTTGCGATGTTTAAGCGTGATATTGAGCGTTTTGAGAGCTCTTATGAAAGACATAATGTTCTTCCTTTAGGCTGTGCCGCACTGGCAGGAACTCCTCATAATATTGACAGAGAAGCTGTGGCAAAAGCACTTGGGTTTGATAGTGTGAGTGTGAATTGTTTGGATACGGTCAGTGATAGAGATTTTGCACTTGAAATTCTTTTTAATATCGCAACGTTGATGATGCACATCTCTCGTTTTGCAGAAGAACTTATTTTGTGGTCAAGTTATGAGTTTAAATTTATCACCTTAAGCGATGAGTACTCTACAGGAAGCTCTATCATGCCACAGAAAAAAAATCCTGATGTTCCTGAACTTCTTCGTGGAAAAACAGGACGCGTGAATGGGAATCTTATTTCGTTGTTGACCGTTCTTAAAGGGCTACCTTTAGCCTATAACAAAGATATGCAAGAAGATAAAGAGGGTGTGTTTGACAGTGTTGAAACAGCCTTTATGTCGATTAATATCTTAAAAGAAGCGGTTCGTACGATGAGTATTAACAGCGATAAAATGCGTCAAGCGTGTGAAGTAGGGCATTTAAGTGCGACTGATTTGGCAGATTATTTGGTGCAAAAATGCAATATTCCTTTCCGAGAAGCACATTTTATTACAGGACGCGCCGTGGCACATGCGGAGAGTTTAAATGTGGATTTGAGTCATTTAAGCGCAGAAGAGCTACAAAAAGTAGATGAGCGCATCGGTGAAGATGTATTGCCATACCTTTCCCTTGAAAATTCGATGAATGCGAGAACGTCACAAGGTGGAACAGCAACAGCGTCAACGTGCAAACAGCTTGAAATCTTTGAAGCGTGGATGAAAAGTCGAAAATAGTTTTTACATGTAAAGAAAGTCAGGGTTTGGTTCTATCCAAACCCTTTTCGTTTTAGAGATAATTCTTCGTATCTGCGTCGCAGAGATGATTCCAAGCAAGTTTAGCACCGCCTAAGAGATGAAAATGCAGATGGAAAACCTCTTGTCCACCATCACTTCCGTTATTGGTTATGAGTCGGTAGCCACCTTCATCAAGTCCCATGAGTTTTGCAACACGTTGAATAAAACGTGTCATATCCCCCATAATCTCAGGGTCTACTTCTTGAAAGTTTTTGTATTCAATTTTTGGAATGATTAAAATATGCACAGGCGCTTTGGGATTGATATCGTGAAAAGCTAAAAAATTTTCATTTTCATCCACTTTATTACAGGGAATTTCACCGCTTATTATTTTGCTAAAGATGGTCATTCTAACTCCTCATCGTTGATTTTATACTGATTTTAACCTTTTATAATTAAAGTTTTACTAAAATGAGCCATTACAATAAACGTCTATGGAAGGTAAAGCCTTGAAAGAGATAGAAAGTACGATTGCCTCGTGTACATCGCTGGGTGAATTAGAAAAAGAACGTGTTGCTTTATTTGGAAAGAAGGGTTATTTTGCAGCTCAGTTTGAAGAGCTCAAAAAGCTTGATGGAGAAGCAAAAAAAGCGTTTGCACAAAATCTCAATACGGATAAAGAGAAATTTTTAGAGCTTTTGAATAGTAAAAAAGCACTTCTTGAAGCTATTATGGTTGAAGAAGAGATGAAAAAAAGCAGTGTGGATGTGACGCTTTTTAATCAAGAAAGCTCTGCAGGTGCGCTTCATCCCGTGATGGACACGATGGATAAAATTATTGAGTATTTTGTCAGTATGAACTTTTCTATTGAAGAAGGACCGTTGGTTGAAGATGACTTTCACAACTTTGAAGCACTCAACCTTCCAAAGTACCACCCCGCACGCGATATGCAAGACACGTTTTATTTTAACGACTCCATGTTGCTTCGTACACACACCTCACCCGTGCAAATACGAACCATGCTCTCTTCAAAGCCTCCGATTCGTATGATTTGCCCAGGGGCTGTGTTTAGACGTGATTTTGATATCACCCATACACCGATGTTTCATCAAGTAGAGGGTTTAGTGGTTGACAAAAGCGGTGAAGTCTCATTTGCAAATCTGAAGTTTATTTTAGAAGATTTTTTAAAGCATATGTTTGGTGATGTAACCGTTCGGTTCCGCCCAAGCTTTTTCCCTTTCACCGAACCTAGTGCGGAAGTTGATATCAGCTGTATTTTCTGTAAAGGTGAAGGATGTCGCGTCTGTTCACACACGGGATGGCTTGAAGTTTTAGGCTGTGGCGTGGTTGACCCTAACGTCTTTAAAGCGGTGGGATATAAAGATGTGAGCGGGTATGCCTTTGGTTTGGGCGTAGAGCGTTTTGCGATGTTGTTACACCGTGTGCCGGATTTGCGTTCGCTTTTTGAGGGTGATTTGAGATTATTGGAGCAATTTAGATGATAGTAACAAAGCAATGGTTAAATGAATGGATTGATGTACATGCACAAGAAACAGAACGTATCAGCGTAGCGCTGAATGCGATTGGACTTGAAGTGGATGGCATTGAAAAAGTGCGCATTCCTGAGCATGTTGTTGTAGGCGAAGTCATCAGTTGCGAAAAACATCCCAATGCCGATAAACTCAATGTCTGCCACGTCAATGTGGGTGATAGTGTTCAACAAATTGTGTGTGGCGCTAAGAATGTTGCTGCTGGGCAAATGGTTGCAGTCGCTTTGATAGGGGCAGAATTACCAGGCGGTCTTAAGATTAAAAAAGCAAAATTGCGTGATGTGGAATCTTGCGGGATGATTTGTTCTTCTACTGAACTTGGACTTCCAAAAATCAATGATGGCATTATGATTTTAGATAAAAGTATTGGAGAATTAGTTATTGGTAAACCCTTGAGCCAATACCCACTTTTAAATGACGATGTGATTGAAATTGGCTTAACGCCAAATCGAGGGGATTGTCAAAGTGTTTATGGCGTAGCCCGTGATTTGAGTGTCTTTTTTGATGTTGAAGTTAAAGCGTTGAGTGTTGAAGAAGAAGAAGAAAATAAACCTGGAGTGGGACGTGTTTTACATGTAAATGGCGCGGAAGGTCTAAGTGGCGCTTACATGTACAAAGTTTTTGACAATGAATCCATTGACGTTCCTCTGCTTATTCAATTACGCTTAGGCTGGGCGGAAGTGAGCAATGAGTGTTTGCTTGGAAAATTGGTTGATTATTCAACCTTTGTTACCGGCGTTTTATTGCGTGCTTATAATCACAGCTGTTTTGGTGATAAAGAAGATAAGGCAAAAATCACTATCGCAAAAGATGAACATGGTTTAGATGCCGTTTTTGGGCAAGGAAATAAAGTCGCCATAACAGGTATCGCACAGATGGACGCTTGCAAGGCAACGGTTGCTGATAAGCGTATCATTGTTGAAGCAAATTATACGCATCCTGATTTTATTGCCGAAAAAAGTGCCAATTTAAAACTGGGTGCAGATAGACATTTGTACCGATCTTCTAGAGGGAGTGAGCCTGACTTGGCGTTTGGATTGAATTATTTTTTCAAAACACTCACACACTCTTCACGTATCATCTCTTACGCCGATGCACAACACGTTGCAAAAGAGCCAAAAGAGCGTATTATCACGATTCATCACAGTGAATTAACACGTATGATTGGGGAAGAAATCCCAAAAAATCGTGTGATTAAAATTTTAAAACAGCTTGGATTTGAAGTCAATTTTGCGTTTGAACAAGATGTGATTAATGCCAAAGTACCCCTTTTCCGAGCTGATGTGATTAATGTTCAAGATATTTGTGAAGAGATTGTGCGTATTGTAGGGATCGATAATATCACGTCAAAACCTTACATTTTTGCAGAAAAATCAAAAATCAATCAACCATACCTTAATTTTAAAAAACGACTGATGTATCGACACAAAGCAGCCGCGGTTGGTTTTTTTGAAACCCTTCATTTTGTTTTTGACGATGCGTCTAACTCAAAACGCTTTGGATTAGCCACATTGGCTCAAAATTTTGATGTTGCCAATCCCATCACGAGCGAGTTAAATACCTTACGTTCGTCGTTAATTCCCAATATTTTAAATGCCATTAGTCAAAATATCAAATTTGGTAAAAAACGTGTGGCGTTGTTTGAAGTGGGAAGTGTCTTTGATGCAAACAGAAATGAATCAAAAAAGATAGGGTTCGTTTTCAGTGGAGACGAAGCACTTGCGGATATTACGAACCATGGGAAACCAACTTCGATTGATTTTTT
>JAGOZL010000076.1 GCA_018058685.1 Sulfurospirillum sp.
AACAGCGCTATCTTCCCTGGTATCCAAGGTGGTCCATTGGTACATGTCATTGCGGGTAAAGCGGTTGGTTTTGCTGAAAATTTAAAACCTGAGTGGAAAGTCTATGCAAAACAAGTCAAAGCCAATGCTAAAGTACTCGCCGATGTGCTGATTAAAAGAGGGTATGATATCGTCAGCGGTGGAACAGACAACCATCTTGTACTCGTATCGTTTTTAAATAAGCCTTTTAGTGGGAAAGATGCCGACTTAGCTCTTGGACGTGCAGGTATTACAGTGAACAAAAACACCGTTCCAGGAGAAACACGCAGTCCGTTTGTCACCAGTGGCGTTCGTATCGGTTCCCCTGCTCTAACCGCACGCGGTATGAAAGAAAAAGAGTTTGAAATCATCGCTAACAAAATCGCAGATGTGCTTGATAATATTGAAGATGAATCATTACATGTAAAAATAAAAGAAGAAATGAAAACACTTGCAAGTGCTTTCATTATTTACGACAGACCAACGTATTAGGAAAAAATGAATGTACAATATTGATGTCTCTTTAATCAAGATGGTAAGTGATCATTACTGGATCAAGCGCGATAATATCGTTCAAAAAGTGGATTTTAACGGAAGAGTCTTTTTTGACAAATACGAGCGCATCAATCAAACATTAACCAATAGTGTTATCAAAGATCATCTTGATGGAAAAATCACCGTTGCACATTCTTTGATTAACCGTTTTGATAAAGTGGAAAATATTGTTTTTGATTACAACGGTCGAAACACTGAACGCTTTTGGCATAGGGCACAACTTTTGCTTAGAGAAGAGGGATTCATCAATTTTACGGCTTATAAAAGTAAAACTGAGGGGCATTTGCATCTTTATGTACATAAAGGTCATACCACATTGCAAGAAGGGTATCAAATCGCAAAAATGCTCTCAGCGAAGCTATCTCAAAAGCTTCCAAGAGAGTGGCGTATGTTTCCTACTCAAGAACTTCCAAGGGAGTTTAACATCTTAGCATTGCCGTATGATTTGTATCAAAAAGAAAGAGGTGCTTCTTGGTCGAAGCATATGTAGTCGTACAAAAGGAGATTTGAATGGAAAATAGAAATGAACTCAGTGATATCGTTCTTGAAAAAGGCGATAGTAAAACACTCAAGCTCAAACGCATCCTTATTTTGGTGGCCTTTTTAATTCTTGTTTTTTTAGTAGCACTTGCTAGTATGAAAATGATGAATAAAGAGCCAAGTAAAGAGACTTCCAAGCTTATTTTGCCTCCAGAGCCTAGCGCGCAAGAAGCACCTGTTACAAAAGACGACCAGCTCTTTAAGCAAGTTCCTATCATCGAAGAAAACCCTAAAAAAGAGAGTTTTGAAGAGATGATTAAGACGCTCAAAGAAAAAGAAGCCCAAAAACAAGAAGAGGCAAAAGTAAAAGAGAGTGCGACACAAACAACCGCACCTATCAAGAGCGAAACACCTAAGGTTACGGAAACAAAGCCTAAAGAAGAGAGTGTGAAAAAAGAGGTTGCAAAACCTAAAGAAGCACCTGCGCCTGTAAGCCAACAAAGTACAAGTGCTGATGCTGGTATTTATATTCAAATCGGTGCGGTTGCAACAGCACCTGAGCAAAAAGTTCTCAATGACATTAAATCCAAAGGTTTTGAATATCGCCTCTACAAAACCGTTGTCAATGGCAATAATGTCACAAAAATTTTAATCGGGCCGTATGCGAAGTCGGAAGATGCGCAAAATGCTCTTATTTCAGTACGTGCAAGCATCAATAAAAACGCTTTTATATATAGGATAAAATAAGTGTTAGCTTCTCGTAAACTGCTTTTTGATCAGCTCACCCCTATTACGATTTTTGCAAAATTGCAGGAGTATTTTAAGGGGGAGCTCTCCTTTTTACTGGAAAGTGCTATCAATAACTCGGAAGGCAATTTTAGTTTTCTTTTTATTGGAGCACGTGAGCGCATCATTCATCAAAACGATAAAAGTGTTCATATTGATGAAAATGGTGTCTCCTATGATATTGGAGAAAATCCTTTTAAATTTCTCAAACAGCGCTATGCGCTCATAGACCAAGCCTCTTACAAAGCTCAAGCACAAGAATTAGGCGTTGGTTTTGTCGATGGGTTCATTGGCTATATTGGCTATGATGCAGTAAAGATTTTTGAGCCTCGCCTTCGCTCTCATATGGACTCTTTAAAAGATGATATCACTATTCCTGATATCGATTTGATGAGACCTAAACTTGTTTGTACTTTTTCTCATAAATCAAACACCTTGACACTTAGCACTTTCGTACCTTCCATTGCTTCACAGATGGATGCCATTGAAACTGTTTTAAAAGAACCTCACACCCACATCCCTATTCAAAAAAGTATTTTTGATAAAGCCAAAGGAACGTTTGCTTTTAGCAAAGACCAATTTTTTGATATGGTGGCACGCTCAAAAGAGATGATTTTAAGCGGAGATGTTTTTCAGATTTTAATGTCAAATCGCTTCACGCAATACGCTAAGATTGACCGATTAAGCTTTTACCGCATTTTACGTCAAAAAAATCCATCTCCGTATATGTTTTATCTCTCTTATCCTGAGTTTGCGATTATTGGAAGCTCGCCTGAAGTGATGGTGGGGCTAAAAGATGGTCGTATTATTTTGCGCCCGATTGCTGGAACACGCAAACGTGGCAAAACATATGAAAAAGATTTGGCGTATGAAGCCGAACTTTTGGGTGATGAAAAAGAGAGAGCTGAACATTTGATGCTCATTGATTTGGGGCGTAATGACTTAGGACGTGTTGCCAAAGTGGGCAGTGTCTGTGTAAAAGATATGATGCGTGTGGAGCGCTACTCTCATGTCATGCATCTGGTCAGCGATATTGAAGCCACATTGGATAGCAAATACGATATGTTTGACCTTTTCGCGGCTACCTTTACCGCAGGAACGATGACAGGAACACCAAAGATTCGTGCGATGGAGCTTATCAGCGATTTTGAGGGAACGAAACGTAGCTTTTACAGCGGTGCTGTGGGTTATTTTGGATTTGATGGCAATATGGACAGTGGCATCATCATCCGCACCGCCTATGTTGATGATGAAAAAATTATTTTCCAAGCAGGTGCGGGCATCGTGGCTGATAGCAAGCCTGAACTTGAGTATTTAGAAGTCACAAACAAGCTAGGAGCGATGACAAGCTCACTTGATGATTTAAAAGAGTAGTCCTTGCTACTCTTTGGACTTTTTGGAAACCCTGTAGCGCACTCTATATCCCCTCGTCTTCACAATACCGTCTTGAAAGCCTTTGAGCTTAATGGTTGTTACAGTCGTTTTCTTATTATTGACCCATCCACCCTGTTTTCAAGCTTTCACACACTTCATCTTGAAGGTGCTAATGTCACCGTTCCGCATAAAGAAGTTGCCTATGAAAAGTGTGATGAAGTACGAGGCATTGCCAGCAAAATTGGAGCGGTCAATACCTTAGTGCGAGAAGGCACACGTGTCATAGGCTATAACACCGATGCAGAAGGTTTTTATCAGTCGATTTCCTCTTTTGGAACGCTTAAAAATGCTCTTATTTTAGGAGCGGGTGGAACAGCTAAAGCCATTGCAATGATTTTAAAAGAAAAAGGTATTGATACCACTATTCTGAATCGCTCTACCTCTCGTTTGAGTTTTTTTGAGGAAAATGGTTTTACATGTCATACGTGGGACACCTTTACATGTAAAGCATATGACCTTATCATCAACACAACATCGGCTGGCTTAAAAGATGAAGAATTGCCTTGCCCTGAAGCGTTATTGGACACACTGTTATCCCAAGCACGCTACGCTTTTGATGTGATTTACAATCAACAAACCCCTTTTCTAAAACGTGCTCACGCACACCATCTTATATATAAAGATGGCAAAGAGATGCTTTTATACCAAGCGGTTTTAGCCTTTAATCTCTTTTTCGGCAATCGTTTTGATGCCAAGAAAATTGAATCCGTTATGCGACCTATTTTTGAACTTTAAAAGGAGTTTTGATGCAATGCGAACAGACACTGTATAACCCCCATGCGTATGACTACCAACTCTTAATCAAACACATTTTCAATGCGCCTATCCATTTTGACCCGAAACAAGAGATTGTTTATCGTGGTGAAAAACGTTTTTCGTATGCCCAGTTTAAAAAACGCGTTCATCAGCTTGCCCATATGCTTACCTCTTTAGGGGTTAAAGCAGGCGATACGGTTGCAGTAATGGATTATGATTCGCACCGTTATTTAGAGTGTTATTTTGCGGTTCCTATGATTGGGGCTGTTTTACACACCATCAACATTCGCCTCTCACCTGAACAAATCCTCTACACCATCGACCATGCAGAAGATGACCTTTTACTGGTACACAACGATTTTATTCCTATTTTGGAGCAAATCAAAGGACGCATGGATGTCGATAAAATTGTCATTCTAAGCGAAGATGGCACACTAGCACACAATGCATTGCCCGTGCTTGGCGAATACGAAAGCCTCTTAAGTGGCAATGCTGATTTTTTTCATTTTCCTGATTTCAACGAAAACACACGTGCTACGACCTTTTACACCACAGGTACAACGGGTATGCCAAAAGGTGTCTATTTTACCCACAGACAACTCGTACTGCACACCTTAGGAACACTCTCCACGCTGGGCAGTTCTCCCACGCAAAACTTCCAACAATACGATGTCTACATGCCCATCACTCCGATGTTTCACGTTCATGCATGGGGGCTTCCTTATGTGGCGACGATGTTAGGGGTCAAACAAGTCTATCCTGGGCGCTATGTACCTGATGTGCTTTTAGAGCTTATCGCCAAAGAAAAAGTGACCTTTTCGCACTGTGTACCCACCATCATGCATATGCTTTTTAATTCTCCCAAAATCAATGAAGTCGATTTAAAAGGATGGAAAGTCATTATTGGAGGAGCTGCTTTACCCAAAGCGATGTGCCAAGAAGCACTTCGTAGAGGTATCGATATGTTCACGGGTTATGGTATGAGCGAAACCTGCCCTATTTTAAGCCTTGCACAACTAACTCCTGAAATGATGGAGCTAGACATCTCAGAGCAAAGTGATATCCGTGTTAAAACAGGGCGTCCTATGGGATTGGTTGAAATGCACGTCGTGGATGAGCAGATGCAACCATTGCCTCATGATGGTACAAGCACAGGAGAGATTGTCGTACGCTCGCCTTGGCTTACGCAAGGGTACTTTAAAGATCAAAAAAACTCTGAACTTCTTTGGTCTGGAGGCTATTTGCATACGGGTGATATGGCACATATTGATGAACGAGGCTATTTTAAAATCACCGATAGGGTCAAAGATATTATCAAAGTCGGTGGTGAGTGGGTCTCTTCTTTGGAACTTGAAGATATCATCAACCAACACCCACTCGTGAAAGAAGTTGCTGTAATTGGCGTGAGTGATGAAAAATGGGGAGAACGCCCTTTAGCTTTGATTGTTGTAGAGGCAAATAAACAAGACGAAGAGACACAAAAAAGTATCTTACACCATACCAAAGAGTTTATCAAAAAAGGAATTATGGCGCGCGAGAGTATGCTCTTGAAAATTTTCTTTGTGGAGAGTATCGATAAAACCAGTGTGGGAAAAATCGATAAAAAAGAGTTGCGCAAAAAATACAGTTAAAGTGAGTGCTCTAAAAAAGATTTTGGATAGACTATTTTAAAGAAAGTGATGATATAGATGTTTAAATTTTTCTCTCGTTTATTTAGTTCTAACAGTGCCCCTAAAGTGCACAAAGAACACTCTTTTTTACAATTTTTTGAAGAAAGCTCATCTGTGATGCTTTTGATTGACCCTGAAAATGAGCGTATTTGCAATGCCAATAAAGCAGCCCTCTGCTATTATGGATATCCCTTACATCAACTTGTCGGCATGTCTATCAACGTCATCAACACTTTATCACCTGAGAAAGGCAAACACGAACGCCAACAAGCCCTTAACAATCAACAAAACTATTTTACTTTTAAACATCGCCTGAATAGTGGAGCATTGCGAGATGTTGAAGTCTATGTCACACCTGTTTACGTTTCGAAAAAAGCTCTTCTCTTTGCTATCGTGCATGACATCACCGCGCGTAAATTAGCAGAAGATAAGCTCACTCAAATGAATCATGATTTAACCAAACACGAAATTTTATTCAAACAAATATTAGATACATCCAGTGTTGCTATCTTTTTAGTCAACTTAGAAGGACGCATCACCCAAGCCAATCACTGTATGTCAGAGATGTTTTTATACTCTCTTGAAGAACTTTCTTGCGGTAAAGAGTATGTCGATCTTATCCATCCAAGCGAGAGAGAAATTGGTCGTCAAAAAATGCTTGCTCTTTTAGGAAGTAAAATTCCCTCTGTTGATTTGGAACGTATCTATTGTAGAGCTGATGGAACAAGTTTTTGGGGACGACTGACGGGTAAACGTTTTTACGATGAAAGAGGCAATGAAGTAGGTCTTGTTGGTGTTATCGCCGATATTGATGAACGTAAATACACTCAACAGTGTGAACAGCATCATGCAAAAATTTTGCAAATGATTACACTTAAATCTCCTCTTAATGCTATTTTTCAAGCAATGGTAGAGGGGACATTTTCAATTCATAGAGAGCGTATTGAATTGAGTATTTTACTCTTTGATGAAAATCAAAGCCAACTTCACATCGGAGCAAGTTCTTCGTGTCTACTCCCTTTAAGTGAGGAAATTACGCAGATAACGCAGCAAAATGCGCATTTTACACAAAAGCTGATAGAAAATATTACTGAACCTATTTTATTAAAAACCTTACAAGAAAATGCATGGTGGCATCAGACGATTTTGTCTACTGCTATTAAAAATCATACACATTGTTTTGCACATCCTATTGTTTCAGCCACACAAAAAGGCTTGGGATTTTTAATCGTCTCCTCTTACGAGCATGAAACCCTAACGCAACGAGAACTTAAATTTATCAACGATGAAATAGACTTTGCAATCTTGGCCATAGAGAAGAACAAAGATGAAATAAAGCTTCAATTAGCCGCTAGTGTTTTTACCTATGCAAGAGAAGGTATTATTATTACGGATGAACAAGGTACTATTATTGAAGTAAACCAAGCCTTTACTGAAACAACGGGCTACAGTAAAGAAGAAATTCTTGGACAAAGTCCTCGCCTTTTAAAGTCAGGAAAACAAGAACCTCTTTTTTATCAAAACATGTGGCAAGCACTTCGTACAACAGGTTATTGGCAAGGAGAAATCTGGAATCGTCGTAAAAACGGTGAGGTTTATGCCGAGATATTAACCATTAGTGCAATTAAAGATAGTAACAGTATCATAAAACACTTTGTCGCGCTTTTTACCGATATTACAACCATTAAAGAGCATGAAAAGCATTTAGAATACCTCGCACACCATGATCCCCTCACCAACCTTCCTAATCGTATGTTACTCTCTGATAGGCTTTTTCAAGCCATTGCCCATGCACAAAGATACCAAACCATCCTTGCCGTTCTTTATATCGATATCGATGGCTTTAAAGAAGTTAATGATACCTACGGACATACCATTGGCGATGCTTTATTGGTTGAGATTTCACAACGTATTCTCTCTTTATTGCGTAAAAATGAGACCATTGCACGCCTTGGAGGTGATGAGTTTGTTGCTTTGCTGACAGATATAAAAACAGTAGATGAGTGCGAACCTTTTTTAATAAGACTCTTAGACAGTATCACACAACCCATCAATATTGAAGAAAAAACATTGCACGTCTCAGCAAGTATTGGTGTTAGTTTTTACCCTTTAGACACTAACGATGCCGATAGGTTAATTGAAAATGCAGACCAAGCGATGTATATTGCTAAACAAACAGGAAAAAATCGCTTTTGCTTTTTTAAAAATATTCCTTAAGAAAGAGGCTCTGCCTCTTTCTTAAAAGTCAAAAATTTCGCTTAAAAAACTCTCTTTCTTTTTGTAATGTGGCTTTTCATAATAACTCTCTTTAGGATATCTCTTTTCTTCTTTTTCACGATAAGATGCTTGCGGCGTGCTCGCCACACTTGAG
>JAGOZL010000017.1 GCA_018058685.1 Sulfurospirillum sp.
ACCAATGACAAAAAAGATAACCGCACCCGCAATCCGTACCGCATCTGTTTCAAGGTGAAAGAGATTTAAAAAGCCCTCACCACCTAATAAAAACAAGACTAAAATAGCAAGCCCAAAGAGCATCTCGCGAACGATGATGCCCTTTCGACGTTTTAAATCCACATCTTTTAAAATAGAGAGAATGACTGGGACATTTCCAAATGGGTCAATCACCAGCATCAATAAAATAGCCGTCGAAACAATCGAAAATTCAGCACCCATTACACTGACTTATCAGGTTCTAAATTCAGAAAGTTTAAGGTTAAGCGTTTCTGTCATACGACTGAGGTGTTCAGCTGCACTGGCTATCTCTTCAACGCTTCGCGCGTTTTGACTGGAAATCTCGTTGATTTTACCAACCCCATCAATCATATATTCGATATCTTTACCCGTTTTGAGGTAATTTTCAGCCGTATTGTCTGAGACTTTTGTTGCATTTCCCATGACGTTGAACATATTGTTGATTTTAGATTCGACACCACTTGCTGTCGTAGCCAAAGATTCAACTTTTTTAGAATTGGTAGTCATCTGCTCAGAGCTATCGACAATGGCTTGAACGATAACGTTAATCGTTGCATTAATCTCTTGTAAACTCTTTTGTGTCCGCTCTGCTAGTTTTCGTACCTCATCGGCAACAACAGCAAATCCACGTCCATGTTCTCCCGCACGTGCTGCTTCAATCGCTGCATTGAGGGCTAAAAGGTTCGTTTGGTCGGCAATATCACCGATAACAACCAAAATATCTTTGACCTGAGCCGCATCGGAGCTGAGTTGTTGGATTTTGTGCGCAAGCTCAATTTCTGTTGCAGCACTTTGTTGAATATCGCTAGTCAGTGCTAAAATGGCATTGTTAGCTTCCTTTAGGTAACTATTTGCTTTTAGTAACTCTTCTTTACCATGTTTGACTTTATTCATACCCTCTGTTATTTCACTTTTAAGTGTATTGGCTTTTGATATTGTTTCGCCTACGATTTCCATCGAAGTTTCAACGGAGCGTCCTACATGTAAAGAGGTCGATGAGAGTTCATTGGAGATAGAAGAGTTCTCATTGGCAAGATTTTTAGCCTCACTGATAAGAATGCGCACTTTCTCAATAAAACGGTTAATGCTTTGGCTAGCTTGGGCTATTTCATCATGCCCTTCAACTTCTAAGGTACGGGTCAAATCTCCATCACTGCTGGAGAGATTATCTGCTCTTGCAATGAGTTTATTCAGTGGTGTGGTAATGGTTTGGCGTACCATCACAAGGGTAATCCCAATACCTAAAAGAATTAAAACAAAGGACATAACTATAAATGTGGTCATCTGAGCCACCGTGTTGTCATGAATCTGTGCAACTTCCGTTTCGACATTGTCAACATAAATTCCTGTGCCCATCATCCAATTATAGGGCATAAAAGGCATCGAATAGGAGAATTTTAAGAAAGGCTGACCATCTTTGACTTTCGGAAATTCATAACTAACAAGCCCTCCCCCTTTCTTAGCGGCTTCAAGAAGCTCTTTGAGAAAAAATTTCCCTTTGGAGTCTTTCACATCAATCATGTTTTTACCCTTAAGGGCTTTATTGGTTGGAAGGAGCACATTGGTACCATCCATCTCATAAACAAAGATATAGCCACTTTTATCATCAAAAAAGCGTAATTCATCAAACTTATCTAAGATAGCTTCTTTGATTTTTTCATCAGGAATGCCTTTTTCTTTTTGTGTTTTATAAATCGCCATCGAGGTTTGATGGGCGATACTCAAGATGGTTTTGAGTTCATTTTCATAAAAAGCGTAAGAGCTTTTTTGATATTCTTCTAAAAACATTTTTTCATTTTTCAGTGTATTAACGTATGAAATACCAATAATGGTGCTTCCAAAAATCGCTAATGAAAGAACTAATGTGATGAGAATACGCGTTGATATTTTCATTGTGTCTCCTTATTACTCGTATAATTTCCTCATTGTAACATATTCACGCCATTTTGTATTTAGTTAAAAAAGGTAGAATTTCGTTTTACGAAGAAACGGAGAAAGAATGTCTGCATATGTAACATTGTTAAAAAGCCATCCAACCTTGCGTCGATTAAGCCTAATTCAGCTGATTTGCTATTTTGGAGCGTGGTTTAGCCATATGGCGATTTATACCCTTTTGATTGAATTAAACGCACCTGTTTGGGTGTTAAGCTCTGCCGCGGCATTTACGTTTTTACCTTCGATGCTTCTAGCCCCTTTTAGCGGCGCGATTATTGATAAAGTCGATACGAAGAAATTTATGCTTTTTTTAACACTGATTGAAATAGTAACGGTCTTTTTTCTCATTTTTATTGATTCGCTTGATTTTGTTTGGGTGCTTTTGGGATTGATTTTTATTCGTATGGGGACAGGGAGTATCTATTTTCAAACAGAGATGTCTTTATTACCTAAACTTTTGGGCGATAAAGATTTGAAAATCGCCAATGAAATTCATTCTATTATCTGGTCTCTTTCTTATGCACTAGGTATGGCAATCGCAGGATTTTATATTCATCACCTTGGAACGACAAGTGCTTTTATTGCCGACATGGTCATTTATATGATAGGTTTTTATCTGCTCTTAGGACTGGATGTCCCCACCCTTGCCACCAAAAATGCTCCTGCTGTGTTAGAGATGATACGTAGCGGATACCACTATCTCAAATCTCATCCGAAGATTGTCCATTTAATTCTTTTGCATGCGAGTGTGGGATTGAGTGCTTATGATGCCTTAATAGCTCTTTTGGCGGATTATCAATACAAAGAAATTCTCTCAGTTGCTTTAGTGATGGGATTTATCAATGCTTCAAGAGCTGTTTCGCTTGTACTAGGACAATTTTTTTTAAGCCGTTGGACAAACCCTCAAACGCTTTTTTGGGTCTTTATCGCACAAGGGGTGTCGATTATTCTTTGGGGATTGTTACAATATGATTTTTATATGAGTTTTATAGGCATCGTCTTATGTGGGTTGTTTACTACCACCTTATGGTCTTATACGTATACTCTTCTTCAATACGAAACAGAATCTGCCTTTTACGGACGTGTCATTGCCTATAATGATATGGTCTTTATGGGGATGAGTACGGCGTGTTCATTTTTGATAGGCGCTTTGTTTGAGATGGGCTTTGCGTTGTGGATGATAACGTGCTTTCTTGGGAGTGGGTTTCTCTTTTTTGGATTTTATTGGAAGTGGATTCAAAAGCAATAAAAATTCACAAAGAATTCACAATTTTTATTTATACTGCCGTATCAATAAAAGGAGTAACCCATGAAAATGTTAAAAATGGTATTTATCTCAATCCTTTTGGTCTTAAGTGGCGCGACAAGCGCTCAGGCCATGGGTGATAGAGAACAAGGTGCTCTTCTTGGTGCTGGAGCTATTATCTTACTTGGAAATTTATTAGGAGCAAATCAACAACCAACCCGTTATGTTGAAAGCCCTGTGTATTATGAGCCAAGACCGACAGTCATTTATAGAGAGCCGTACGTGAGAGAACGAGTGATTATCATCGATAATCCTCCAAGACATCGTCCTCACCATAGACATGATCGTTATGATAGTTACCGCTATTACCGATAATTTACTCAAAACGGTAGCATAAAAGTGCTACCGTTTTTGCAATAAAACAACCCTTTTCGCATCTGTTTTAACGACGTTTAATCCGCAAGTATTTCCTAAAATCGCCATGGTTTTTAGCGTGTAAAAAGTAATATGTGTAGGATCTCTTCGGTACCACCACTTCCAAAAATTTTCCATTGAATTATCGTGAAAAAGTGTCATGAGTGCAATATACCCTTTAGGCTTTAGATGTTGTGTTAATAGATTCAGTGTTTCTAAGGGGTTGTCTAAATGCTCAAAAACTTCAGTAGAGGTAATGAGGTCATAGCACTTTTCTTCAAACACTCTTTTAGGCTGATAAAACTTGTCATAATAGTCAACATGTGCACCTCTTTTTTGCATTAAGCTACTTAAAACAGCAACAGGCCCTGAACCAAAGTCCAGACATGAAATATCTTTACATGTAAATTCATTCCAGAAAAAATCCAAAAATGTTTCAAACATGGCCACATACCCTTCATTTTCAAAACTATTGTTGTGTTGGTCATATTGCTGTTTTTCGCGCTCAAGACTTACGTTATAGGACTCTTTTTGAGCAATCAACTCGCACTGTTGACAATAAGCGTATTGTTGCTCAAATGAGCTATGTTGCCAAAGATTTGTAGCAGATGAGCATAGTTTACAAAGCATTTTTAACTCTTTTTGGTATTTTTTGAAAATATCCACTTAAGTAAATATTTTTTAACTAAATTAAGCAATTTTATAAAAAAGTAGTGCTATTATACCTTCAAATTACCACGAAAGACTACAAGATGCGCATTCTTATAGCCGTACTACTTTTCTTTTTTACCCTCATTGCATTGCCTTATTATATCTACAATCAAAAATTTCAAAGCAATACCATTTTGCTAGGCATGAGCGGTCCTTTTAGTGGTGGGCTTAACAGTGTGGGTAATCAGTTTTTGATGGGAGCGAATATTTACCTTGCCAACTTAAACGAGCAAGGCGGTGTCTACGATCGTAAGATACGCATCATTGCAAAAGACGACCGTTATGAGCCTCGTATCGCCGTTGAAAATGTGAATGAACTCATTGAACAAGATAAAATTTTTGCCCTATTTGGAATTATCGGAACACCTGTCGCTGAAGCGGTTTTCCCTATTGCTCAAGAAAAAAGAATTCCTTTTGTAGGGGCTTATACAGGAGCAGAATTTTTACGAAATCCCCCTAATCCCATTGTTTTAAATGCGCGTGCGGGTGATATGGATGAGGTTGAAAAGCTCATAAACTATTACGTTAACGAGTTAAATTTAAAAAAAATTGCTCTTTTTTACCAAAATGACGCGTATGGGCGAGCGGGTCTTAAAGGGGTTAAAAGCTCGCTTGAGCGTCGCAATTTAGCACTGGCCTGTGAGGGAAGTTATAAACGCAATACCTTATCTGTGGGAAATGCGCTTTATGAGATAGAACAGTGTCATCCTGAGGTCATTTTAATGATAGGCTCAACCATGCCAGTGGGTGAATTTATCAAGCGTGCTAGGAAAAGTGAAAAGATAGATCGTAATGTTCATTTTGGACTTTTTTCATTTGTAGAACCTCGTCAGTTAATTGATATGGTAGGCGAAGATGGTAAAGGCATCACGTTTGCTCAAGTAGTACCTTCTCCTTGGACAGCCGACGTGGATGAGGTAGAACATTATAGGCAACTGATGAAAAAATACCATCCCAACGAAGCATTAAGTCATGTCTCTTTAGAAGGATTTTTTGCGGCACGCATGATTGCGGAGGTGTTTAAAACCCTCGGTCCTTCATTTACGAAAGAAGAATTTATCAAACAATTAGCCAGTTTTTCACAAAGCTTAGATGAAAAAGCAGTCTCTAAAAACAGAGATGAACGATGTAAATGTTTGCATCGCGTTCATTTAAGTGAATATGTGGATGATGATTTTTTCTCTGTGGGAAAAAGTAATGAATAATCCATTTGCTGATTTTATGGGCAGTATCAATGAGATGACCATTGCTAAAAAGACGACGTTACTTTTTTTGATTATGGTGATAGGTATGCTTTTTATCGGTAGTTTTGCCCACATGAGTATCAATCGTATTAAAAATAATTTTGATATTTTATACACCAAGCGTATGCTTCCTACGATTCGTTTAGAAAATCTCAAGGATATTTACACCGTCAATGTCTTAGATACCATCCGAGATATCGAAAAGGGTATTATCAGCGCTCAAGATGGCAAAGTTATTATCGAATTAGCACAAGAGCTGATTCAAATTGAGCTTTTGGAGTATAAAAACTCGTTGAGTATTGACGAGAGTGATTGGTTGATTAAGCTTGCGCGCTCATGGGGGCTTTTTAAAACAGGAACAAAAAATGACCAACAAGCCAAAGAAGAGAGTAATTCTATTGATAAAATAGAGATAAAAATGCATACCATTGATGGCATTTTATATAAAATGTTTAACTACTTTGAAACATCTCAAACCTTTGAGGCGTATGAGACACTTCAAGATGAGCTTTATCCGAGTGTTTATTCTATCAATATTGATATTACAGGGCTTATTCATCTTAATTTTCACAGTGCAAAAGAGGGATTTGCTAAGACAGAAGTCGTTTATGACAATACGTTTGAATGGATTGTGGTTGTAACCATAGGAACGATTGCCTTTGCAGCGCTTTTAGCTATTGTATTACTCCAAAATATTCGTCTTTTACATGCACGTTTGGCGAATATGGTGGATGCAAAAACCAAAGAGTTGCAAGAGCTAAATCGTGGACTTGAAGAACGAATTGCGCATGAAGTGGAGCTGAGTCGCAAAAAAGATGAAATTATGTTTAGGCAATCTCGCTTAGCGTCCATGGGTGAAATGATAGGCAATATCGCACATCAGTGGCGACAACCTCTCAATGCGATGGTGCTCATCATTCAAAGTTTTCAAATGAAACGCATGGCAGGTTTAGAACTAAGTGATGAGTTTATTGACCAACAAGCAAAAGAGGGTATTGCGTTAGCCTCTTTAATGTCACGCACTATTGATGATTTTCGTAATTTTTTCAAACCCAATCGAAGTGCTGAAGAGTTTAGCCTTAAAAAATCTGTTCTTTACAGTATGCAATTGGTTAAAGAGTATTACGCGAAAGCGGGAATTGAAATGTACCTTAATTGTTCATCTGATATTCATGTTACAGGGTATCCCAATGAGTTTTCTCAAGTCATTATGAATCTTTTTTCTAATGCTAAAGATGCACTTGAGGAGCATAATCAAGAGTCAAAATGTATTGAAGTGGTGATTAGTAACCAAGCAGGCAATGCGATTATTAGTGTGATTGACAATGGTGGTGGGATTAGTGATGCGGTGAGAGATAGGATGTTTGAGCCTTATTTTACCACCAAGCATAAATCCTCAGGTACAGGCATAGGACTTTATATGTCACAGCAAATTATTGAAAAACAGATGCAAGGGACCATTAGTGGCACCAATGTAAGTTATGTTTTTCAAAACGGTGAAATGTGTGAGCGTTGTGCCATGATAACGATTTTAGTCCCTATCCAAACACGTTATGACGAGAGTGAAAAGTAGGTAATAACAAAACAATAATGGAGGAAAAAAGAGATGGATTTTAACAGTCTAAGAGATTGTGTTGTTTTATACGTTGAAGATGAAAAATCAGTTCGTGACCAAACGCAGATGATTCTAAGAGATTTTGTTAAGGAAGTGCACCTTGCTTCTAATGGAGAAGAAGGGTTACGTTTAGCACTTGAAAAAGAGATTGATATTATCGTGACAGATATCTTAATGCCAGGAATGAATGGAATCGATATGCTCAAAAAGCTTCGCAATGAGCACAATCGTAAGATTCCAGCTATTATTACAACCGCTTTCACAGAGACAGAGTATTTGATGGATGCAATTTCTTTAAAAGTGGATGGGTTTATTATGAAGCCTATCAATGTGAGAGATTTGATTAGCAATATTTATACGGTCATGTTGCCTAAAATGCACAATAAAGAGATGCAAGGATGCTCTTTCATCGTTGAAGGTCTCGCGGCACTCATTGGTGGTAAAAAAATTGAAATTTTAAAATATATCATTAACCATTTAGATGAAAACAAGGTTTTTAATGGATCATATCAAGATATCATTGATAGCATTGGAGTAAGTAAACCAACCGTGGTGCATATGTTCCAACAGCTCATTAAAGTTGGTATCTTAGAAAAAATCAAAAATAAACAGTATCGTTTTAGAAATACTAAATTGATAGGAGAAGAGTAGAGATGATTAAACGATGGATAGTAGCACTACTACTGAGTGCGAGTATGCTTTTAGCGAGTAATCACGTTGTATTTGAGACAACCGAGGGAAAAATTGTTTTTGCATTAAAACCTGAAATTGCGCCAAAAGCCTGTGAAAACTTTGTCGGATTAGTTCAAAAAGGATACTATGACGGTGTCTCTTTTCACCGTGTTATCCGAGGGTTTATGATCCAAGGTGGAGATCCTAGCGGTACGGGTCGTGGTGGTCAGTCTATCTTTGGAAAATCGTTTGAAGATGAGTTCAAACCTAATATTGTGTTTGACAAAGCAGGGCTTTTAGCCATGGCAAATGCAGGTCCTAATACCAATGGAAGTCAGTTCTTTATTACCACCGTTCCCACCCCGCATCTTAATGGCAGACACACGATTTTTGGAGAGGTTGTTGAAGGGATGAATGTGGTGCGTAAAATCGAAAATAGCGAAGTGGATATGCGTAGTAAGCCACAAAAACAACAATTAATTCTCAAAGCATATTTAAAATAATTTAAGATACAATAGCCGAAATTTGAAATAAAATGAGGAGTGGCAATGAAAAAAATTGAAGCAATTATCAAACCTTTTAAACTCGAAGAGGTCAAAGACGCACTTGCAAGTATTGAAATTACAGGTATGACTGTGAATGAGGTTAAAGGCTATGGAAGACAGCAGGGACATTCAGAACTTTATCGTGGTGCTGAGTATGTTGTAGACTTTTTGCCTAAAATCAAACTGGAAGTCGTTGTCGCTGATGAAAATGTAGACAAAGTGATTTCGACCATCGTAGAAGCCGCAAAGACCGGTAAAATAGGCGATGGAAAGATTTTTGTGACCAATGTTGAGAAAGTCGTACGTATTAGAACAGGCGAAGAAAACGAAGACGCTATCTAAACTTTAAGTTTGGTGATTATTTTTTAATCACCAAACCTTTCCTCTTTTTTGTAGAATAATCCATCAACATCATCTTACAATAAGGTTACATGTAATGGACGCTGCTCATTTACACTATGTCATTGACACACTCTTCTTACTTTTTGCCTCCGTTTTGATTATTCTCATGGTTCCAGGTTTTGCGATGCTAGAAGCGGGACTTGTACGAACCAAAAACGTCGTTGCTGTTTTAACAGGCAATGTCATGCTTTACGCCATCACCTCTTTTATCTTTACATTGTGGGGATACAATGTGATGTTTGGAGGCTCAGGCTTTTTTTTAGAAGGTGTAAGCGTTGAGGGCTATAGTCCTTATGCTTATTTTTTCTTTCAAATGGCATTTGTGGGTAAAACGGTTTCTATTATGAGTGGAGGGGTGAGTGAACGAATTCGTATCGTTCCGTTTATGATTTTTGCGGTGTTAATGAGCGGAGTGATTTATCCTGTGGTTGGCAATGCTATTTGGGGTGGTGGTTTTTTAAAAGAGGTGCATGATTTAGCGGGTTCGACGGTGATTCACTCAGTGGGCGGCTGGGCACTGTTGGCAGGCATTTTAGTGTTAGGTGCACGCCGAGGTAAATACACCAAAGAAGGACATGTAAGACCGATTCCTGCTTCAAATATTCCGCTCGTTACCCTAGGTGCGATGCTTCTTTGGATAGGCTGGTTTGGATTTAATGGTGGGAGTGCTTTTCATATCGCTACGAGTACAGAAGCGGCTGATTTGGTAGGGTTGATTATTGTCAATACCAACACAGCAGGTCTTGCAGGAGCGATTATTGCTGCGTTTATTGTCTATTTTCAGTATAAAAAGCTTGATATCACGATGATTTTAAACGGTGCATTGGGTGGACTGGTCGCTATTACAGCTGGTGCTGATGTGGTAGGGCTTTGGCAGCCTATCGTGATTGGTGCTATTGGTGGAGCATTAGTCGTTTTTGCCGTTCCTTTGTTTGATAAGTTTAAGATAGATGACCCTGTGGGTGCTCTTTCTGTGCATTTAGTTAATGGTATTTGGGGAACAATTGCCGTAGCGCTTTTTGCAGATTTTTCACTGTTGACTCAGCTTAAAGGCATTGCTATCACAGCTCTTTTTGTTTTTCCCCTTTCTTATCTTGCATTTGTGATTATCAAAAAAGTAGTTGGCCTTAGAAGTGATGAAGAACATGAGTATGTGGGACTTGACCTTGAAGAGTGTGGGCTTGAGAGTTACCCTGAATTTGTCAAATCGAAAGTCTAATCTCTTTTTACATGTAAGGATTTTTCCTTACATGTAAATCCTATCAAGAGCTTTGCTATAATGCTTTAAAGCTTTTTGGGGAGGTTACTGCGTGGTTAATTCTTCAAATAATACTACCTCTTTTTTTATTCGTTTTTTTAATGAAATAGCTTTATATTCAGGGCAATACGCACTTTTTTATCTTTTTATGCAGTTTAGCGCCAATGAGGTTTTTTGGCTCAATGCAGGGCATGTTATCTTACTGGCTTCCTTAATTGTTCAAACCAGCGCTTTAGTCTATTATGGTGAAAATATTCGCTACCGCATCGCTTTATCTTTTCTATCCTTACTGGTTTACACAGCTTTTGAATGGCGCGAAGATGGTATGGATGCGCTTTTAACCATAGGGCATCTTTTCTTTTGGCTCTCTACACTTCTGATTGTTCTCTTGCAAATCATTAGCCATGTGACACAAAGTCAAAAAGTACGCTTTGGTGTTGAATTTTTGGTCTCAAATATCAATATTTTTATCTTTATCTTCATCTATTTTTACTTTGATTTGAAGCTCCATCTTCAAAAAGAGCTTTCGCTAGGACATATTAGCGAAGCGTATGCACGTGAGGAGCTTTTTATTTGGAGATTGTGGGATGGGTTTGAAGAATTTTTAGATGACCCAGCACATGTGTATGTGATTTTAGGGGGTGTTTTTCTCTCCTTGACGATAGCGTATAGCCGTATAAAAATCTTGCTTTTAAGCGATAAAATTGACACCCTTTTAGTCCGCTATATTGGTGAAGAGACCCGTGATAAATTGGTGAAGAAAAATGTTGAAACATTTTCTACACGGATCAAAAGTACCCTTTTATACGCAGATATACGCAACTTTACAACGCTCAGTGAAAAAGAAGACGCTTCAAGAATCGTTGCTATTTTAAATTTTTACTATGCACGATGGCATCAGATTATTAAAGCACACAATGGGATGATTAATAAATTTATAGGTGATGCGTTATTGGCATTTTTTGAGGAACAAGAAGATACGGTGTATGAGAACAATGAAGCTGTAAAAAGTGCGATAGAGATGATAGATTCATTGGAAATGATGAATGAAGAACTTGTAAAAATGGGATTGGCTCGATTGGATGGAATCGGGATTGGGATTCATTATGGAGAGGTTATTTTAGGAGATATTGGAGGCGAGCGTAAGGATTATACGCTCATAGGAGATGCGGTTAATACAACAGCAAGGCTGGAAGCCTTGTGTAAAACATACGCAACACCACTGATTATTAGCCAATCGTGTTATGAACGTTTAGAGCCATTTTTACAAGACAGATTTACCTATCTTTCTTCCTTAGCACTTAAAGGTAAAGAAGAAAAAGTAACCTTCTATGGGCTAATTTAGCCCATAGGATATAAAATTTCTTTTTGAACTTTCTCACATTCGTTTACAATCTCAGCGCTTAGTTTTATCTCCAACGCTTTAAAACTCACCTCAAGCTGGTTAGCATAGCGTGCTCCAATAATCGTTGAGGCAACAAAATCAAAATGCATACTCCAGCTCACCGCAAGCGTAACGGGATGCATGTCATATTTTTTAGCAATCTCTAGGTATTTAGCCGTTGCTTTAAGCGTTTTGTCATTGACAAAGCGGTGGTACATCGCTTTTTGGCGAGACTCTTTTGCGTGAAGATACTCTCCAAAACGGCTTTTGGGGTCGATAAAGGCTTGGTTGTATTTGCCACTCAAAACACCTCCGCCAATAGGAGAGTAAGGCAGGAGTGATATTTTTTCTGTTTTACACACGGTGGAAAGCTCATCTAAAAAGCGTGGATTGAGTAGGGAAAAATTGTTTTGAATAGACTCAAAACGTGCTAATTTTTCATACTGTGCGATAGTGTTTGATTTGGTGAGTCCATAAGCCGTGTCATTGGATGTACCGATGTAACGCACTTTTCCACTTTTAACGAGCTCATCTAAGGCTCGCATCGACTCTTCTTTAGGAATGATGGAATCGGGCCAGTGCACTTGGTAAAGATCAATATAATCCGTCTGAAGTCGTTTCAAACTTCCCTCAACGGCTCTTTGGATATGAAAGCGATCAATCGCCGTTAAGCCATGACGAATAGGAGGCACAAACCAACCGTTTGCGGCTCCTGCAACTTTTGAGGCTAAAATGATGCTCTCCCTTGGTTTGGTTTGCAGCCATTGCCCTAAAATTTCCTCCGTTAAACCCGCATAATCGCTTCTAGGAGGCACAGGATACAATTCGGCGGTATCGTAAAAGTTAATTCCTCGCTCATATGCCGTATCTAAAATCTTAAACGATTCTGCCTTATCGCTCCAACTGCCAAAACTCATCGTTCCCATACAAATCGGTGTGACACGTAAGCCACTTTTTCCAATATAACGAAATTCCATTTTTTACCTTTTTTCGGTTTGCTTATGCAATTTTATCGTATAATTAAATCAAAAAGGCTTTTACAATGACCCATACGCTCATCTCTCCTTTGGATATGCACGTGCATTTGCGCGATGCCGAAATGCTAAAAACCGTAGCACCTTTGAGTGCGCATACGTTTTCAGGTGCCATTGTGATGCCCAATGTCGTACCTCCTATCACAAGTATCGAAGCGGTTGTTGCCTATAAAGAGCGTATTTTAAATGCTATCGGCAATAACGTGTTTGAACCACTCATGACGCTTTTTTTTCGCTCTGACTACACGCGTGAGTTTTTAGAAAAAGCGGCTTTACATGTAAGAGCACTCAAACTTTATCCCTCAGGTATTACGACCAATTCGGAAGGTGGAGTCGCAGTCATGGACATCGAAACGTTACGACCCGTACTTGAAGCCATGAGCGATTTGGGACTCGTACTTTGTGTGCATGGTGAAACCAATGGTTTTGTGATGGATAGGGAAAAAGAGTTTGGCTCTATCTATGAAAGCTTGGCGCAGGCTTTTCCAAAGCTCAAAATCGTAATGGAGCATATTACGACAAAAGAGAGCGTTGCTCTTTTAGAAAAGTACGAAAATTTATACGCAACAATAACCTTGCACCATCTTTTGATAACGCTTGATGACGTTGCAGGAGGCATGCTTCAACCGCATCTCTTTTGTAAACCAATTGCTAAACGTTATGAAGACCGTGACGCACTTTTACATGTAAGTTTAAAAGCGCATTCCAAAGTGATGTTTGGCTCTGACTCAGCCCCACATCCGATTCATAAAAAAGAGTGCTGTGGGTGTGCCGCAGGTGTATTTACAGCTCCAATTGCATTACAAGTGTTGGTTGAGCTCTTTGAAAAACATAACGCATTAGCAAATCTTCAAGCATTTGTGAGTAACAATGCACAAACGATTTATGGCTACAACCCCCCATATAAAGAGGTTATGTTAGAAAAAAAACCGTTTGCAGTAACACACGCTTACGGTGATGTTGTCCCAATGTTTGCAAATGAAACGTTAGCATGGAGTATTGGGCGTGTCTTATAAAATTCTCATCGTAGAAGACAATGCTTTATTGGTGCAAACCTTAGAAGATTTTTTAGAAGAATCTGGGTTTACATGTAAAACAGCGATGCGTGCCAATGATGCTTTAAAGCTCTGTTATGAAGAGAAGTTTGACCTCTACTTGTTGGATGTCAAATTGCCTGATATGAGTGGTTTTGATATTTTAAAAGCACTTCGAGATGCCAAAGATGATACCCCAGCAATCTTTCTAACCTCCTTACAAGACAAAGAGAGCCTTAAAGAAGGCTTTGCGATGGGTGCGGATGATTACATTAAAAAGCCTTTTGATTTGGATGAGGTGATATGGCGCATTAATGCCCTTTTATCACGTACCAAAGGAAATATGGATATGTGGCTTAGGATTGATGAAACGTATAAACTTAACACCGCACGCAAACGTCTTTTTAAAAATGACATAGAGATGGATATTCACCTCAAAGATATTGAGCTTTTAGAGCTTTTGGTGCAAAGTAAAGGACACGTTGTTACCAAAGAGATGATTCATGAAAAGCTTTGGTGTTGCAGTGAAGAGGTCAATGAGGGTTCGATTCGTGTTTATATCAATAACCTTAAAAAGATTTTTGGAAAAGAGCGGATTGTCAATATTCGAAGCATTGGGTATCGTTTTGAAGCGTAAAGAAAAGCTTTTTTTCATCGCAAGTATTCTTTTTTTAAGTGGTGTGATAATGCTTTTAGGGATAGGAGCCATTGCTATTTGCGAATATGCGCATGAATCAAAGATGTGGCTTTTTGTAGGGTGGGGCTTAGGGTGTTTGGCATTTTCGTATCTCATGGTTACCTTTCTTTTAAAGTCCAGTTTTCAAACCAATCGTTTTTTAGATGCACTGCTTAAAGATACACTGCATGAACTCAATATTCCTCTCTCCGTTATCAAAGCCAATCTTCAAATGCTTCGCACTCATGAAAACGATGAAAAAAAGCAAAAACGCTTAGAGCGCATCGCTTTGGCAAGTGATGATTTGTATGGGTTGTACCAAGAGGTGGATTACTACATTAAAAAAGAGAGAAAAGCTGATGTCAAAGAAGCATTTTTTCTTGATGAAGCTGTTTGTTCAGTGATACAAAACTATGAAGATATTGCCGCTTCGACCTTTATCTTTTATGAAGTGTTACATGTAAAGATTTTGGCAGATAAACGAGGGTTTATGAAGGTGGTTTCAAATCTGTTAAACAATGCGATTAAATACAATCGTGATCATAATCCAATTATGATTTTGCAACGAGGTAACGCTTTGGTGGTCAAAGATGAAGGCATTGGCATCGGAGAAGCAGAACTGTTTTTAATTTTTAATCGCTACTTTCAAGCCGATGTAACACAAGAGGGCTATGGAATAGGACTGAGCTTAGTGAAGGCATATTGTGACCATTTTAAAATCCCTTTGAGTATAAACTCAGCCAAAGATAAAGGAACAGAAGTAATCCTAGATCTTTCAAATCTCTTGATAAAAACATGATATAATCTAATAAAACTTGAAGCTTGGAAAACACCATGAAAAACGAAGCAAATAGGCAACTCGAAAAAGGAGAATTTTTTAAAAACTCAGCAACGTTTTTGAAAGAATTTGAGCCCATTTATGTTGAGTATCTCTCTTCATTGTGTTTAAGCTATGACAGTGCTATCAGCAAAGATGAAGCTAAGGCAATCGCTTTATCTATCTACCACAATCTTTTCAAATGCGATATTAATATTAATGGTGTTCGAGAAGACCTTTTGATAAAAATGCGTCAAGATGGTGTGATGATAGGATTTTTGATTAGTCGGAGTATGTTTTATCTGATAGAAAATTATATTGATTTTACTAAAAAAAGAGGAATCGCTCCTCAGGTTGAACTCTTGATTAGTTGTATCAGTCGTTTTATTAATATTATTGAAGGTGAAGTCTCGACAAAATTGAGTGCTTCAATCGGAGAGTTTGATGTTCAGTTCAACCAACTTCCTGTTGTTTCACATACCATTATTGAAACATTTCAACAGATAAAAGATGAAGGTAAACGTGTCCAGTTTTTAAACCTTTATCAAGGGGTTCCGATTAGTTGTAGTGCTGATATCATTGCGATTGAGGGAGAAAGTGTGACCTTTAAAACGGAGCGCTTGCAAGAGATTGCAATGAAGCTTGATGGACAAGCATTTATCATCAAAGATGATCATTTTTCCAAGCATATTAAAGCTGATATTGTTTACAGTAATTTTATAACAAACACTGTCACGCTTAATAATTTTATCTACCTGCTCAACATGCCTGCGCTTCAACGAGAATCCGTTCGTGTACATCCTAATATTGTTGCGACGGTGTATCTGCACCAATTTGGCGGTTGTGAAACCAGTGGTCGCTTATATGACTTATCGATGCATGGATTGGGAGTATTGAGTAGCCAAAATAATGGTATTTTCCCAGGAGCTAAAGTGTTTGTTAGCTTTGATTTAAGTACAGCGCAAGAAGAGAGTGCTGATAAAATTGAGGTAGAAGCCGAAGTGATTAACATTATCCAGTACAAAGATAGCTATCGATATTGTATGCGCATATTTCCTGATATTCAAACGAGTGAAAAAATTGTGCACTATATCAATCAAAGAGAAAAAGAAATCATCCAAAATCTTGAAGACGAACTTAAAGAGTACATCATCTAAAAAAATAAAAAAAAGGGGGGGGATGTCTTTACATCCCTCCTTGTTTTTTCATCTTCATTTCGATTTTATGTCCAAGAGCTGTGAGTAAGAAGGTTATCACAAAATACATAGCAGCAATAATAAGCCATGTTTCAAAAGGCGAAAAGGTGTTGGCAACGATTTCTCGTCCAACTTTGGTAAGGTCTGTAATGGAGATAACAGAAACCAAAGAAGAGTCTTTTACAAGCGCAATCATCTCACCAACCAATGTCGGTAATGCTCGTTTTAGCGCTTGAGGCATAACGATGTAGACCATGGTTTGGAAATAGTTCATTCCTAATGATTTGGCTGCTTCATACTGACCTTTATCAATGGATTGGATAGCCCCGCGTAAAACTTCAGCAATATAAGCCCCAAAAAAGAGACCTAATGAGATAGCACCTGCTAAAAAGCGTTCTAATTCAAAAATAGTTGCGATGATAAAGTAGAAAATAAAAATTTGAACCAGAAGAGGTGTTCCTCGGATAATAGCAATATAAACCGTTGCAATATCTTTTAAAAATTGGTAGCTTGAAATACGCATCAGTGCGAGTAAAAAGCCTATACTAAAAGCCAAAATGGCAGAAAGCCCAGAGATTTGGAGGGTTACAATGAGCCCTTCAACCAGTGGTCCCATTTGCATATACGTTTTTTGAGCGATGGCATCGTGTTCATAAACACTATCACCATGTTTGACTAAAAGAGAAAAACCTTTGTCGATTTCAATCTCTTTACTGTCTTCTCGTCCTTCAAGAACAAGACGTGTACCACTTAGTTGAATGGTTCCATCAAAAGGAGCATTGAGCGTATCTATTTTTTCATAGGCAAAGTATTTTGGAACGCTTGTCCACTTCCAAATATAGTTCATATTGGAAGCTGCTGTAAAGAGTAAGTAGCCTATTGCAAGATAAAAAGCAATGGCCACAGCGTGGCCAAATGCTTTATTTTGCAAAAGATGTTGTTTTTCTTTTGCCACGACTTAGAGTACCTTTTTCTGCCATGCAGTATCGTTAAACCATCTGTCGTAAACTTTTTGGTATGTACCATCGTTTTTCGCTTGGTTTAAGAAGTTATTGAGCCAGTTAAGAAAATCTGGATCACCTTTTCTAACCGCCCAACCGAGTGGTTCATAGGTGAGTTCTTGATCCATGTGAACCAATTTATCTTTGCCTTTTTCAGCAAAGAAGATTGCATTGTAAGGTTTGTCATACACTAAGCCGTCTGCATTACCATTGAGAACTTCTTGTGCTGCATCTGCTTCGGTTTCAAAGGTTCTGATTTTTGCTTTTTTAAACATTTTACGGGTTGCGATTTCACCTGTAACACCTAATTTTGTTACGATGGTGTACTCAGGTTTGTCTAAATCACTCCATTTCTTACCCGCATGTTTTTTATGTGCAAGGATGGTTTGACCAACACTGATGTAAGGGTCTGCAAAGTTGATTTTGAGGTTTCTTTCTTGAGTAATAGTCATACCTGACATGATAATGTCATATTTACCCGTGAGTAAGCCTGCGATGATACCATCCCAAGCGGTAGGAACAAGCTGGAGTTTTACACCCATTGCCTTTGCCATTTCGTTTGCCATATCAACGTCAAAACCGATGATATTGCCTTGTTTGTCTTTCATCTCAAAAGGCATGTAACCAGGCTCTAAACCTACTGTTAAAACACCTTTTTGAACAATGCTGTTCAAGGTTGATTTTTGCCATAGGTTGATATCATCAGCCATAGCGTTAATGCCTAGCATCACAAGTAATGCAGCTAAAAACTTTTTCATTCAGACTCCTTATAAAGTTTGGTTTTTTAATGTGTTAATACTTCTTGTAAAAATTTCTGTGCTCGTACTGTTTTAGGATTAGCGAAGAACTCTTCAGGAGAAGCTTCTTCAATAATACTTCCCTCATCCATGAAAATAACACGGTTACACACTTCTTTAGCAAAGCCCATTTCATGTGTGACACAAATAATCGTGTAATTCTCGTGTGCGAGTTCTCTCATAACATCCAAAACCCCTCCAATCATCTCAGGATCAAGCGCAGAGGTAGGCTCATCAAAGAGAATAATTTTAGGTTTCATAGCAAGAGTTCGAGCAATGGCAACGCGTTGTTTTTGCCCACCGCTTAGTTCATTGGGATAGCCCTCAGCTTTATGGACAAGTCCAACACGCTCCAATAACTTTAATGCGGCTTCATTGGCATCATGTTTAGACATTCTTTTGACTTTTTGTTGTGCAATCGTGATGTTCTCTAAAATAGTAAGGTGTGGAAAGAGGTTAAAGTGTTGGAAAACCATGCCTGTTTCAGCTCGGACTTGATTGATATCCACTTTTTTTGAATAAAGGTTGTAGCCATCAACGGTAATCTCTCCGCTGTCAATCTCTTCAAGTCGATTGATGCAACGAATAAGTGTAGACTTACCGCTACCGCTAGGACCACAAATAACGACAATTTCACCTTCATTGACGGAGAAATTGATATTTTTTAAAACATGGAAATCACCATAATATTTGTCAACATTTTCCATGCGTACGATGGGTTGGCTCATTAAAACCTTTCAGAATATGACGTAAGCCATAATTGTAGCAGTCCAATATAAAAGTAAGATAAAGGAATTTAAAAAAGCTTAAGGATACATCAAGGAATAAAGGATTGTAGCGGCTTTCGTTACAGGATGGAACGTTTTGTCATGATAAACATCTTTTATGAAAGAGAAGTGGTTATTTTTTCTTCGTTTTAAAAGTATATTTTCTGATTTCATTGTGCTAAAATGCCACGTTTTGATATTTAAAGATTTTTAGAAGGAAATTGCTCAGATGCACCACAAATTAAAAGAGATAGGCGCTGATTTTTTATTACTTTTAGTCGCTGTCGCATGGGGAAGTACATTTTTTATCGTTCAAGATGCGGTTGGTCAAACACCTGTTTATACATTTTTATTTTGGCGTTTTTTTCTAGCGGCTCTTTTAATGACGTTGATTTCGTACAAACATCTCAAATTCCTTGATAAACAAGTTCTTAAAGCAGGTGGTGTTCTTGGACTTTTTATGTTCTTAGGCTATGCTTTTCAGACCTTTGCCTTGACCTACACTTACTCTTCAACTGTAGGATTTATCACGGGTTTGAGTGTGATTGTTGTTCCTTTTGCCTCCTATCTTATTTTTAGACATAAAGCATCAATTTACTCTGTTTTAGGAGCACTTATTGCTGCGATGGGGCTTTATTATTTGACACTTAATAGTGAGATAGGTTTTTCATTAGGAGAGTTTTATGCTTTTGTGTGCGCGATGATGTTTGCGTTGCATATTGTTTTTACGGATCATCTTTCCAAGCGACACAATATCTTTTTATTGGTGTGTATTCAGTTTTTTACCGTTGCTTTTTGTTCTGCACTGGGTGGTTGGGCGATGGAGGGAACGATTATGCCTGCAAAGGTGGATGAATTGTTGATTAATGCGATTGTGATTACGGTTTTATTTGCGACAATTTTTGCCTTTTGGGTACAAACCGCCATGCAACGTTTTACAACCGCAGCCAAAACAGCCATTATTTTTACGATGGAGCCTGTGAGTGCGGGGATCTTTGGATACTTTTTTGCGGGTGAGTTGCTGAGCATCGTACAACTCTTTGGCGCAGGGCTTATTTTAAGTGGAATGTTATTGGCCGAAGTGGGCTCTTACATCGCACTGTGGCTTTTTAAACGTAAACATTCCCATCAATAGCGATGAAAAAATCGCCCGATTAAAAACTGTATGAAAAAAGTCGTGGTGGCAACAAGGATGATACTTGCCCCACTGCTCACATCAAATGCGTATGAGATGCCAAGCCCAATAAAGCAAAAAAGCGCTGAAAGTAGGGATGAAAGTGCCATCATGGCACCCATAGAGTTGGTGAGTTTCTCCGCAATATAAGGGGGAATTGTAAGCAAGGCAATCACTAAAATAAGCCCAACCGCACGAATAATAATAACTACACCAAGAGCAATGAGTGCAACCAGTGCAAAATAAAGCAACGTGACATTAACACCTCGAAGTTTGGCAAACTGCGCATCAAAACTCATGGCTAAAAGTTGTTTGTAAAAAAGTACAGTAAAGACAACAGTTAAGAGTAAAACCCCACTCATGCCTATCATATCTTCGAGTGAAACCGATAAAATGGCTCCAAAAAGATAGCTCATCAAATCAACATTGTACCCAGGCGTCAAATCGCTCATAATAATGCCTAATGCCATTCCAAATGCCCACAATACTCCAATTAAAGAGTCCAACCGTGTACTGTTCTTGTGCGTAATCATCGCAATGATAAGTCCTAAAAAAAGAGCAAAAACAGAAGCGCCCAACATTGGAGCAATACCAAAATAAAGCGCGAGTCCAATACCACCATAAGAGCCATGTGCGATACCTCCAGCGATAAACACCATACGATTAATCACGATGAGTGTGCCTATGATACCGCATATAAGGCTAACAATTAGAGATGTTATGAGGGCATTTTGCATAAAATCGTATTGAAAGACGTCTAACATCGTGGCTCTTTAGGGTGAAGATGATTGCAACGCGTTGCGCTGATGAGTTCTATAGGACACAAATGTTCACTAGGTGAATCAGAAAACTTCAAAGATTCTTGTTTGGGAACATCGTGAAGATAGAGTGTTTTGTTAACATGCACGACTTTTGTGGCGTAGTTTAAAGCGACATTGACATCATGGCTAATAATGACGATGCCAACAGTATGATTAAGCTGTTTTAAGAGTTTAAAAATTTCAATTTGCCCCGCGGTATCAATACTTGCGGTTGGTTCATCTAAAAAGAGAATTTCCGCTTCGCTTGCCAGTGCACGAGCGACAAAAACTCTTTGGCGTTGACCTCCCGAGAGTGCGTGTAATTTTTGATTTTCATAAGAGAGCATGCCTACTTTGTCAAGCATTTCTCGAGCGATGGTTTTATCTTCGTTTGAATAGGTCGAAAAGGCTTTTGACTTCGAAAGTCTTCCCATCAAAACAACATCAAGCACTTTAATGGGAAAGTCTTTGTTTGCTAACGTATCTTGTGGAACATAGGCAATACGATGGCTTACATGTAAAGGCGTTTCTCCAAAAAGCGTGATGCTTCCAGACGAGGGTTCAAGCAGTCCTATCATCATCTTAAGCAAGGTACTTTTTCCACCACCATTGGGCCCAATGATAGAGAGAAAATCACGTTTTGAATATTCAAACGAGATAGCATCCAGGATGAGTGTGTTGTCGTAGTAAAACGAAGCATTTTTAATTTCTAGGTCATTTTTCATAAAGTAAATTATAGCATGAAAAGGAGTTTAATAAAACTTTGGATACCATTGCCTAACTTTCGTACGCTTTGCGTAAAGTCTATTAGGAGAGAAAATAATGCCAGAACCTTTGAACACTCTTTTTGCTCAGCATGGTCTTAAAATAACCGATGCACGCAGTGCAATTTTACGTGTTTTAAAAGCGGCAAGGTCTCCGATGAGTTATGAACAGATGAAGGTACAGATGGAACAAGCCATGGATAAAGCGACATTTTACCGCAATATTGCCAAGTTTGAAGAACTAGGGATGGTACATAAATTTGAATCAGACGATCGCAAATGGTATTTTGAGCTTTCAACGTCTACACATGCGCATTTTATCTGTGAAGCCTGTCATCAAATTACTTGTATGGATGTAGACCTAGGGCTTGTGGATGCAGAGGTAAAGAGTATTGTTTTAAAAGGTACATGTAAAGAGTGCAGAACATGAAATGTTTTTTACATGTAATGATTTTTATCGCTCTATTGAGTTTGAGCGGATGTAGTGTCAAACACGAAATTACTACCTCACATACCTATCTTATTACAATTAAAACACCTCAAATGGCGCTTTCCGATACAGGATTTTTGAATCAAGGTACGGGTTATACGCAACTTCAAATTTTTAATGCAGGCTCTGTTTTATTCAATTTAGAGATGAATGATACCATCTGTCTTGATGGAACATGTTTGGAAAAAGAAGATTTTAATAGGCGTTTTTTTGGGACAGAGCATTATGCCACGCTTATGGAAGATATTGTCTCTAAAAAAGCTCTGTATGAAGGTAAAAACCGTGTGAGCCTTCCTTTGGGATTTACCCAAAAGATTGATTTACCGACGGCGCATATTGAGTATCGTGTTGAGGGAGATATGCGTTATTTTAAAGACAGTAAAAATGGTGTCTTGATACGCTTACGACCATTACCCTAAAAAGAGGAAGAGGATGAAATTTATTGGAGCACATGTAAGTGCGAGTGGAGGTGTATTTAATGCACCTATTAATGCTACAAAAATCGGTGCAAAAGCGTTTGCCCTTTTTACAAAAAACCAACGGCAATGGGATGGTAAAGCGCTCACACAAGAAGATATAGCGCGATTCAAAGAAGAACTTGCAAAAGCAGAGATTTTGCCTAAGCATGTTCTCCCTCATGATAGTTATTTGATTAATTTAGGGCATCCAGACGTAGAACAACGTGCTAAATCTTTAAATGCTTTTATCGATGAGGTAAGGCGTTGTGAACTTTTAGGTCTAGACAAGCTCAATTTTCACCCAGGAAGCCATCTTAAACAATTCAGTGAGGAAGAGTGCTTACATACCATTAGTGATTCGATGAATGAAGTTTTACGGCAAACACAAAATGTTACACTTGTCGTGGAAAATACCGCGGGACAAGGTAGCAATTTAGGTTACAAAATGGAACACTTAAGCTTTCTGATGGAGAATAGCATCGATAAGGAGCGTGTCGGGGTTTGCATCGATACGTGTCACCTTTTTACATCGGGTTATGATATAAGAGACGAGCAAAGTTATAAGCAAACATTTGAAAAATTTGATACAATCGTTGGATTTAAGTATCTTAAGGGAATGCACCTCAATGATTCTAAGCCGGATTTGGGTAAACGTGTCGATAGACACGACTCTTTGGGCAGAGGAAAATTAGGACTTGAGCCGTTTCGTTTGATGATGAACGATGCGCGTTTCAATGACATACCTTTGGTGCTTGAAACCATTGACGATAGTCTATGGGCGCAAGAAATTGCGTTGTTATACAGTCTTGAAAAATAAACTTTGAAACAAGGACATTTGGAATGAAGAACACAATCAAAGTGGCAACACTTTTAAGCCTCAGTGCGGCAACGCTTTTAGCTTC
>JAGOZL010000002.1 GCA_018058685.1 Sulfurospirillum sp.
CTCAAAGAATCCCTTTTGCTTCGCTCCACACTTCTACCTCGCACCAAAGCCTTACAAAGTCTGCCCTACACGCCTGAACTTCCTAAAAATCCTACACATGTGATGATTCGATGAAAATTTTACTCTTAGAAGATGATTATACCTATAAAGAGAGCATTAAAGAGCTTTTAGAAGAGATGGGCTATAGCGTTGATGATTTTGACGATGGCGAAAAAGCACTTGATGCTTTGTTTGAAACATCGTACCAGCTCGCATTGCTCGATATCCGCGTTCCTAACATTGATGGGTATGAAATTTTAAAACAGATACGCAAAGCTAAACTCGATTTACCCATCATTTTTATTACCTCTTTGACGGATATTAACAACTTAAGTTTAGGGTATGAACTTGGATGCAATGACTACATCCGAAAGCCTTTTTCACTCAAAGAGTTACGTTATCGTGTGAGCCAAACCATTAACAGTTACCACTTGCATACAACCTTAGCAAAAATTACCCTTCCTTTTGATTTTGAATACGCTTTGGAACACGAGAGCCTTTACAAAGAAAACGTACTGATTCCACTTAGTTCGTATGAAAAAAAACTTCTCTTTTTACTGGTCAAAAATCGTGGACAATTTATCTCCACAGAGCTGATTCGAGATTATGTGTGGGACAATAAACCCATAGGCGACAATGACATTCGTATGCTGATTAAAAAGATTCGAGATAAGAGTCATAAAGATTTGATTATCACCGCCAAAGGCATAGGATATAAAATTGAAAAATGAGACAAAAAAAGCTTCTGCTTTTGCACTCGTATTTACCCTCTTAACTCTTTTGGTGGTCTCTTTTCCGATTTTGAATTATCTCTCGCTCTCCTTGCGTTTTGCGCAACTGCACCAACAAGAGGGCATGCGCCAATACGCACAAGAAGTTGAAGCGCAAATTTACGCTATTTCTCCTTTGGAAAAACTCTTTTTATTTCCACGCTCTATCATTTACAAAAGCGCTCTTCTAGATGAAAAAGGCGAAACGCTTTTTTCACTCCTTGAAACACCGCTACCTTATTTTAGTGATGTCTATGCACAAAGAGATAATGCACTGTTTTACAAACACACTTTGCAGACCAATACTCTAGGTGCGCGCTTTTTAGTGATTTATAAAGAACTTTCGTATTCGCAAGTTATTTTTGATATTTTGGTGATTATCGGCGTGGTTTTAGGAGGAATTTTCATCATCTCTTACTTCATCATCAAATCCATGCTACGCCCTTACACAGAAGCATCAACACGCATGAATAACTTTTTTGATGATGTGATGCATGAGCTCAAAACACCTCTTGGCATCATGCAACTTAATATCGAAAGCTTGGTCGATAAATACCACGATAAAAGGCTTTTTCGCTCCCTTGCCGCCCTTTCAACCTTAGCAACACTGTACGATGATTTAGAATACCTCATCAAAAATAAAACCATCACCTATTCCACCGAGGAAGTCTGCTTCTCAACCTTCTTGCAAGAGCGTTTAGCCTACTTTGATGCACTCGCAAGTTCCAAAGAGATAACGCTTCTTTCAACGATTGAACCTTCTTTACATGTAAATATCAATCGCATTGAACTGCAACGCATTGTAGACAATAACATCACCAATGCTATCAAATACTCACATCCTAAAAGTGCTATCGAGGTCTTTTTATCAGAACGCTTACATGAAATTCTTTTTCGTGTCAAAGATGCGGGCATTGGGATTAAAGAGGTTGATAAAGTGTTTGAGCGTCACTACAGAGGCGACATCTTCAAAGGTGGTTTTGGAATAGGCTTAAGTATTGTCAAAAGTATTTGTGAAAAATACGGTATAAAAATTGAGGTAAATTCTAAAGAGGGTGTGGGAAGTGAGTTTATCTATCGGTTTAGGAAAGAGGAGAAAATCTCCTCTTAAGGATTATTATAGTCCTGTAACGTTCTCAGCTTGTGGGCCTTTTGGACCTTCGCCGAGTTCATAAGTAACTTTTTGACCTTCGTCTAAAGAAACACGGCCATAACCTGACTTGTTTACTTGACGAAAGTGTACGAATACATCTTTACCGCCATCGTTTGGTTGGATAAATCCAAAACCTTTTTCAACATTGAACCACTTAACGGTTCCTTCTAATAGTGCCATAAAAGCTCCTGTGTATATTACTTCATTACTGAAGTGGTATTGAAAAGTAGAAAATTGAGTATTCTTGGAGTATTTAGAGCAGTAACAAAAGGTTGACCAACAAAAAACCACCAAAGATGAACTCGAACCTCATCTTTCTGGCACAAAGTGTATCCTATTTTTTAAAATAAAGCAACTTTAAATCGCTTTTAACTATACTTTTCAGATGAAGATAGCAAAAACATACACTTTTTACACATTTTTAATCCTTTTACTGGCTACCATCTTAATGTCAACCGTATGGTTTAGTAAAAAAACGGAAGAACAGCGTCATGTTTGGCAAGAACAAAACGCTGTATTTGAACGATATAAGGCTGTTTTGAAGTTAGAGAGCAACCTAATTCGAAAAACTGTTTTTGACTACTCATTTTGGGATGAGTTGGTTGACTTTGTTGAAACGGTCAATGAAGCATGGAGTAAAGAGAATTTAGAGAGTATTATCACAACCTTTGATGTGGATTATATTTATGTGTTTGATAAACAAAAAAAGCTTATTTATGCTTATCATCCGCACCATGACACACCTTTATTGCCTGATATTAAAACGCTCTCTACCTCAACGCCTCAGTTTAAAGAGTTTTTTCAAGAAAGTAAAGGTCATTTTAGTCAATTCTTTGTTGCACCCATTCACTATTCTGCTGATATCGAGCGAAAAGGCGAACCTTTAGGCTTTTTTCTTATTGGAAGGGAATGGGATGCATCTTTTTTAAATGCCATGGAAGAAATTTCCTTAGGCAAGGCTACTTTGTCAAAAGAAAAGGAGCATTTTCGCTTTTTACTTCCCCTTAAAAATCTTAATGATTCTGAGATAGGCTATCTTCGTTTTAACTTTACCCCATCCGTACTGCTTTTTATGACTAGCTTGCAAAATAGCATTCTTATCTCTGGTCTGATTGTTATGGTAACGGTTATTTTTATGTTTTATCTTTTGACAAAAGATACATTTTTAACCCCTATTCAGCGTATCTCTAATGCCCTCAAAACGCATAAACCTTTCTACCTTCTCTCACTTGCTCAACAAAAAAATGAATTAGGCGAGATTGCGACACTGATTTTGGAGTATGAAAAACAAAAACAACTTTTAGAGCACTATAAAGAAGCCATTGATGAAAATACCATTGTTTCTAAAACGGACGCTAAAGGAATTATCACGTATATCAATGACCAGTTTATTGCTATTTCTGGCTATGAGAGAGAAGAACTAATAGGCAAACCACATAATATCGTTCGTCATCCTGATAACTCGCCCGAATTTTTCCATGAAATGTGGAAAGAGCTTAAAAGTGGAAAAACATGGAAAGGCATTGTGAAGAACAGGAGAAAAGATGGCAGCGCTTATTATGTTAAGTCGGTCATTATGCCTCTATTTGATGCGCATCAACGTATTAAAGAGTATATTGCTATCCGTTATGATGTGAGTGAGCTTTTTGAACACGTTGAGCGTTTACGTAAAGAAACATTGGCTGAACTTCCAAATCGTAAAATGCTTTTAGAGCTTATTGAATCATCTCAAGCACCACACCTAGCCATTATCAATATTAGCGGCTTTAGAGAAATCAACACTCTATATGGGCAATCCTTTGGGGACCGCTATTTACAAGATTGTGCGACGCACATTCAGCATCATTTAGATAGCAGTCTGCATCTTTTTCACCTACAAGGTGATGAATTTGCCCTCTTTTCTAATGATGGAAAAACGCAAGAAACATTTGTTGAACACTGCAAAAGCCTTCTTAAAACCATCACACATGAAGGTATCATCATAGACGATAAAACCTATGTTCTTTCCTTGCGTATGGGAATTGCCAATGGAAAAGAGTACTTGTATAACCGTGCAGAAATTGCCATTAAAGAAGCGCGCACAACGCATAATGCTCTTGTTATTTATGATGATAATGAAGGCTTTAAACAACGCTTGCAACAAGATATCAAATGGGATCAAACGATTCGTGATGCACTTGCCCACAATCGTTTTACTCTCTTTTTACAAGAAATTGTTCCTTTACATGTAAAGAGAAATGATCGCAAAAAGTATGAACTTTTGATTCGTTTGATTGATGCAAAAGGTGCTGTTATCTCTCCTTTTCACTTTATTGACCTTGCAAAACGTTTGCATCTATATGCTCACATTACGCAATTTGTCCTACAGCAAGGCTTTCATTTAGCGCAAGAACTCAACTGTGATATTTCAATTAATATCACTAAAGAAGATATGCTCACACCTGAGACATCGGCCCTTTTGTTTGATCTTTTAACACGTCATCCTGAGCTTAAAAAAAGAATTACCCTAGAATTGGTTGAATCTGAGAGTATTGAAGACTCGTCTGATGTGCGCACTTTTTTACACCTTGCACGCGAAAAAGGGTGTTTGATTGCAATTGATGATTTTGGCTCAGGCTATTCAAATTTTGAATATCTTTTACGCCTCAACGTCGACTTTATCAAAATTGATGGTTCATTGATTAAAAATATAGATACCGACGCTAACGCTTATACTACGGTCAAAGCAATCACGCACTTTGCAAAAAATCTTGGTATTTCAGTCGTTGCAGAATTTGTTCACAATGAAGAAGTACTTGTTAAAGTAAGAGAATTAGGAATTGATTATGCGCAAGGGTTTCATCTGCACAAACCAACAGATATGGCAACGATGGCGTTACATGTAAAACGTTGAGATGATCAAGTATAAAGAGAGTATCCATAAAACGATATTTAAAAGCTTTTTATACAAAGCATCATCAATTTTATCTTGAATACGACTGCCAATAAAAAAGCCCATAACGGCGATAACTACAAAGGGAAGAATAAAAGGAAGGGTTTGGAGATTAAAACTACCGTGATATCCAAAAATAATCACTTGCAATACTTTATTGGTAATAAAACAAAAACTCATCACACCAATGGAACGTTTTTTATCAAGATTTAATTCCAAAATTAAAATCAAAAGTACAGGAATCATAATATTAGCAATTCCTCCAACCACACCGCTTAAAAATCCAAACAAAAGTGTCATTGCGAAAGGATGTTCTTGCACACTGTGTGTCAATGATATCTTAAGACGTGCTTTGTTGAGATAGAGCAAGATAACACCTGCAAGAATTAGTTTGTAATAATCACTGTAATACAATACTAAAAGATTGGTTCCTACTAAACTACCAACAATAACACTGCCAATTAAGAGCCGATACTCTCCCCAAATAGACCCAAAAGAGTTATCTTTTTTAAGGCTAAAAAAATTAACGGCTATAGTGGGTAAAAGGGTATACAAAACGGCTTTTTTCAAATCCATAAAGAGTGCAAATAATGGTGTTGAAATCATCGGAAAACCAAAGCCAAAAATACCGTGTACCATGCCAGAAATCAAAACAATAAACGCTTCAAAGAAAAAGAATTCACTAAACATCGCGCACATACCATGTCATCGTATCTTCACCAATATTTTGCGAAAAAACTTCGCGTAAATCATTTGGTAAATTAAGCGGTATACCCTCTTTTTCATGAGGAGAACGAAAAACAAGAAACCATTTTACATGCGTTTGCGTAGCATCTATCATCGCTTGTCCCCCTTCTATCATGACCATCGAGTACGTTTTCATTCTATCTAAGCTAGGTTCAATAAAAACTTTTCGATGCACATTAGCAAATAAAGGGATGGTTTTATCAAAGTTTTGAGTGCGTGAATAGATAAGCACATCGGGTGCTCTTCCCTCACAAAGCCTTGCATCTAAAATGGGTCTATCCTCACGAACCGTATTGCCACCAATCACTAATAAGTCGCACCTATCACGCAAACAATGCACCATCACACGCGATTGCAAAGAGCTAATCGTTCCTCCTGTGGCAACACCATTTAAACTAAGGGCTACTTTAAAAAAAATAAAAGGCGTGTTATGTTCTTTACATGTAAAAGGTGTCAAAAGCTCATCACACGCCTTTTGCAAACAGCCAAAGATTACCTCTTTGCCTGCTTTACGTAAAAATTCACCTCCACCTTGCGCTTTTGCACTGCTATCACACGAACCAATCACAATACGTTTAATGCCTAGTGTGTGGATGAGCTGTGAGCAAGGAGGCGTTTTTCCATAGTGGTGACATGGCTCTAAACTTACATGTAAAGAGAGTGTATTGAAAAGGTTAGCGTGATTGTGGATTAAAAAGGTATGAAGTTCGTGAGATTCATGCAGTAAATCAATGCGTTTGTCGCCACTTAAACGTTTATATGCATCTTTAAGCGCTAAAACCTCAGCATGAGGAGAACCAGCTTTTTGGTGTGCTCCAACGCCTACGACTTCACCATCTTCGCGACTTAACACCGCACCAACAGCGGGGTTTGGAAAAGTGAGCCCTTGGTACTTCCATGCCTCATTTAAGGCGTGTTGCATCAAAGACTCATCAAGACTTTTTACCATTCAAAATAGGTACGTGCTTTTTCGATACTATCCATGGGAATGACTTTAAGCTCTTTATCAATGCGAACACTGATGTGAGCATTTTCAAAGCTCTCTAAAATCCCAATAAATTTCTCTTTGTCTTTGAGTTTAATTTTAACTTTTTCACCAATCGAAGAGATAAAATGTTCAGGTTTCAAAAGTTTACGCTCAATCCCAGGAGAACTTACTTCTAACGTATATTCACCTTCAAGAGGAGGTTCAACGTCAAAAATAGGAGATAAAATGCGACTGACTTCTGCACATTTATCTAAGCTAATACCCTCTTTAGAAGTGATATAAAGGCGAAAAATGCGCTTATCAAATTCACTGACCACTTCAGTATCATAGACATTGACACCACAGCTTTCAACGATTTTTATCATATTATCTCTATCAAACATCGCTTTTCTTCCCTTTTTTAAGCTCTTCTTCTACTTTGGCAAACAAGGCGTCCATCTTATTCTGACGCTCTAAACTATCATCAAAACGAAATCTAAAATTAGGGCAACGAAACCACCCTTCCGTTTGCATACAATGGGTTTGAATATGACGTTTCACACGCTCTAAATGAGAGAGAATATAACTCTTCTCTTTTGCGTCATACACATTGCCATCTAAATAAACAATGGCATCATATTTTCCACGGCTACACTCCACATCCACCACACAAACGCCTCTGAGCATTTCATCTTCTAAGGTAGAAAGTGCTTCTGGAATGAGTTCACGCAGCACACTCTCTGTGCGCTGAATTTTAATACTTTTGTCCATTAGAGCTTCGCTTTTTCCTCAACTTCTTTAAAGCTTTCGATATAATCACCCGCTTTAATATCGATGTAACCTTCAATACCTACACCACACTCATAGCCTTTACCCACTTCTTTAACGTCATCTTTGAAGCGTTTAAGTGAAGATACTTTCCCTTCATAAATAATCACACCATCACGAATAACACGAATTTTAACCCCTCGGTTAATCGTACCATCGGTAACGATACAGCCTGCAATCGCTCCAAGTTTTGGAACCATAAAGACTTCTCGAACCATCGCTTGACCGATATTTTCTTCACGAATCACTGGCGCCATCATGCCCGTTACAATACCTGTGACATCGTCAATCAAATCATAAATGATATTATAAGTTTTAATTTCAACACCCATGCTTTTTGCTTTTTCTTTCACCGGTCCTGTTGGACGGACATGGAATCCTAAAATCACACAGTTTGAACTTGCACTTGCCATTGCCACATCACTCTCAGTAATTCCACCAATGCCTGAGCTTACAATATTGACTTTTGTTTCATTGTTACGGATTTTCTCCAAACTTCCTTTAATTGCCTCTAAAGAGCCTTGAACGTCTGCTTTGATAATAACAGGTAAGGTCTTTAAAGCACCCTCAGCAATCATATCGCTGAGTTCATCAAGACTGACTTTGGTCGATTTTGAAAGCTCTTTTTGACGTAAATATTCTGCTTTTTTCTTCGCAAATTCGCGTGCTATTTTATCGGTTTTAACGCTAATAAGAGTTTCCCCAGCTCCTGGAACTTCACTAAGACCTAAAACAACGACTGGCTCACCTGGTTTTGCTTCTTTAACAGAGCGTCCTAAATCATCTAATAAAGCTTTGACTTTTCCAAAAGCAACGCCTGCAACAACAATGTCGCCTACTCTCATCGTACCATCTTGAATAACCACAGTAGCAACAGGACCTCGTCCTTTTTCTAATGAACTCTCAATCACCGTCGCTTTAACGTCACGACTTGGATCGGCTTGAAGTTCGAGTAAATCTGCTTGCAATAAAATCGTCTCAAGTAAATCTTCAATGCCCACGCCTGTTTTAGCTGACACATGCACAAATTCCGTATCGCCACCCCACTCAACAGGGGTCAAACCCATCTCTGCAAGTTGCGCTTTAACTAAATCAGGGTTTGCAGCTTCTTTATCCATTTTATTCACAGCTACGATAATAGGCACACCCGCAGCTTTTGAATGTTCAACGGCCTCTTTGGTCTGAGGTTTTACACCATCGTCAGCCGCAACAACAACAATAACAATATCGGTTACCTTAGCACCTCGTGAGCGCATCTCTGTAAAAGCTTCGTGGCCTGGTGTATCAATAAAGGTAATATTTCGACCATTTTTCTCAACCATATAAGCACCCACATGTTGCGTAATTCCACCCGCTTCACCAGCAGCTACTTTTGCACTACGGATATAGTCAAGAAGTGATGTTTTACCATGGTCAACATGTCCCATAATTGTGATAACAGGAGCACGCTCGACAAGATTTTGCTCGCCCGCTTCACCTTCTTCATCATACGCTTTGACATAGTCAAAGGCTTCTTGGTCATTTACGGTTGTCACATTAACATTAAAGGTATCCGCTAGAATTTCAATAGAGTCTTTATCTAAAAAGTCATTTTTTGTAAACATCACGCCTAAAGAGAAAAGCTCTTTAATCACTTCACCCACAGGCTTATTGATTTTTTCAGCAAATTCATATACTCTGATTTCTTCAGGGATTTCAATCGCACTCACTGCTACGGCTTCTTGTGTTTGCATTGGACGGCGTCTACGTCTACGACCTTCACGCTGAATGCCTTGCATCACAAAATTTGTTTTTTTCGTTGTACGAATTTGACTAGGGTCTATTTGTTTTTTCTTCTTAGCCTCTTCATTCAAGCTAAGACCTATGTTTAAATCAGGAAGAACTATCATGCCATCTTCTTCCGTATCAATACTGATGTCTGCCATTTCGATATTAATAGACAAATCAAGCTTTTCAGCACCTGTCTTCTTTTCAGCAGGCCCTTTTTTAGGTTTTTTCTTCTTTTTTAAAGGTTCATTTAGTGAAGCGTTTGCGAACATAGCTTCCATGCTACGAGCAGTGTGTACGTGTTGCCCTGAAAACGACGGATATTCTTTTTTAACTTCTGCTTCTGCTGGTTCAATAACATCTGGTCGTTTTTTCTTAACAATTACTAAACCACGTCTTTTTTGAACATTTGTTGATTCAAATTTTTCTTCGCTTAACACTTCTTCTTCATTGGGCTTCACAGAAGTAACAGGCGATACAAGCTCTTTTTCACGCTCTTTTTCTTTAAGTGTTTTTGTTTTTGGCTCAACAACAGGAGTTATTTGAACGACTTGTTTTACCTCAACCTCTTTTGTCGGCATTGGTACTTCATTTTTTACAATTTCTTTTATGACTTCTGGAGCTTGAGACGTCTGTGCAGGTTTGGTGTGTTGGACGTTCTCTCCCGTTAAGACATAATTCATCAGTTTCTCGGCATCATCAGTTGCGATTGAGCTTGATGCTGATTTCACATCAAGTCCTAAATCCACCGCCTTTTCAATGACATCTTTACTTTTCATGCCAAGTTCTTTTGCTATCTCGGTTATACGAACCTTATCCATTCGACCCTGTCTCCTTAAAAATTTTACCAAATTCCATTATTGATTTGTGATTTGTTTTGCATTTGTTGTTTAATACTTTAATAAGCTTTTTGTCATTGTGAGCTATACATTCATGGCAGAGATAAAAACTTCTTCCCGTTTTTGTAAATTCCACTAGCTTTCCATCGATGATTTGTACTCTTTGGAGGTCATTTTGCAATGCCCTAACACGGCAAGCAATGCACATTCGTATAGGTTGACTCATTTAGCGCCTGATTATATCAAAATTGAGCTGTCTTTCAGCTTTTAATGATGGTGAACCCATCATTATCAAAGGTAAACACCTCAACTCTAAACATCGGAAAACTATTTTTAAGCACAGAAGCAAGTTTTGGGGCATCTTCTATTTTTGCTAGATTAAAAAACGATGAGCCACTTCCAGAAAGCGTACTCATTAAAGCTCCATGACCTAGCGCCACATCTCTGACATCAAAAAGTTCACGCATTTGCTTCATACGACGATGTTCATGCATACAATCTTTAGATGCTGAACGCAAATACTCCCAATTTTCACTAAAAAAAGCTGCACTCAACAGTGATGCATGCGAAAGGTTGTAAACGACATTTTTCATCATATATGACTTGGGTAATTGTGTGCGTGATTGCGCTGTGGACATGGATCTATCGGGGATAACCATCACAGCTTGAATCTCATGCGAAAGATGTTTCTTCAGTGTTTTTACCTTTCCATTTTCAACGATAGAGCTTGTGAACCCACCATAAACAGCAGGTGCTATATTATCAGGATGCGTCTCATACAAGATTGCTTTATTTAAAATAGTCTCTTTAGATGCTTTAACACCCGCCATTTCATACGCACTAGCAATCGCACCCACAATAACCGCTGAACTGCTACCAAGACCACGAGAAAAGGGGATATTATTTTGGAACTCAAACCGAAAAAGATCTTTTTTCCCCACTAATTCTTGATAGATATCATTAAAGATAGAGATAAAAATATTATTTTTCTTGAGTTTGACATTTTCTTCACCCTCTCCCTTAACGGAAATACTTTGATAACTTGAGGGTTTAATGACCACTTCATTGTATAAACTTAGTGCCAAACCTAAACAATCAAACCCAGGCCCTAAATTAGCACTGGTTGCAGGAATTTTTATCTTCACCTTTTCTCCTAAACAGCTGGTAACATATAAAGTGGTTCAGTATTTTCATCAAAACAGGTTTTATCGAGTACTTTGGGTAACTTAAAAAAGCTATTCTGAGGAGTTTCAAAAATCTTCGTAACAATAGTGTTGTCTTCTTTCACAAAATAAAGCTGTCGCATCGCTTTAATAGGAGCTCCTCCATTGAATGTAAACCCATCAGTCGCATATAAAGGAATTCCTAACGTGATACTCAATGTCTTCAAAAAAATATAGCTCACTTTGATCGACATAAAACTTCCTGGACCTTTTGCAAAAAAAAGCTGTTTTACCCTGTACGTTTTACTAATCTTTTCAAATATTTGAGGAAGTGCTTCACTGGTTTGCTCTGATAGACTGTATTGTTCTATCAACACAGTATCTTCATAAAGACCTACATGTAAAGGTGAAGAAAGTGCCACAACGACAACATCGACTGCTTTTTTTATGCAAAAACCTTTTCAAATTCATATGCATTTTCACGACTCAGTGTCTTAATTTCATAATTATTTGGGTCACGAAAAATTGCTTTTGTAAGTTCATGGTTTAAGTGGTGACTGCCCGCAAATGAAGTATAATCTCCTACAAAAGGAGCTCCGAGTAAAGCAAGGTCACCAATAGCATCTAAAATTTTATGCCTAACAAATTCATTGGAAAAACGAAGTCCTTCAGGATTAAGTATTTTCGTTTCATCCATCACAACAGCATTATCCAAAGAGCCTCCAAGGGCTAATCCACGAGAACGTAACATTTGGACATCTTTTAAAAAACCAAAGGTGCGAGCACGTGCAATCTCTTCAATAAAATTTTTCTTACTAAATTCAAAACTATACTCTTGCTTGCCAATGGCAGGATGAGCAAACTCAATTTGAAAGTGATAGGTCGGTTTTAAACTAGGCGTAACCCGCGCAAACTTCTTGCCATCAGTAACTTCCACCTCTTTTTTGATAATTAATAGCTGTTTTGTTGCTTCAAGTTTTCGATTTCCTGCTTCATCTAACATCATACAAAAGCTCGCTCCACTTCCATCCATCACAGGTACTTCAGCACCATCAAGCACAATGCGAATATTATCAATACCGTACGCATACACAGAAGACAAAAGATGTTCAATCGTAGAGATAAAATGCGTCCCATTTCCAATAACGGTTGCCATTTGAGTATTAACAACATTGGAAGGTTCTGCTTTCACCAGCATTCCTACATCACTTCGGTAAAAAAGAATACCACTGTTTGCTTCAAGTGGCTCAAGAGTTATCTTAATAGGTTCTCCCTTATGAAGGCCTATTCCAACACCGCTCACACTTTTAGCTAATGTGACTTGTTTCACACAATTTCCTTTATTTCTAAAAGCCCTTCTCGCATCACAATTTTTTGAAGAACATTTTCTTTAATGTGGCTTCGCTCCACAATTTCTCCATTAAAAATCAAATGTCCTCGTGGGCTGATACCATTTAAAACAATATATTCACCATCACACTGAACCAATCCATCGATGATGCCATAAATACTCATACTTTCTTCACAAAAGATTTTTGCACCACTATTAACACGCCCAAAAATGACAACAGGAACAGACTCGTATATCTCTTCGCCTGAGCGAATGGGTCTATCAAAAAGTTTTAGTTTTCGTGTCTGTTTAGGTTCTTGAACCAGCGCAATTTCTTCTTTGGCTTCTTTCGTCTGACTTTCTTCTAAAGAAGGTAGCTCTTTTTTAATTCCTCCAAAACGAATGGAGCAGTGATTGATATCTTTATAGCATACCCCGCTTTGTTCTAAAACAAAGGCTATATTTTTTGTTATCTCACCTTCGATAAGCAAAAAGAATTCCTTCAGTAAAAGGGTATTTTTTCTAAAATAGTCTAAAAATGCTTTTTCATTTTCGATTTCGATATGAAAAACACGAACATTTTTTTGGGTTACTTTCATCGGTCTATCGTCTTCTTTGCAACATCAATAATAGAAAAGATACTCTCTTTAAGCCACACTTCATCCATCCACTCTTCGGGTCTGACATCTACGCCTTGAACATACATACCAAAATGGAGATGATCGCCCAAAGCCAACCCTGTGACACCTGTTTTAGCGATAGCATCGCCTGCTTTAAGGACATCACCTTCTTTAACCATATAACTTGAACAGTGTCCATACAACGAGTAAATGCCTAATCCGTGATCTAAAATAATGTTATTGCCATAAATACCATTTTCTCTTGCAAAAACAACCACACCATCATTAGATGTGTGCATCGGTGCTTGGGCATTACTGGCTAAATCAAGCCCTAGATGATGAGACTCACTAACGGGTTGCTTGTCGTACTCATAAAAACGATGGTCGCCAAAACTGGCTACGACTTTACCATTACGCAAAGGGTAAAATGGCTTCATAAAAAAACCATCCAAACGTGTGGTTGGAACATTTGAAGTGACTTTCAAAATAGCTGCTTCATTGCCTGAGCGCATAGTTTCATTAACAAATTTAAATTTTTCCAAACGCGATAATGAAGAGCGTTCAGGTGCCATCTCTGAAATCAAATCTGCAATCTTTCCATCTAAAAAGCTATCTTGAAGTGGAATGGTAGAGGTACGATATTTGCGGTCTTGTACAAAATAAGAAATAGGTGTTTTAGTGATATTTCCTGCCCTATCTTGTGCAACGATAGAAGCCCTAAAACTTTCCACTTGTGTAGGCCATGCGACCAAAGAGATGTAATACCCGTCTTTATAAAAAGGCGTTGGATAGAATTTTTTTCCGAAATTTGTTTCGATATAAAGTGACTTCATCGCTTCATCGTATGCCCTAAAGATAACGCTTGCTGCACCACCTTTCATAATACGATACGAATTTCCAATAATACTGACTTCTGGTCTTTTGGTATCAACTTTGATAATACTTTTCGCAACAATACTGTTCCCAGCAAAAAAGTTCCACTTGCTCGCATCCGTCGCTTCAATGCTGAGTTCAAACACTTTTTTATTAGCCCCAAACCCTGTTTTAGGAAATGAAATATTTAAATCAACAACTTTTTCAGGTTGTTTTATCTCTTTAGTATCCAAGATAATGCTTTTTTCACCATCACTTAAACTTACTCGCACAAATCGTAATCCACTTGCGTCTTCAATCTTTACATGTAAAGGGTCTTTTAGATTCCATTCCACTTCTTTTTCAAGGGTGATAGTGGGAAGTGCTCGCTCAAAAAGTGCGGCATTAAACACATATGCCATCACACCAACCATTATAAGCAACAAAGCTCCTATACTCAATGCAACAGTAGACTTTCCTTGTCTTCTCATTCTTGACGTATCCTTTTTATTTTTTCTACAATTTCATCACGTAACGCTTTTGGGTCACATGCAGGAACTTCAAAACCAGCAGCTGTTTTATGACCACCGCCTTGATACTCCAACGCGATTTTTGCGACGTTAATATCTTTGGAGCGTAAAGAGACTTTATAGCCTCCCTCTTTTTCTTCCAAAATCATAATCGCACTTGTTACGTGAACGATGCTTCGTAGCATATTGATGATATTCTTTGTATCATGCCTTTTTGCTCCTGTTGCTTCTAAAGAAGCTTTATCAAAAATGACAGTAGCAACCGTTCCATCTTCATGCAAATCAAAGTGATTAAGCATATAGCCATAAAGTCTAATTTTGGATAGTGGTTCCCTACGTTTTACTTTTGAAGCAATCTCTTTAGGATTGGCACCACACTTAACAAGTTGCGCAATAATCGAAAATGTCAATTCATCCATATCGCCATAAAGAAAAAAACCTGTATCATCAGCAATTGCGGTATAAAGACAAATAGCACACTCTTTGGTGATGGCAATCTCATTGGCTTTTAAAAGCTCATACACAACCATCCCCGCACTCGTAAAACGATCAACCACTAAATTCATCATTCCAAAATAATGGTTTGTGATGTGATGGTCAATGTTAATAATCTCATACGCGCCCTCAGGCAATTTCAAGCGATCAAGCGTTGAACAATCACAACTAATGACTAAATCAAAACCTTTGGGAAGTTCATTTTTAATTTTTGAAAATCCTGGTAAAAAATCATACACATAAGGAAGCTCTTTTGTTTTATTATAATGCGATACTTTTTTCTCAGCATTTTTTAACACTTCATAAAGCGCTAAAGCACTTCCAAGTGTGTCACCATCAGGATGAACGTGCGAGACAATAAGAATATGATTGGCTTGCAACATTTTTTGCCACGCCTGTTGGTACATTTAGACTCCAAAATTTAATGATAAAAAGGTCATTATACTTAATTTAAACTGAAAAATGTATTATCTCGTTTTATTAGCACTCTTATAAACAAACGCCAATACTTCCGCAACGGCTTTATAAAGGTTCTCAGGAATCGTTTCGCCAATATTGCATTTTTTATAAAGTTCTCTCGCAAGCGGTGGATTTTCGACAATTTGGACATTATAATTTAGCGCAATTTCTTTAATTTTTAGAGCAATAAAATCTGTCCCTTTGGCAATAATTTTTGGAGCGGCTTCTTTTTCTTGGTTATACCGAATCGCTACTGCGTAGTGTGTTGGATTGGTAATTACCACATCCGCTTGAGGAATCTCTTGCATCATACGCTTTCGAGTCATTTGCATCTGAATCTGACGAATCTTCGCTTTGATTTTAGGATCGCCTTCCATTTGTTTGTATTCATCTTTAATCTCTTGTTTACTCATACGTAAATCTTTAAAGTAGTTATAGCGAACATACATCAAATCAAACAAAGAAAGCACTAAAAATAAAATCAACATCACCGAAATCAAAATCAGCATCTTTTCTTTAAGCCACGCTAACTGATCAAAAATAGGAAAGTAAATCACACTAGGAAGTTCTTTAGTGAATGCCCATAAAAAATAATAACAGACGAAAAGTACTAAAGAGACTTTTAAAACTATTTTGACTGACTCAACGGCTTTTTTAATGGAAAAAAGATTTTTAAGTCCCTTAATCGGGTCTAACTTGCTCAAATCTGGGATAAGGGGCTTTGTCGTAAAGATAAATCCTATTTGCATAAACCCTGCAAGTAATCCTGCAATAGCAACAGCTAACGCTAATGGAATCACCGTAAAAACAACTTCACGAAGGGTCACTAAGCTAATTTGAAAAGCGGCTTCCTTATCGATAGGAAGCCCAATGAGAGAGTTGTAGTAGTGATACAAATAGACCATACGTGATTCAATCCACGAAAGAAGGCCTAAAAATGCCCCCAAAGCAACAACTAAAGTTACAAAACTATTAGTGTCTTGACTTTTAGGGACATTGCCCTCTTTTCTGGCATCTTCTATCTTCTTGGAACTGGGTTCTTCCGTCTTCTCTTGATCATCTGCCACACAGCACTCCTGCTATCACTACATCACGACCTTGTGCGTAATTTTCATGGAAAAATCAAGCCATGTTGCTTGATGAATCAAACTTCCACTGCTAATAGCATCCACTCCTGTTTTGGCATAAGAGACAATATTTTCTTTGGTAATATTCCCACTGGCTTCTAATAAAACATGAGGGAAATAGCTCTTTTTATACTCAACCACTTCGGCTATCATCTCACATTTCATATTATCGCACATAACAATATCCGCTCCACATTGCATCGCAAATTTTGCAAACTCGACATCTTCGCATTCAATTTCTATTTTACATGTAAAGGGAAGTTTTGCTCTTGCCTCTTCGATAAATTGTTTCAAATCGTCTATCGTTTTCAAGTGGGTATCTTTAATCATTAAACAATCATCCAAGCCCATACGATGATTATTTCCTCCACCACAGCGAATAGCATATTTCTCAAAAATACGTAAATGAGGTCTTGTTTTTCGGGTATCCAATAATTTCATGGAATACCCTTCTAAAACTCTCTTATACGATGCTACATTGGTCGCAATACCACTGGCATGTTGCATGAGATTTAGCATCACCCGTTCTGCTCGCAAAATATTTTTTGATTTTCCCTCAATGAGAGCCACCACATCACCTTTATGCAAAACACCACCATCTTTGACATAAAACGTAATATCTAGCTTACACAGTTTGCACAGTGCTTTAACGTAAGCACGCCCCGCAAAAATACCTTCGTCTTTACATATGATATTGGCACTCGCAAAGCTGTCTTTCCCCACAAGTGCAAACAAATCACCTCTGCCAACGTCTTCTTCTAGTGCTTTTTTAACAAACTTTTTAATCATATCTCAAACATCCTATTCAAAGCAGCATACGCCCAAACACGTGTCTCTTCTGAAATCGTTATCTCATTGTCAAAACGCTCTTCTTTGATACTTAAAAGTGTGTTGTAAACATCTTCAAGCGTTGTCTCATTCATTGTTGGGCATTCAGGTTTTGAGGAAGAAAGAACATAAGTATTCTCTTCTCTTAAGCGTTTAATCATATTGTATTCTGTTCCAATAGCGACTTTTTGCTCGATGGGGAGTTTTTTAACATATTCAATAATCTGACTGGTTGACCCTACAAAATCAGAAGCATCACACACTTCGACTTTACACTCAGGATGGGTTGCGATGAGAATATCAGGATATTTAGCACGGTAAAAGGCAATATCTTCCACATCAAAAAGCTGATGAACCGAACAAAAACCATTGTAACAGATAATATCTGCCTCTTTTGGATCTGTTCCATCCCCAACAACGCATGATGTAAGTCCCATCTCTTTGGCGATATTTTGTCCCAAACAACGATCTGGCACAAAAAGAATTTTTTTATTGCTTTGCAGTGCTTTTGTAATGATTTTTTTAGCATTAGAACTGGTGCAAACGTACCCACCCATTTTTCCCACAGCCGCTTTAACTTCGGCAGAGGAGTTAATATACGTTACGGGTAAAATAGCCTCTTTTAAAATACCTGCACGCTCCAATAGAGCAACATTTTCATCAAAATAACCCACATCTATCATTCGTGCCATCGCACAGCAAGCAATTTTAGGCATTAAAACACGTTTTTGCGGTGCTAAAATTTTAACACTTTGCCCCATAAACCCTACACCACAAAAGAGCAAATAAGGATTGGTATCCTTAGCTGCCCACTGCGCTAGTTGCAGAGAATCCCCTGTAAAATCTGCTAGTTCAAATACTTCGTCTTTTTGATAAAAATGAGCTACGATACTTACATGTAACTCTTTTTTTAACGCTAAAATAGCTTCTTTCAATGCTTGAATATGCACGTTTTTTCCTCTTTAAATCAATAAAAACGCCATTATAGCGTTAAAGAAATAATAACAAAATTATTGCTATACTACAGCCACTTCAAGACGTAAGGATCGTGTGTGGATTTTTTATTTAACATCAATGTTCAATTTTATATAGTCAGTTATTTAGTTGGAGGCATTCCTTTTGGGCTCTTGCTCGCGAAATACTTTACAGGTAAAGATATCAGAGAGAGTGGCAGCGGAAGCATCGGTGCTACCAATGTCTTAAGAGTACTCAAAGAGACCAATCCAAAGCTTGCTAAAAAACTCGCTATTTTAACCGTCACATTGGATGCACTCAAAGGTATTGTTGTTCTTTTAGTGGCTAAATTTTTAGGACTCAGCCTTGAAACACTTTGGGCAATTGCTATTTTTGCTGTTGTTGGACACTGCTACAGCCCTTATCTTAAACTTGAAGGTGGAAAAGGTGTTGCAACAGGTGCTGGTGTGCTTTTGGTTATGCTCCCGCTTGAAACGTTAATTGCTTTTATTGCATGGTTCGTCGCAGGAAAAATACTTAAAATTTCTTCTCTTTCTTCTCTTTTAGCTCTGAGTGCGCTTCTGATTTCATCGTATATCATTCATCCAACCTTAGAAGGTATCAATTCTCATGCGCCTTTGTGGATTATCGCATTTATTATTGTCTATAAACATCTTCCCAATATCTTAAGACTTTTCCAAGGAAAAGAGACAAAAGTCGTTTAAATGAAAATTCATATTAAAGATTTAACCTTTGAAACGATTGTAGGTCTTTTAGAAACAGAAAGAGTGACACCTCAAAAAGTTTCTTTACATGTAAAGATTACCTATGATTTTGATGGAACACACTTTATTGACTATGCACAAGTATGCGCACTGATAACAAAAGAGATGCAAATACAAAGATATTTTTTATTAGAAGAAGCTTTGGAGGGAATCTATTCTAAAATTCTCTCTAATTATCCTTATATACGTAAGATTTCGCTTAAAATTTTTAAACCAACAATTTTATCAAACGCCTTAGTTGGGGTTTCTCACACATTTAAAGTCGATAAAAATTAAATTTTTATTAAAAAAACTTTAAATCTAGCTAAAATTGTGGTATAATCCCTCTCAAATTTTAGCAATTAAGGAATTTATAATGCGAATTTTAATCGTTGAAGATGAAGTAACCCTCAATAAGACCATTGCAGAAGGATTACAAGAGTTTGGCTATCAAACAGATAGCTCTGAAAATTACAAAGATGCTGAATATTACATTGGTATTCGCAATTATGACCTCGTTTTAACCGATTGGATGCTTCCTGATGGCGATGGCGTTGATTTGATTAATCTTATCAAACAAAAATCACCTCGAACAGCCGCTGTCATTATCTCTGCAAAAGATGATAAAGAGAGTGAAATTAAAGCACTAAAAGCAGGTGCAGATGACTATATCAAAAAACCATTTGATTTTGATATTTTAGTAGCACGTATTGAAGCACGTCTTCGTTTTGGTGGAACAAATGTCATTAAAATTGATGATTTAACCATTGATCCAGATGAAGAAAAAATCACCTATAAAGGTCAAGAAATTGAGCTTAAAGGTAAACCGTTTGAAGTACTTACTCACCTTGCTCGACACAGTGATCAAATCGTCTCAAAAGAACAACTTTTAGATGCGATTTGGGAAGAACCTGAACTTGTTACACCAAACGTTATTGAAGTTGCTATTAACCAAATTCGTCAAAAAATGGACAAGCCATTAGAAATCTCAACCATTGAGACAGTTAGACGAAGAGGTTACCGATTTTGCTTTCCCAAAAAAGTATAAGGGATAACTTTATCCTGCAATTAGTGTCCGCTTCGGCGACACTAATTGTTATTTTCTCCGTCATTCTTTATAATTACATTAAAATCTCCGTTTTTGAAGATGTAACACAAGAGTTAACTAAACAAGCTTCTATGATAGCAACCTCTCGTGCCAGTGCCTTAGAGCGCATGGGCGTTAATCTATTTGATCCTTCGTTTAATTCCATCAACAATCCAGCCGACGTTCAAGTCTCTGTTGCAATTCGTGTGAATCAAGGAAATGTTACCTCCTTCGAACATAGTGAAAGCGAGGGAAGAAAGTTTTTAACTATTTATTTTCCATTGGAAAAACGTAAACACCACTTTATTTCTATTACCAAAGATATTTCAAATACCGATATATTGCTTAATAAAATATTGCGCAATATTTTGATTATTAACTTAACGGCAATCTTTTTAATTTTATTTTATGCTCTTTTCTTATCCCGTATGCTTATTTTACCTATACGTTCACTCACCAATAAACTAGCAAATATGAATGAAAATTTCCTACAAACGATTGAAATCAAAAAACTTCCTAGTGAATTTCAACCCTTAGGTGGGAGCATTAATAAATTGGTTGAACGAATCCAAATATTTGTTAATTCGCAAAAAGAGCTTTTTATTGGAGCCGCACATGAGCTGAAAACACCATTAGCTGTTATGAAAACAAAAAATGAAGTTACCTTACTCAAGCCTAGAGAAAGTGAAAAATATATTGATACGCTTAAAAGCAATAACCAAACAATTAATGAAATGAATAAAATGATTGGAAATATTTTAGAGATTGGTAGGCAAGAAGGGGCACAATTTGAAAAGCCTGTCGTGTTAGATATGATGCGTTTTCTCAAAGAACAAATTAATAACTACACTATTCTCGCTAAAATGGAAGAAAAAGAGATTCTAGAAGAAATTCCAACCAAACATTATAAAATCACGATTCAACCAACATTACTTATTCATATACTGCAAAATTTTGTTCAAAATGCTATTAAATTTACTCCCAAAGGTGGGCATATTACTATCCGAGCTTACTCTAATAAAGAAGGCTTTCACATTTTTGTGATTGACGAAGGTATTGGTATTGATGAAAGTAAAGACCTTTTTGCTCCTTTTAAACGTTATGGAAATCAAACAGGTGCTGGACTTGGACTTTTTCTTGCAAAAAGTGCAGCCGATGCTATTGGTGCGAAGATAACTCTTAAAAATAGAACGGATCGAGAAGGAACAATTGCATCTCTATTGATTCCTCATAAAATTTAAATTTTATTAAAGTATTTTTAGTGTATAAACTCGTCAACAAATTTGACTAAAATATAAGGAAACCCCAAATGTCTTTAATGATCACTGAAGAGTGTATCGCATGTGATGCGTGCCGCGACGAATGCCCTAATGGTGCCATCGAAGAATCTGATCCGATTTATATCATTGACCCTGATATCTGTACAGAATGTGTAGGCCATTATGATGAGCCATCTTGTATTTCAGTATGCCCTGTTGAATGTATTATCCCAGATCCTGATAACATTGAAAGTGTAGAAGAGTTAAAACTTAAATACGAACAACTTAATAGCGATAATTAACGTATGGCCAAACGTACTGCCATTATTGACATAGGTTCCAACTCTGCAAGAATGGCAATCTTTGAGCGAAGCAGTCGATTTGGTTTTCATCTTATTATGGAGACCAAAAGTCGTGTTCGTATTGGAGAAGGTGCTTATAATTTTGGTGGGCTATTACAAGACGTTGCACTTGAGCGCGCTTTTAAAGCGCTTGAAGAGTTTAAAAATATTATTCAAAGTCTTCACTGCCATAAAGTGTTATGCGTTGCTACTTCTGCTCTTCGTGATGCTCCCAATGCTCCTTTATTTATTAAGAAGGTAAAAGATGCTTTAGGAATTCATATCAAAGTGATTGATGGCACAAAAGAAGCTTACTATGGTGCGGTAGGCGCTATCAATTATCTTAAAAAACTCGATGATGCCCTCACTATCGATATTGGAGGTGGATCAACTGAGCTAGCCCGTATTCAAAATGGTACTATCATTGATACTATCTCTTTAAACATAGGAACAGTGCGTTTAAAGGAACTCTTTTTTGATAAAAAAATACCGCTTAATGAAACACGCGCTTTTATTGAAAATGAACTCCAAAAAATACCAGAACATTTTCTAAGTGACACATTGATAGGTATAGGGGGAACACTTCGTTCTCTTTCAAAAATCATTATGGAAAAAACAGCTTATCCATTGAAAACAGTGCATGCGTATGAATATGATTTAGAATCGCATAAAGAATTTATTGATGCTATTGTCACGTCTGATGTCTTGGGTCTTAAAAACTTAGGTGTACGCAAAGACAGATACGATACGATGAGGGAAGGTTGTATTATCTTTCAAGCTCTCTACACTAAATTTGCCTCAAAAAGAGTGATTACGTCAGGTGCTGGAGTCAGAGAAGGTGCCTATTTATGTGATCTATTACGCGCTCATAAACATACGTTTTCGAGTGATTTTAAACTTAGTTTGCGCAGTATAAAAGATCGTTTTGCTATCACAGAAAAGGATGATCTTTATGTGAATCATGTTGCTCTTCAACTCTTTGATGCTTTGCAGTCTGTTCATATGATTGATTCTAAATATAAAGTAGAATTAGCTATCGCAGCTCAATTACATTCTATTGGAATTAAACTTGGTTTTTATCAAAATCAGTTGCACGGCTTCTATTTTATTCTGAATAATCTTAACTACGGATTTACCCACGAGCAAAAAATTTTGATTGCGATGCTTGTTAAATTCCATGCGAATAAATTACCTACACTAGAAGAAATCATCCCTTATCAAGACCTTTTACCGGATGTCAATACTCTTACATGGCTTAGTTTTTTACTCTCATTAGCAAAAGCTATTAATGCAGACTTTAGTAGGGGAAAGCTTGAATGCTATTACCAAAATCACTCTTTGATTATCAAGGCTGAAAATAATCTTTTTTTAGCAAAAGAGCAAATCAAACAGCTTATTAAACCAGCTTCATTTGCGATTATACTTAAGTAGTGCAAAGAGAAACGAGGATTTACTTGTAAATCCTCGTTTAAAAGAAATCGTTATTAAAATTTTTGCCCAATAGTAAATTCAAATGAAGCCGTTCGATCACCCGCTTCATCCATAACAGGTTGAGAGAATACTAATCCTATAGGGCCTAATGGAGAAACCCATTCAAGGGCAAAACCTGTTCCTGCACGTTTAATATCAAGGTTATCTTCACCTATCATACCGTAATCAAAAAATAAAGCACCTCTCATTTTCAGCCTCTCAATTAGAGGAAAACTAGCTTCTATAGAGTTAGCAAACATTATATTTCCACCTATCAGAGTACTACCTACTTTAGGAGAAATAGAATTTGATTCGTATCCACGAATCGTTCTTACACCACCCATATAAAACTTTTCACCGTAAGAGTAAACTTCATCTTGCTCATCAATAGCAAGATATTTAAACTGTGCTTTATAACGTAAAATTAAATCATAATCAATTAAATCTTGTAATCCATAATAGGTTGAAAATTTGTTTACACTACTGATAAACTTCTCTTCTCCACCAAGGCCAGCAATTTCCAAACTTGTACTTGCTAAAATACCACTTCGGGGAAGATAAAAATCGTCGGTATTATTAAATGAAATGGCAGGTACGATAGCACTTTTTAATGTTCGATCTAACGTTGGAGCATTTGGAAGTGCTAAAATAGCAGCATCCACATCGGAAAGCTTAGATTGTTCAAGAATATATCCCAATGAAGCTCCCCAATGTCGACCAATTTTGCGTCCTAAAACAATATTGAATCCTTGTTTTTCTTCATCGTAGTTATAATAATCACTCTCGGAGGCATAAAGACGTCCACTTAGGCTATAAATAGAGTCAAAAATACGTGGATTAGCTAACGAAATTCCACCATTAAGTTCACTATCGCTTCGCTCAATATCAATACCTGCTCTTAGTCCTGAACCAAAAATATTTCCATCAGATAAACTTGCACTTAAGAGCAATCCATCAGAAGAACCATAACCGATACCTCCGCCAATAGAGCCTGTTGAAGCTTCTTTGACATTAACTACTAAGTCCATTTTATCTTTACTTAAACGTTCTTCTTTAATTTCAACATCTTCAAAATAACCTGTTCGCTTTAAAGCACTCTGTGAATCTTTGACATCGGTTCGTGAGTATTGATCACCACTGGCAAGATAAATTTCTCTTCTAGCAACACGATCAATAGTACGGCTATTACCTGCAATACGTACATTATTAATCATCACTTTTTCACCAGGAATTACGCGGTATGTAATATTAGCAGTATGTTTATCTTTATCATTTTTGACATCTGGAATAATTCTAACAAAAGCGTACCCAAGATCTGCAACCTTTGTTTCAATAATAGCTATATCTTTACGTAGCTTAGAAACATTAAAAATCTTTCCATTTTTCAAGAACATTTCATCAATAGCTGCTTGGATATCAATCAGTCCTTCAGGAATCTCTATATTAACATCACCTACCGTATATTGGGCTCCTTCTTTGACGCTATACGTCAATTGTGCTGTATAACTGTCAAGATACGTTTTTAAAAAAGGTTGACTCACTTCACAATCAAGATAGCCTTTTTGCATATAAACATCTTTTATGCGCGCAGTATCATGCTCCAAATCATTCATACGAAGTTTACCATCATTAAATCCCCACATCCAAGGAAGCCATTCTTCAGACTTATTGGCAATATTCGGCTCAACATCGTCATAATCTAACTCTTTAGCGCCACACAAACTAACGCTCTTAATAATGACATTTTCACCACGGTTAATCACAAAGTCTAACGATGTAGAAAGTCTTTCACTCAAAGGTGTTTGGTTGATTTCTACGACGGTATCAAAATAACCCTTATCTTCATAAAATTTGATAATTTTTAATTTTGCAAGTTCAGCTTTTTCCTGATCATAAACTTCACCTCGTTTCATGCTGACAACTTTTTTCATCTCTTCTTTATCATTTTCGCTCACACCAACAAAATCAACATTCGCAATCACAGGCTTTTCTTTTACATGAAACACCAAATGCCCTTGACCGACATCTTCGACCCAAACATCTTCAAAATAGTTTTGTTTATAAAGTATTTTGATGGCTTTGTTGATTTTTTCCATATCAACTGTATCACCTGCTTTTAAATCTATAAGTTCTGAAGCTGTTTCAGGAGAGAGGTGTATCATACCATCAAATTTGAGGCTGTTTACCGTAGCTGCACACAAAGAAGTTGCAACAACAAACGAAAGAAAAGTGACTTTTTTCATGCTGATTAGCCCTAAGTAGAGTATTTTTAGATATTTTAAAATATAATACCATCTCTACTATTAAAAGTTTGTTATGGGTCCGTGAAAATTGAGGAGCATGTATGGTTGTTGGGATTGTAGGATTAGGTTTGATGGGAGGCTCTCTAGGGCTTGCTTTACAAAATACAAAATTAGTGACAAAGATAGTTGGGTTTGACCACAATCTCAGCCATTGCGAGGAAGCTTTAAAACTTTCTTTAGTACACGATATCGTCTCATTTTCAGAAATCAAACAATGCGATGTTATTTTTTTAGCTATCCCCGTTGGTGGCATCATTAAAGTTTTACAGGAATTGAAAGATATTAATGAGAAAACAACAATTATAGAATTAGGGAGTACAAAAGTTGAAATTGTCACTTCAGTACCAGCTTCTATCCGGTCTAATTTTATTGCTGCTCACCCGATGACAGGAACAGAAAAAAATGGACCAAGTGCTGCCATTCAAAATTTATATCATGATAAAATCGTCGTTTTATGTGATACAGACAATAGTGGCGATTTGCATAAAAATAGAGCCATTCAAATTTTTTCACACATTGGAATGAAGATTGTTTTTATGGACCCTGCTTCTCACGACGCTCATGCTTCATTCATCTCACATCTTCCGCATGCCATTAGCTATGCACTAGCCAATAGTGTTATGGGACAAGAAGACCCTAGGAGTATTTTACTGCTTGCCGCAGGAGGATTTAAAGATATGAGCCGAATTGCTAAAAGTTCTCCTCAAATGTGGTCGGATATTTTTAAACAAAACAAGTCAAATATTTTACATTCAATTGATTTATTTGAAAAAGAACTTGAAAAGTCAAAAAGAATGATTCAAGAAGAAGACTGGAGTGGCTTGGAGACATGGATGAGTAAGGCAACTACCTTGCATAAGATTCTTTAGTAAAATATTTACATGTAAATATCAACAAGATTGTTTACATGTAATGACGTGCTATCTATTTTCCTGCAAACTTTACAAGAGCACTTGCCCATGTAAAGCCTCCCCCAAACGTATCTAAAAGCATCAAATCACCCTTTTTGATACGCCCTTCCTCATAAGCATCGTTCATTGCCATTGGAATAGAGGCGGCTGAAGTATTGCCATATTTTGCAACGGTAAGTACTGTTTTTTCAATAGGAAAATCAAGTTTTGCACGAACTGCTTCAATAATACGAAAATTAGCTTGGTGCGGAATAAAATGGTCAATTTGTGATGCTGTGATATTGTTCTTTTCTAAAATATCAAGAACATCATTGGTCAATGTTTTAACGGCTATTTTATAAACATCATTGCCTTGCATTTTAATGTAATTAAGTTTATTATCAAGTGTTTCTTGTGAGCAGGGGTATTTTGAACCACATCCTGGAGTAATTAGGTAGTCTCCATATTTTCCATCTGATGAAGCATGAACATCCCAAATCGCTTCATCTTTATTCTCTGTTTGACCAATGATAGCTGCTCCAGCGCCATCACCAAAAAGAATACACGTGCCACGATCAGTGTAATCTACAACACTACTAATTTTTTCAGCCCCGATAAGAAGGATATTTTTTTTCATACCTGATTCAATGAATGCTTTTGCCATTGAAAGCATATAAACAAATCCACTACATGCCGCACTGATATCAAAAGCCATAACATCACTAATACCTAGCTTACCAGCAATAACACATGCCGTTGAGGGCATACATAAATAATCAGGGGAGAGTGTTGCACAAATGATTAAATCAATCTCTTCATTGGCAATCCCTGCACGCTCTATCGCTAACAGAGCTGCTTTGACACCTAAATCACTTGTAGCTTCATCACTCGCCGCAATGCGTCTTTCTTTAATACCTGTACGCTTCTCTATCCACTCATCGCTGGTATCAACCATCTTTTCAAGATCACTGTTACTTAAAATGCGTGAAGGAGCATAAGCTCCGATAGATTTTAATGATGCGTACACGTCTTTTCCTTATTGCTCTAAAGCAGCGAGTTTTTCTTCAATGTCTGCATTAATATTGGAACTTGAAAAGTTGATAGCTTGAAAAATTGCATTTTTAACAGCCTTAGCATTGCTTTTCCCATGCCCAATAATAGCACATCCGTTAATACCAATAAGCGGAGCTCCACCGTATTCTGCGTAATCTACCTGTTTCTTTAAAACAGTAAAAACTTTACGCATCAATACAGCTCCAGCTATGGCTAAAGGAGATTTTCGTACATTTTGTTTAATAATTTTTGTGATAGATTCTGCAACACCTTCACTGGTTTTAAGAAGGATATTGCCTACAAAACCATCGCAAACAATAACATCAACTGAACCATCAAAGATATTATTACCTTCAACATTTCCTGTAAAACTTTCAAGTTTTTTGAGGGATAAAAAAGCTTCCTTGGTTATTTCATTGCCTTTGCTTTCTTCTTCACCATTCGAAAGCAATCCTATTTTTGGTTTTGCAATTTTAAGAATGTCTTTCGCATACGCTTCACCCATGACTGCAAATTGAACAAGATGCTCAGCTTTACAATCAACATTGGCACCAACATCTAGAACTAAGCTTACTTTTCCGTGAACAGCTGTTGGCATAATCGTTGCAATAGCTGGGCGTAAAACACCTTTAAGTCGTCCAATGCGAAGCGTTGCCAAGCTCATCGTTGCACCACTGTGCCCCATAGAGACAACCGCATCTGCTTGTTTTTCTCGAACTAAATCAACAGCTTTATAAATGGATGTTTCTTTACGTTTAAATGCATTTGTTGCAGCTTCATGCATATCTAAAATATCATCTGCTTCAACAAATATAATGTGATGTAAAAATTGTTCAGGGATAAGAGGTTTAAGATGCTTTGAATCACCTACAAGAATGGCTTTAAACTGGCGCTCTCTAAGCGCTTGGAGTGTTCCTTCGATGATAGGTTGGGGACCAAAATCCCCACCCATAGCATCCACTGCTATTGTTAGCATTTAGTTTTTGTATTCGCCTGTTGTTTTGTTGATGTGATGTGGCATTTTCCATGTTCCATCGCTATCTTTTACTGGCATAGGAAGTGTCACTTTATAGTGTGTTCTTCTTTTTGCGCCTCTTGTTTTACTGACACGTCTCTTAGGTACTGCCATTTTCGACTCCTTGTTTTAATATTTATTCTAAATGCGTACAATGACCACAATAGTGGTAATCGCTCTTAAAAGCTTCTAACTCACTTTCAAATAAAGCAGTAAAATCGATATTTCCATCGAAAAACTCTACCACATTCAAAAGTGCTTCGCCTTCTTTGTCTTCATAAAAACCTTCACTCGCAAAAACGTTCACATCTTCATTTACATGTAAATCAAACTCTTCTGCACAACGATTACAGGTATAACGCAAGTTTCCTTGCATTGTCCCACAACACTCTACTAAATTTTTACTTACTTTTTTTGCTTCACCTTTGAAGCAAATATCTCCTGATACCGTTTCAAAATGAGTTCCACTGGTTGGAATCTTTTTGAACTCAGTAACCATTGGCTTAGTTTATCTCTCGTGCAGCAAAAAAGAAAGCAATTTCATTTTTTGCATTTTCCAAACTATCACTTCCGTGAACAGCATTAGCATCAATACTATCAGCAAAATCTGCTCTAATCGTTCCTTTAAGTGCTTCTTTAGGATTTGTAGCACCCATTAAGTCACGGTTTTTTGCAACCGCATTTTCACCCTCAAGAACCATAACAACAACCGGTCCGCTGATCATAAACTTTACAAGTTCTCCATAAAATGGTCTACTTGCATGTACTGCGTAAAATGCTTTTGCATCCATTTCACTCAATTGTACTTTTTTCATCGCAGCAATTCTTAAGCCATTTGATTCAAATCTATCAACAATCTTTCCAATGACATTTTTAGCAACAGCATCAGGCTTAATAATAGACAGTGTACTTTCCACAATCTTCTCCTCAATTTTTTATCATTTCAATGAATAGTAAGTTACTTTTAAAACTTTTCAGGGAATTAGAACGTGGGAGTATAGCAGAATTTTTTTTTAATATCAATTAAACAGTTTTTGAGGAGGATATCCCTCCTCAAAAGTTAAACACTATTCAACGCACGGAGTCGTGCCTTGTCTCATGTCTGCACCAATTTCATCACGACTTGGTTGACCAGCATATGGTGCATCCCAAACGATACAACCCTCAGTTGGACACGCTTCAGCACAGGCTGGTGCATCATGGTGACCCACACACTCAACACATTTGTCTGCATAGACATAATAAATATCTGCACCTGTTGGGTTATCACTATCGTCTACAATAGCCTCCACTGGACATTCATCGATACAGGCTCCACATGCGATACAAATATCAGTAATTTTTACTGCCATAAACTTCTCCTTAAAATATTTTGTGACTGTTTAAAAACTATATCTAAACTAAATTGAAATTGGTATTAAAATAAAACATCATACTATTTTTTATCAGGGGTGCAAAAAGATAAAAAAATTTAACACTTTAGGTTAAAAATTAACAGAAGTAAAAGCTTAAATTACATATGATAAACAGATGATAAAATATGAGGAGGAGTGATGAACTCTTTGGCTAAAAAAGTGACCCTTTTACAAGTCGTTATAGTAACACTTTCAATGTTTGCATTTATTTTTTATATCAGCACTTATTTGAGTGGATACATTAAAAATGAAACAGAAAATAAAATTCAATCCAATATCGCTAATCTTGAACAGACTGTAAGAATTTATAACAGTTCATTGGAAGATACTGCCAATAAATTATTTGCTATTTTTGAATCAGGATTTGGTAGCTTTTTTGTTAATCCTGACGAAAAAATAAAAGTAAACGGCGTAGATACACCACTTATCTCTTCAGGTGGCTATGCTTTAAATAACAACTTTGCGAAAGTTGAAGCTTTTACCGATCTTACAGGAGCTGTTGCCACAATTTTTGCTAAAAGTGGTGATGATTTTGTTCGTGTCTCAACCTCCCTAAAAAAAGAGGATGGGAGTAGAGCAATGGGGACATTTCTTGGAAAAACCAGCCCTGCCTATGAACCTATAATGAAAAAACAAAAGTATGTTGGCAATGCGCGTCTTTTTGGAAAAGATTATATTACAGTGTATGCCCCTATTGTTGAAGATGGTCAAATTTTAGGAATTCTTTTCATTGGATATAATTTTACAGAAGGTCTTAAAACATTAAAATCAGAAATTAATAAAATGAAAATTGGCGAACATGGTTATTTTTATGCCATTAATACCAAAAGCGAAAGTTATGATATACACCCTAAACAAGATGGCGCTAAGATAACAAATGAACTTGATAAAAAAATATTACAGCAAAAAAATGGCATGCTCCACATTGAAGAAGATGGACTTGAAAAAATTGTTAGTTTCAAATCTTTTGATAAATGGAATTGGGTCATCGTTTCTAAAGCCAATGAGAAGGATTTCCAAGAGGCCAATGAAAAATTACGTAATGCTCTTATTTATTTTGCACTTATTCTAACAGTCATTATGGTTATTATCGTTTCATTTGCAACCAATACAATTATCACAAAACCTCTTAACAATCTTATTGAAAAAGCAAGAGAGCTCTCAAGCGGTGATGGCGATTTAACGCGTAAACTTGCTATCAAAGGCAATGATGAAATTGCACGTGCTAGTGAACAGATCAATAACTTTATTGAGAAAGTACGCTTGTTAATTTGCAATGCAAAATCACTCTCTTCTGAAAACTCTTCTATTTCTCATGAACTTTCAACAACATCATTGCAAGTTGAAAAACTTGTTGAAAAATCAACTACTATTGTCCATGACACAACAACTAAAGCAACACACATGCGAGAAACCCTTCTAAGTTCTATTGAAGAAGCGAAAGCAGGAAAAGATGATATGTCTAAAGCAAATAGTTCTTTACGAACGGCAAGTAGTGCTATTATTGAATTGACTGCCGAAATTCAAAAAAGTTCCGCAGTAGAAATTGAACTCGCATCAAAAATACACCAACTGAGTACGGACGCAGAGCAGGTTAAAAGTGTCTTAACGGTTATCAGTGATATTGCTGATCAAACGAATCTTTTAGCTCTTAACGCAGCTATTGAAGCAGCTCGAGCAGGTGAGCATGGACGAGGATTTGCTGTTGTAGCAGATGAAGTTCGAAAATTGGCGGAAAGAACACAAAAAAGCTTGGTTGAAATCAATGCAACGATTAACGTTATTGTTCAATCCATCATGGATTCGAGTGAGCAGATGAACAGCAACTCTCATAAAATTGAAGAGTTAGCTAGCAGTGCTGAAGGAGTCGAAAAACGCCTTAAAGAGACATTTGAAATCATCAATGCTGTCACTAAAATCACAGAACATACTGTTGATAATTATGTTCAAACGGGTAAAGATATTGAAAACATGATAGGTCAGATTGCAGAAATAAATAAAATCTCAAGCGATAATAGTCGTAGTGTTGAAGAAATAGCAGGAGCGGCTGAACACTTAAGTAAAATGACAGAAAATCTCAATAATAAATTAGGTGAATTTAGAACTTAAAAAATTGAGCGATTATCTTATTGGATAAAATTAGTCGGATTAATTCATAATAATTTTTAATACTGAATTGTATAATTTCTGTATCAATAAAAATTCTTAAAAGGAAGTTCGTATGTTAGTAACCAATAAAGCTCCAGATTTTACAGCAACCGCTGTTTTAGGTGACAATCAAATTGTTGACAATTTTAATCTTTATGAAAACCTTGGATCAAAAGGTGCTGTATTATTCTTTTATCCATTAGATTTTACATTTGTATGTCCATCAGAAATTATTGCCTTTGATAAAAGACTTGAAGAATTTACAAGCCGTGGCATCAATGTTATCGCTGTTTCTGTTGATTCTCAGTTTTCACATTTTGCTTGGAAAAATACCCCTATTAACCAAGGCGGAATTGGTCAAGTAAGGTTTCCAATGGTAGCAGATATCACGAAGCAAATTTCACGTGATTACGATGTTCTTTTCAAAGAGGGTGTAGCACTTCGTGGTTCATTCTTAATTGACAAAGATGGAACCGTCAGACATGCTGTTATCAATGACTTGCCACTAGGTAGAAACATTGATGAGATGATCCGAATGATTGATACAATGCTTTTTACAAATGAATACGGCGAAGTATGTCCAGCAGGATGGCAAAAAGGAGATAAAGGTATGACTGCAAGCACTGCAGGCGTAGCTGATTATCTTGCAAACAACTCAGAAAAACTTTAAAAAACAATGCGCATGAAGAAGTGAAAAAACTTCTTCATGCATCTTCTTCTTAATTTTTACAATACCGACAACTCTCAACTGTTGCAATCAAATCTACTTTACCAATTTTGACTTTTTCCCGTTTTTCTAACTCTTTTTGGTATGAAATCAATGTTTCATCATACGCAACATCCTGAATCATTCCACAGTGCTCACATACCAAATGAATATGAGGGTGTGAGTAAATATCATAACGCATTTTCCCATCTGAGATATTGACTTCAATTACAATCCCTTTTTCTTTAAGCGTTGAAAGGTTTTTATAAACTGTCGCTAAAGACATTGAAGGGTTCTCTTCACGCAAAGCCTCATAAAGATGTTCAATCGTAGGATGCTTTTTTTTATCAAGTTCTTTAAGAACACAAAGACGTTGCGGTGTTGCTTTTAAATCTTTTGTTTTTAATAAATGTACAAAATCACTCATGACTATTCCCAATCTATTTTTTTGAATCATTCCATAAAATAGTTCAATTTAACTGAAAAAAAATCTACTAATATTTTTTATTTATTAATAGACTTCTTTAATAATCCGTTGAGATAATTGCTTCGCAGATATGCCTAGTTGCTCTTCAATCAGTGGGGTAGCTCCATGCGTTATAAAAATATCATCGTATTCAAAGGATTCTATCTTTACATGTAAATTCATTTTCTCTTTAAACTGTCCAATTAAAGAACCAACTCCTCCTATTTTAGCACTATCACTAAACACATACCATTGTTTATAACGTTGTGCTAATGTGGCTAAAAGTACTTCATCTAGGGGTTTTGCAAATCGTAAGTCTACAATAGCGACATCAACTCCTTCTTGCTGTAAAAAAGCTGCTGTTTCTACAGCTTTTCCCACACCATTACCATAGCCTAGCAAAAGAATATTTCCTTCCCCTTCTTTTAAAAGCTGTGCTTTCCCATATTCAAAAGGAAGTGATTCAAAATCTGAGCACTCAAAAAAAGAACCGCGAGGATAACGAATGGCAAGGGGTCCTTGATGAGTATAAGAGTACCCTAAAGCATGATGCATACTTTTTTCATCGCGTGGCGCTAATAAGGTCATATGAGGAATAGCACTCAAATAAGAGATATCAAAAACACCTTGATGTGTCTCACCATCTTCTCCGACAATCCCTGCTCTATCGATAGCAAAAACAACATTTAAATTCATAATACATGCGTCGTGAATCACTTGATCGTAGGCACGTTGTAAAAATGTTGAATAAATCGTGACATAAGGTTTAAAACCTTCTTTTGCCATCGCACACATGGAAGTGACTGCATGTTGTTCCGCAATGGCAACATCCCAAAAACGATGAGGATAAGCTTGTATCAAAGGCGTTAGTCCTGTGCCACTAGGCATTGCCGCTGTTACACCTACAACATTTTCATATTTTTTAGCTAATGCCATCAGTGCTTCTGAATACATGGTTGTTGCATTTTTTGCGACACCACTTTTCAAGGCTTCTCCACTGGCGACATCAAAAGGACCAACACCGTGCCATTTTTCATAATAACCCTCAGCCATTTCATAGCCTTTGCCTTTTAAAGTTTGCGTATGAATAATCACTGGCTTTTTAAGGTTTTTAGCTGCTTGCATTGCTTTAATTAAACTTTCCAAATCATGCCCATCTATGGGTCCAATATAATCAATTCCTAGCTCTTCAAATAAAATACCAGGTGTTATAAGTTTAAAGCTCTCTTCAAACTTTTTAGCCATATAGGTTGCACTTTCTGGTAGGTATTGCAAAATTTGTTCAGTCGTTTTTTTAATTTTTTGATAAAAATTACCTGCCATCGCTTGGGATAAAAACTTACTAATGGCGCCTATAGGTTTTGAAATACTCATTTTATTATCATTAAGAATAATAACAACAGGATACCTTCTATCGCCTAGTTCATTTAAAGCTTCATACGCCATTCCTGCACTTAAAGAGCCATCGCCAATCAATGCAACAGGTACGCGTTTAGATTCTTCTTTTTTTAAAGCAATCGCTTTAGCAGCGCCCACAGCGAGTGAAATCGAAGTCGAACTATGCCCTGCCACAAAGTAGTCATAAAGTGATTCATCCGGTTTTGTATAACCACTGATACCATCAAATGTTCGTAGGGTATCAAAATTATCCCAACGTCCCGTGAGAAGTTTATGCGTATACGCTTGATGACTCACGTCAAAAATAAACGGATCGTTTGCACTATCAAATACATAATGCATTGCGACAATAAGCTCAACTGCACCAACATTACTGCTTAAATGACCACCATTTTTACTCACTGTTTGAATAATTTTTTGTCGCAATGCTTCGCAGAGTGCGTCCAGTTCTTCAATGGATTTTGTTCTTATCTCTTTGCTTTCTATCACGTTTTAATTCTCTTGTATCAGATATTTTACTTTTTCAAGGCGCATGGCTAAACTACCATCCAAATTCCCAGCATCACTTAATAAAACAACGCCACCTAACGTAATTGCATCATCAGCACTCACTTTGATTTTTTCATTATTCGCATAAAGTTCTTGTAGCATTTCAAGATCTTTAGGGTTTACTTTGAGCTCGATTTTTGAAGCATCCTTAAGCTCTTTCAAGAGCTCCTTTGAAAGTAAGACAGCTATTTGCCCACTTTCTAAGCTTACCTCTTTTTTAATCACTTCCTTAGCAATTTCAAAAGCAGTCGCACTCATCTCCGATTCTATTTTGACAAGTTTTTCTTCAATGCTTGATGAGAGCATTTCAAGTTGGTGAATTGATTTAAGATAACGTGATTTAACCTCGGAAAGAGCTCCTTCTAGCTCTTCTTTTGCTTTTTGGTAGCCTTGAACATGTGCGCTGTCTCGCTCTCGCTTTAGCTCTTCATTGAGCCGTTGATTGAACTCACTTTCTTGTTTTTCAATTTGTAGTTGCAATTTAACAACATTTGTTGTCAATTCATCTGTTTTTTTGAGTAATTCTTCGACAAAAAGATGTTGACTACTTTCTTCAACACGTAAAATTTTAGGTATCTCATTAACTAAAGAAACTTCATCTGTGCTTTCAAACGGATCCTTAGAAAGCTCTTCTTCTATCGTTGAACTTGCTTGTACATCTGATATACCAGAGCCTAAAACTTTAAAACGATACCGTTGTACAGTATGTGCTTCAACATGCTCTTTATTGATAATATTGTCTGCCATCTATGCAACTCCTCATTCCAATCCTTAGCCTATCATCTCTTCGGCTTCTCCAATTTGGAGAATACCTTGTTCTGCAAGCTTTTGCACCTCTTCTACGACTTTTCGCTGTGCTTCTTCAACATCTTTCACTCTTACAGCACCAAGAAATCCCATCTCTTCCATAAAAGCATCTTGTGCACGTTGAGACATATTGTCCAGAAACTTTCGTCTAAGCTCTTCTGCTGCACCTTTGAGCGCTATCATTAAATCTTTTTTATCAGCCACTTTAAGAATTTCTCGAACCGCATTACCATCAAGTTTCATAATATCTTCAAACGTAAACATCATATCTTTAATAATAGAAGCCAGTTTCTCATCGGCTTGTTCAATGTACGCAATCGTCGTTTTAGAAGCTTTTTGACCTAAACGATTGAGAATTTCAGCAACCGCGCGAGGACCTCCAACTTCAACTTTATACGATGTGAGAGATTCCAGTTTATTTTCAAGAACAGCTGAAACGCGTTTAACAACAGAAGGTGAAATTTCACCTAAATTTGCCATTCTAATTGTGACTTCACTACGAAGCTGATCGGGGAAGAAAGAAAGCGTTTCTGCTGCACTGGTTGGATCCATATGCGCTAAAATAAGTGCTACCGTTTGAGGATGTTCATTGATAATAAAATCTCCCAACTGCTGTGGTTTAATTTGAGAAAGATATCCAAAGCTTTGAGAATTTTCCATTGATTTTGAGAGTTTATCTAAAATCTTTTGTGCACCTTCTGCTCCAAACGTTCGATATAAAATCTCTTTGGCATACTCCATACCACCACTTCTTATATACTGATTCGATTGTAAAATAACATAAAACTCTTCTAAGACTGCATTTGCAACAGCTTTATCAATACTTTTTGCCGTTGCAATAAATTTAGAAATATCAGTCACCACATCAATTTCCATATGCGAAAAAAGATTGGCTGTTGCATCTTCTCCTAGCTGTATCAAAAGAATAGCAGCTTTTTCAGACATGGTTAATTCATTATAGAGTGTTTTTTGATCTTCGCTTAGTTTAATCATGCTAAATCCTTTGAGCCACCACTTTTGGTATCATAATCACTTTCATTGCGAATCATAGATTGCAACAACCCTGCAAACTCTTCACTTTTTTGTTCTGCTATATTTTTAAGCTTTTCAAGTAAGACATCATATTTAAGAGCATCTTCATTGAAATCTTGCCCAATACCAAGCTGGTCTTCCACTTTTTTCCGTGCTTGTTTAAATTTCTCTAAGGTATCTTCAGAATGGTCATCATCTGTTGAAACATCTTGTACATCTTCTTCAAAGTCATCCAGTTTTGTTTCAATCATTTTTTGGCTAAAAGGAATGATGATTTTTTTGTAAAAGATAAAGAGCAAGATACCGACCAAAACATATTTTAAAAGAGGAACCAATGGCGCTAGATAAATAGAAAATTTGTCCATAAAATCTTTGGTTGGCACACCTTTACCATCATCGCCAATTTTTTTAAACTCAAAGTTACTGACCGTAACTTCATCCCCTCTGTTAGGATTAAACCCAACCGTTTGCTTCACAACGTCTTTGATAGCATCCATCTGCTCTTTTGTTAAAGGAGTGTACTCTAGCTCACTCTTTTTCTTTCCATCACTATCTACACCGTATCGATAACTTCCATCCACAACGACGGCAGCTGTTAAACGTTTGACTTTTGCAAATTCATCTTTTGAATTAATAACCTTTTTTGAGATTTCATAATTGGTTGTTGATGAACTTTTTTGGTAGAGTTCACCTTTTTTTTCACTTTCAAGCCCTTGGACAGGTCCGATGTTACTGATCGCTCCTGGCACACCTCCAACATCTTGTGGCGCTTTTCCTTCACGTTTTTCTTCAACACTTTGCTCACTTCTAGGTACCGAATTGGGGTCATACACTTCACTCACGAAATCTTGCTGTGAAAAGTCAAAGTCAATGGTTACTTTCGCATTTACTTTATCAACACCACCAATAACAGGCGCTAGCACTTGAATAATTTTTTGTTCAAAATTATTTTCAAACTCTTTTTTATAACGCACTTGGCTTTTAACGAGTTCACCTTGAAAAAGATTATTTTGCTCATCGCCTAAAGGCTCACCATCTTGATTGACAATGGAAACATTTTCAGGTGTTAATTGTGCAATAGACGCAGAAACTAAATTTTTAATCCCTAGAATTTGTTTCAAAGAGAGGTTCATTCCTGAGCGAACATTGAGGACAATCGAAGCCGTAGGAGCGGATTGTTTTTGTGCAAAGACAGTCTCTTTAGGAATAGCTATGTGCACACTTGCATTAGCGATTGGTCCTAAACTCTCAATCGTCCGTGCAAGTTCACCTTCCAATGCTCTAATATACTTAATCTTTTGCTCAAAATCTGTCGCACCAAATTCTGTTTTATCGAAAATTTCAAAACCGACTTTACTATTTTTAGGAATACCAAGAGCAGCTATTGCAATTCTTTGTTTGTGCACCACTTCACTTGGAACAGCAATCGTGCCTTCATTTAAAACTTTATAAGGAATTTTTTCTTTTTCCAATTGCTGAATAATCAGTGCAGAGTCACCTGCCGTGGTGTTTTCAAACAGAACACTGTAGCCTTTAATGCTATTAGCGTTTGTATTTTTATAGAGTGTTAAAAAAACCAAAAAACCAATCAAAACGACGACAGAAACCGCCGCAACGATTTTTTGACGTAACGTCAAATTTTGGATGAGCGTTGCTATTTGATTTAATAGTGTTTTAAACTCCATCTGCCCTTCTTTTACATGTAAATTGTTTTAAAGCATTCAAAAAAGCGCTCATTTTGTTCAGGTGTTCCTATCGTTACACGAATCGCATTCATACCATACGCGCCAAGATTACGGACGATTATACCCTTTTCCATCAATTTTTGAGCAATCGCTGAAGAGCTTTTATCCGCATCAAATTCTAAAACAATAAAGTTCGTATAACTTTCAATCGTTTTAAACCCGAGTTCTTTTGCAAATGCTTCATACGCCCTCATCTGTTCAAAATTTTCTTTAACAGAAGCTTGCACAAACGCATCATCACTCAGAGCTACAATCGCTGCTTTGAGGGTTAGATTGGTAATATTAAATGGAGCTCGAAGCTTCAACAAGGCTTTAATCACTTCAGGTTGCGCAATACCATAACCACAACGCATTCCACCTAATCCATAAGCCTTTGAAAATGTTCCAGAATAAAGAGTATTAGGATATTTAGCAATAATCTCACTAGGAACAATCTTCTTTGCAGTGTCTTTAAAAGAGGCATACTCTTGATAGGCACCATCGATGACCACAAGCGTTTCAGGGCTTATTTCATCTAAAAAGGCATACACATCTTTGGTATCTAAGCACTCACCTAGTGGATTGTTTGGAAGGCATAAGAAAATCACAGAAATGTCTTTATTGGCTTTATAGATTTCAAGCATTTCCTGTAGATTATGTCCAGCCGTTGGTGTTTTCAAAATTTTTGCACCTGTTTGAAGCGCATAAATCTCATACATTGCAAAGGTAATACCTGCCATTAAAACTTTTGTATTGGCATTGGCTTTTGCATGCACTGCAAAGGAGATGACTTGGTCACTTCCCGCGCCAATAATTACATTGGCTTCACTCACACCATACTTTGTCGCTAACGCCTCTTTGAGTTCATACATGCTATCATCGGGATACAAATTCATCTTTGTTGCTTCATTGCGCACAGCTTCAATCACTTTTGAACTGCATCCTCGTGGATTTTCATTACTCGCTAATTTAATAACATCTTTTGCATCAATGCCATATTCTCTCACAACAAGCTCGATAGGCTTTCCTGCTTCGTAAATTTTTAGTTGGTCTAGTACTTCATTAAACTGCATCTCTCATCCTCCGCAAATATAGCTTCCAAGCCATTTGATATCGTATCTGTCTTTATTTTCTTCAATCACTTTTTGGACATTCTCATCATCAATATGCCCTTCAAAGTCCATATAAAAAATCGATTGAAACCCTCTTTCTTTGGTAGGGCGTGACTCAATTTTTGTTAAATTCACTTTTTGTGCTTGAAAGGTTTGTAAAAATTCAACAAGCCCGCCTGGTTTATCATCGGTTTTTGCCAAAATAGAGGTTTTATTGTGAACCCCTCTTTTATTTTTAAAATCACTTAAAATTAAAAAGCGTGTTTGATTTGCCATATTGTCTTCAATTTTCCCAAACAAAATAGGTAAATTGACCAATTTTGCAGCGATATGTGAACAAATGGCTGCGGCTTCAGTGTCTTTGGCCGCTTTTTGTGCCGCTTCAGCGGTTGATTTTGTGGGTATAAATTCAACCCCTAAAAGCATATGTTCTTCTAAAAAGCGTCGACATTGATTGTAACCTTGTGGGTGAGAATAGATACGCTTAACGTGTTTGATATTTTCACACACCGTTGCAAAGGAGTGGTGAATATCCATATAAATTTCAGCAACAATCTTTGAATTAAACTTTCCAAGACAATCTAGCGTTGTACCCACAGCACCTTCGGTATTGTTTTCCACAGGTACCACACCGTATTTGGCTTCACCGTTTTCAAGCACATGAAACACTGCTTCAATCGAGCTGACCCCTATGTAATTACCCATTGCGCCAAAACGACTCTCCGCCACTTGATGCGTATAACTTCCCTCAGGTCCTAAGTAAGCCACTTTTTCAGGAAATTCTAAATTACGGCTGACAGCAAAGACTTCTAAAAAAATCGCATCAATCGCTTGGGCTTTTAATGCTCCTTGATTGAGTGATTTGAGACGATCCAAAATCTCTTTTTCACGCTCAGGTCGATAAATGGCTGTTCCTGTCGTTTGCTTAACACGCCCTATCGCCTTAACGTGTTCCATTCGCTCATTGAGAAGTTTTAAAATCTGATCGTCAATGTTATCAATCTCTTTACGATACGCTTCTATATCTTTCATGCTCATCCTTCAATCGCGCCAATATGACTTACAATCTCATCTAAGTCACTCTTTACATGTAACACTTCTGAGGCATCACGGCACTTACCGCTTAAAACCAAAATCGTTTTCATACCAAGCTTTTTCGCACCTAACAAATCCCCAATAGCATCATCGCTGATCATCGTCACCTGTGAAAAATCTCCACAAACACCTTGTGCTTGCAAAAGCTTGAGCGCTTCATGGTAAAACAATGTGCTAGGCTTTCCAACAACGTGGTACTCTTTTCCTGTAGCATAGGAGAGCATTTCTAAAATAGCACCTACACCTGGATAACGTCGTTTGTCTTTAGCATAAATACTCGTTGCGTGCATCCCTACAATTTTGGCGCCACTTAAAGAAAGCTCTATCATACTGGCATAATCTTCAGCACTAAAATCTTTTTTACTGGCGATGACAATCGCTTCAGGATTTTTGGCATTTTGGTCATACCCTAGTTGCTCCATCACATACACAAACTCTTCTGCTCCAAAACTGCGAATATTCTTTACATGTAAAACATTTCCCAACGCCATAAACGGGTCAAGATAATTTTGCGCAGGGATTGAAAAACCCAAATCATTTAAAAACTGATGAAATTGTGTGCTGGGTATTTTTGTATTATTGGTAACAACAACATAAGGAATCTTCTTCGCATTCAAAGTATCAATAAACGCGATAGCGCCTTCTATAGGCTTTTTGTCGACGTCATCAATCAACGTTCCTTGCACATCGATAAAATAGCTCATAAATACTCTTTTTCCAAAGCGATTAAATCTTCAAAACGCTCACGAGCACGTATCAGTCTATCTTGACCTTTCTCAAGAGCAACTTCTGCCACACGCGTTCTTGAGTTATAGTTACTACTCATCGTAAATCCATATGCACCTGCACTTTTAATCACTAAAAGGTCATCATGTTCTAAAGGAGGAAGCAAGGTTTCTTTCGCAAAAAAGTCGCCACTTTCACACACTGGACCTACAACATCACATGGTGTTGCACTGCTTTTATCTTTGTTATAAACTTCAATTTCGTGGTACGCTCCATATAAACTTGGGCGAATTAAATCATTCATGGCACCATCGACTATGACAAAACGCTTATACCCATTGTGTTTTTCATACAAAACTTTGGTGAGAAAATAACCACTATTTCCCACTAAATAACGTCCTGGTTCACACACAAAAGTCACATCCAATCCACCAAGAGCCGCAAAAATACCTTGCGCATACTCATAGAGTGAAATCGTTGTTTCATCATCGTAGCGAATTCCGATACCGCCACCCACATCAAAAAATTTAATATCAATCTGAAGCGCTTTAAGATTGCGTAGCAAGTTTGCTAAAACAACAGCAGCTTCTTTAAAAGGTTGCAATTCAGTAATTTGACTTCCAATATGAAAATGAATCCCTACAGGATCTAACGCCGTTGCATTTTTAGCATGAATGTACATGCGTTTGGCACTTTCTATATCCACACCAAATTTATTTTCATGAAGCCCTGTCGAGATATACGGATGGGTTTGTGCGTCGATATTAGGATTGACACGAATACTAATGCGTGCAATAAGTCCTAACTTTGTAGCTATCATCTCAACACGCTTCATCTCTTCTTCACTCTCAAGGTTGAGCATTAGGATGTCATTTTTAAGCGCTTCTTCTATCTCATCGTCTCGTTTTCCCACACCGCTAAAAATAATTTTATATTTGGGAATTCCAGCAAATAACGCGCGCTTTACTTCACCAATAGAGACACAATCACATCCTGCTCCAAGGCTTGCCATATGCTTTAACACAGAGAGATTTGAATTGGCTTTAACAGCAAAACAGATGAGTGATTTTCGTGCTTTAAAAGCTTCTTTTAACGTTGTGAATTGCGTGGAAATGGTATCAAAATCATAAACGTACAAAGGTGTCCCATACGTACGCGCCAATGCAGAGAAATCAGTCATTATAACCCTTATGCGTGAGAATCATGTAGAATTAACTATTTTATCAAAAAGTTTAAAAAAAGTGTATTAAAATGGAATTTTTAGCGTTTAGAGTAAAAATAAAGCGCTATCAAACCTAAGACAACAATCGGAAGTAAAATACCAATTTCAGCAAACAAAACACCATTAGCACTTAAACGACTGAGCAGAAAAAGCCCACTCCATGTCACTAATGTGATAAATGCAAACGCAGAAGCAATCAATGCGGTATTAAAATAACGCCCCATAACAGGCGCCTTATAATAAAGAAAGATAACTAAAAAAGGAGCAAAAAAAGGAAAAAATAGCTGGTAAAACAAGGTTGCTTTGATTTTAGCGGTATTAACGCCTTGTGTTTCAAAAAAGCGTAATGCCTCAATACCATCAAGAATGGAAAGTGCGTGCTCGCTTTGATAAACATTGTCCATAATACGAGGCTTGAAATTTTCCATTGCTTTAAGCTGACTCACTTTTTCAAAACGTAACCCTACATCATCCAAAGCTTCAACAATGGGTTTATGGACTATCGTCACATTTTCTAAAACCCATTTATTTTGAATAAAACTAGCAATGGAAGCGCGTAAAATCTTCGTAACATCCACTCCATTTGTCTCAAAAATCGTTACATCGTACGCCACTTGTTTAAATGGATCTAGTTTTTTAAAATAGATATAGTTATTATCGTGTTTTAAAAAAAGATCTTCCGAACTGTTTGAAATACGATTGTATTTTTTTAGATTTGTGCTGTATTCATACGCATACGCAAATTCGGTAGCATTTAGTCCAATGTAAAGGCATGTTAGCCCTAAAGAGGTTAGAAAAAAAGGTTTTATGAGTGCTCGTTTACTGATACTCGAAGCATACATACAAATAAGTTCATTCGATTTTATCATACTAAAATGAGTTACAATCATCCCAAAAACAATGGAAAGAGGTAACACATAATTTACCGCATTCATGGCTTGAAAAAGAGCGTATAAAATCTGCAAATTCGCCGATTCGGGGATAGCATTGTAATTGGTGAGAAGATCAACACCCACATAAAAAAAATCAAGGGCAATAAAGATAATAAAGAAATTTTTGAGGTAATTTTTAACAATATACCGTTCAAAAAGTCTCATTTTTTCTCCTGCTCACAATGGCTGTTTTTAAGGCTATATTGTAGCGCAACTTCTTTTAAATCACCGTTTAGAAGTGCTTTAATACTTTTCTTTACATGGTTAAGAATTTCGGGTAAAAATTCTCTTTGGCACACTGAAAAATCTGAAAGAACATAGTTAGCAACATCACTTTTATGGAGAGGTTTTCCTATGCCTATGCGAACACGTATGTATTCGGCTCCGATATGTGCATCGATAGAGCGAAGCCCATTATGGCCACCATGCCCTCCACCGATTTTAAAACGAAGCGTTCCAAAAGGAAGATCTAAATCATCGTGAATCACGATGATTTGCTCAGGCTTAAAATAGTCATCCACTGCACGAACACTTTCTCCTGAGAGATTCATATACGTTGTTGGTTTAAGAAGTAACATAGAGGGAACTTTAAAAAGCTCACCCTTGAAATTTGATTTTGTGATTTTTTCTGCAAGAGGATGGTCATCGAGCAATGCATCGATGACCATAAAACCGACATTATGTCGATTGTTTTTGTATTGTAAGTCAGGATTTCCTAGCCCTACTACGAGTGTCATTTAAGCGTTACTTCGCTTTGATAACTCCGGCAACAGAAACACGTGTTTCGTCCATAACCTTAACGTTTGCTGGAACAGTAATGTCGCGTACTAAAAGCGTATCACCAACATCTAAATCACTTACATCTAGAACAAAGCTATTTGGTAAGTTTTCTGCTGTACATTTAACCGCTAAACGTTTTTTAGACTGAATTAAAACACCTTTATTTTTTGTTCCCTTAGGAGTACCTTCTAAAACAACAGGTACGAGGTATTTTGTTAAAACACCAGGAAGTGCTAAGCGTAAATCAACATGTAAAAGATTGTTATTTACAGGGTCTCTTTGGTAATCTTGGATTACAACATTGTACTCATTACCCGCAACTTTGACTGGGAAAATAAGTGTTTCTTTGTTCTTTGCTGCCTTGATGAATTCATTTGCTTTAAATGCAGCATTGATGTTTTGTTCACCCTTACCGTAAATATTAGCAATTAGATATCCATCTCTACGAAGCGCTTTAGTCGCTTTCTTCTCGATACTATCTCTAACGATGCCTTCTAACATTGTAGTCCTTTATAAAAAATAGGAGTGGATTATACTCAAAACAATCTTACGCTCACCTAAATCAGCGCTTTAAACCTACAATATCTTTATCCACTTTTTTGACATACGTTGCCGTCGTTTCATACTTTTTTGTCTCTTTAAACGCTTTATCTGCATCATAAAAATCAAGTGCCATGGCGATGTCATTACGACTCGTTGCGGCTCTAATCGCCTCTTCTTTATCAATTCTTCCTTCCGAATAAAGCCCTACAAGACACTGATCAAAGGTTTGTGTTTTATAAACCTCTTTACCCTCTTTAAGCGCGTCAGGAATCTCATTTTCACGTCCTTCCATAATCAATGCTTCAATCCGCGCATTTTTCACCAAAACTTCGACTGCCGCCGTACGCTTTTTATCAACAGTACGAACAAGGCGTTGCGCAACAATGCCTTGTAAAACACCTGATAATGACATTTTGATACGATTTTGCTCATCACCTGGAAACATTCCAATGATACGACCTATCGTCTCTTTCGCATCAACGGTATGCAAGGTTGAAAGAACCAAGTGTCCCGTTTCTGCGGCGTGCATCGCTGTTTCTATTGTCTCTAAATCACGCATCTCACCCACTAAAATTACATCAGGGTCTTCACGTAATGCCGCACGCAATGAATCTGCAAAGGAAAGTGCATCTTGCCCAATGGCACGTTGATTGACGATGCATTTGTCATCTTTGTAGATAAACTCCACAGGGTCTTCAATGGTAATAATATGCTTTTTATGGTTTTGGTTAATGTGATTAATCATCGACGCCAAAGTCGTTGTTTTACCACTTCCCGTTGGACCTGTTACCAAAACAAGTCCTCGCGAGAGATTGCATAAATTCGTAATAACGGGAGGAAGATTTAAAGACTCTAGTGTTGGAAGCTCCATTGGAATCGTTCTAAAAACAGCCGAGACGCCATCGACTTGAAAGAACATATTGACACGAAAGCGATAATTATCATTTAACTTGAATGTGAAGTCGATATTTTTCTTCTCAACAAATTCGCCAAATCGACTACGCACAAGCTCTTTAGCTAATAAAATACCATCGCCATGCGTAAGGATTTCATCGGAAAATGCAACAATTTCACCATTAATACGCCCTCGTACACTGGCTCCTGTTTTTACATGTAAGTCGCTGCCTTTGTTCTCGACCAATTTCATCAAATGTCCCTTGAGCTTTTTGGTCATCTCAAACGTCAGTTCACTAACTTTAACCTCTTGTTGCATGCTAAAATCCTTATTCTAAAGCGTTTAATATCTCAATAAATGCCTCTTTAAAACTACTTAACCCTTCATTCATCAATTCATCACATACACTATTCATATGAATACCATTGGCCGCCAATGCATCAAAGAAATTTTCAATAACCGTGAGTGGAATATTTTGGACATTTACTTCTTTTGAAGAAGATAAAAAGGCTTTGATGGTATCTAAAGGTGCTGTATTAATAGCATTAGGCACTAAAAGTTCTCGAATATAATAATCAGGCCTCAATATGTCACCCTTAACTCCCGTACTGGCAAATAACGCTCGCACATTTGCCATTTTATAACTTTTGATCAGTTCATAAGAACGCAAAGCATTCATAATACCCACACGAGAAGTGACCACGTCAATTTTTTTAAGTTCATCATCTAATTTTCTATCGAACCTGCTTACAAAAATACTGATGACAGCTTGAGGGATATTGCCTTGTGTTTGAGTGTGCTCCCTTACGGCATTGGCACGTTTAAACGCTTCTAAACATTTGGCTGTCTGTTCTTGAGAAAAAATCAATGTCGCATTGACATTAATTCCTTCACTTAAAAGTGCTTCCATCGCCACAAAACCCGCCTCAGTTGCTGGAACTTTAATCATTACATTGGGATAATTTATCGCAGAAAAAAGACGTTTTCCTTCTTCAATAGTTGCCTCTGCATCATCACATAAAAAGGGGTCTACTTCGATGCTGATAAATCCATCGTCGTTTTGCTCGTACAAAGGTAAGAGCTTTGAAGCAGCTCGTTTGATATCTTCGATGGCTAAAGCTTCATAGATCTCTTTAGGTGCTTTACCTTTGAGTTTTGCTTTATCCTGTGCATACGCAGGTGAGCTTAAAAAAGCTGATTTAAAAATAGAAGGATTACTGGTTGCCGCATTGATACTCTTACTTTGAATCAGTTCGACAAATTCACCTTCTAAGAAACTTCGCTCAACAAAATCACACCATAAAGAAAATTTTATATCATTATTGTACATCGTTTACTCTTTTTAAATAAATTGAAGAAGTTGTCGCATATCTTTTTCATCAATCACAATATTCGCGGCATTTTTCAAAATAGGTTTAGCACAAAATGCCACCTTTTTTGCCGCACACTCAAACATCGAGATATCATTGGCACCATCACCCACAGCAATCGTCTCTTCATAGTTTACATGTAAAAGATTTTGAAGACGTTTTAACATATCGCCCTTAGAAAAACCAAACATCATGTCCCCACCGACTAAGCCGCTGAGTGCACCATCTCTTACATGTAAAACATTGGCAAAGTCTGCATCAAACCCTAAAATCGCTTTAGCAGGTGTTGTCGCAATGCGAAAGCCTCCGCTAAATACAACCACTGTATACCCTTGTGCTTTTAAACCTGCAATCGCTTCTTTCGCACCGTTCATCAGAGGCAATGCTGCACAAATAGCTTCTGCTTTTTTAGCATCCAATCCTTTAAGTAATCCCACACGTGTGCTCAGACTTTCAAAAAAATCAAGCTCACCTTGCATCGCACGTTCTGTAATTTCAGAAACTCTTTTTTCCACACCATGTTCTTTGGCTAGAAAATCAATCGTTTCGCCATCCATCAACGTCGAATCAAAATCAAACACACATAACTTCATACGTTTACATTCCTTTCTCAAGCCCTCTTTGCTTGTCAATCCTAGACATTTTCATTATAATACTTAAAAACAAGTAACAAATGGATAAAAATATGGTTGAATCTTTAATCACTAAACTACGTAGTGACAGCTTTTTAAGTCTGGAAACCACGCCTATGCATGAGCCTAGTTTTGAGCCTATCATCGAAAAAATTGCCTCATTTGAATTAGATAAAAAAGTCGACGCCTTTAGTACCACAGATAACCCCCTCGCACGCTTAAAATACAATGCCCTTTTTGGTGCACTCAAGCTTCAAAATAGATTTCAAAAGCCTGTCATTGCAACGATGAGCATGAGAGATCGTAACAAAGTCGCTCTTCAATCAGATCTTTTAGGCGCAAATGAACATGATTTACGCACGATTCTTTGCCTTACAGGAGATCCGGCCAGTGCGAGTGATCAACCCTCTTTAAAAGGTGTCTTTGAGGGCAATAGCACGCTTTTAATGGATATTATCAAATGCTATAATGCAGGTATTGATTACGCAGGAAAACCCTTTAAAACACAACCCAAGCCCATTTACCCTTTTGCCGTATGCAATGCTCACGCCAATGTTCCCAAAAACCTTATGAAGCGTATGGCGACCAAAATTCACCATGGTGCCATAGGCATTATCACACAACCTGTCTACAGTACAGAAAATGCTACCATGCTCCTAGAACTGCTCCACGAAGCGCAAAAAAGTGTCAAACACGATGCCCCCAAAACAGAACTTATTTTAGGATTTTTTCCTATCGTACGTTTGAGGACAGCGCAATTTTTGAGCGCGCATGTTCCAGGGATTCATGTGCCTGATTTGTGGATGGAACGTTTAACGCGTGCTAAAAAAATAAGTGAAGAAGAAGAAAAAAAAGTGGGTTTTGAACTCTCAGTCGAGACATTCAAAGCCATTCAAAAAGTACACCCAAAAATACATATGATGAGTGCCAATAACTTTGAATTAGTTGCAGATATTTTAAAGGCCTAAATCTTTACATGTAAGAAAGGGGAGCCAAAAGTTTTGGCTCCCCTTTATCGTTTAAAAATCACGTTTTAAAAGCTGTTCTACTTTCAAAATCGTTAAAATATTGTCATCGCGCATACCAATGCCATACACCAAACCTTTTTCCGCATGAATGGTCTCAGGCGGTGGTCCAATGCGACTACTTTTAATACGAATCGCCTCGGTGAGTCTATCAATCACAAAACCAGCGGTATTGTCTTTTCCTTTCATCACGATGTAACGCGTCTCTTCATTGACTTTGGAAGGGTCCATCTTAAACTTACGGCGCAAATCAATCAAAGGAATAACACTTCCCCTAAGATTGAACACACCTAAGATATAATCTGGCACACTTGGAACCCTTGTGTATTCAATCGGTTTAATAATCTCTTGAATACTCAAAATGGGCACCGCGTACTCTTCTTGTCCAATAATAAATCCAACGAGTTGAACAACATCATCTTCTTTTTTAGGCTCTTCGACCTGCTTTTGTTGTTTTTGGATAATTTGATTTAATTTATCGCTCATTGTTCAACCGCCTATAATTTAATATTTTTTCGTACAACACTCTCTAGATATTCTGGAGAGTATGGCTTCGTGATGTATTCACTCATTCCTGATTCAACGCCTCTTAATCTATCAGACTTGGATGTACGAGAGGTTACAGCAATCAATGGTAAATTCTTATATTTAGAGTATTTACGAATTTCACCCGCTAAGGTATATCCATCCATACGTGGCATCTCAATGTCAATTAGTACCGCATCTATGCTATATTCTGCCGATTTAAGCATATTAAGCGCTTCTTGTCCATTGCTTGCCTCGATGACTTTAACGCCGATAGGTTCCATTGATTTTTTCATGATATTTCGATCCATGGCACTGTCATCAACCGCTAAAACAACGTAATCACTTGGTGAACTCTTCACTTTAACGGCAGTTTCGGCGCTTGCACGAATATCAACCGTGATACCTTTAGCCAAATTCATCAGTGCCGCAACGTCAATAATAAGCGTAACACGACCATCGCCTCGAATCGTAGCCCCTGCGATACCATCAATCCCTTGGAGGTAATCTCCCAAAGATTTAATAACAATCTCTTCTTGACCCACCAATGTATCTACCACAACGCCTAGTTTTGACTCAGCAAGACCGATAACAACAACATAGGTGTGTTCACCGCCTTCATAGACTTGTTTGACACCAAAGATATCTGAGAGGCGCACCAAAGAGAGTACCTCATCACGCAATCTAAGAACATTTTTACCCTCGATGGTATAAATCTCATCCAAAGGAATACGCACAGTCTCTAAAACAGATGCCAATGGAATCGCATAATACTCTTCTTGCGCACCCACCAACAAGGCTTGAATAATCGCTAAAGTAAGAGGAATTTTGAGCTTAATAACCGTACCATGTCCCAACTCACTGTCAACATCAATAATACCGTTAAGCTTTTCAATGTTGGTTTTAACAACGTCCATTCCTACACCACGTCCCGAAACATTGGTGACAACTTTTGCTGTAGAAAGGGAAGGTTTAAAGATAAGCGCAAATGCTTCCTTATCGCTCATGCTATCGGCTTCACGCTCACTAATCATCCCTTTTTCAATCGCTTTTGAACGTAAAATATCCGCATCCAAACCATTGCCATCATCTGCAATTTCAATAACGATGTGATTGCCTTCATTGTACGCTTTTAGCTTAATCGTACCCATCTCTGGTTTACCACGTGAGAGTCTTGTTTGTGCATTTTCAATCCCATGGTCACATGAGTTACGAATAATATGAACCAAAGGATCGCCAATTTCTTCAACAATCGATTTATCAAGCTCGGTCTCTTCACCTGAGATTTCTAGCTCGATTTGTTTACCAAGCTCACGTGAAAGATCACGTACCATACGAGGGAACTTGTTAAAGACTTTTGCAATTGGCAACATTCTGGTTTTCATAACCGCAATTTGTAAATCCGTCGTTACAAGTGAAATGGAAGAAACCACTTGATTAAGCTCTTCAAGGAACTTTTCGCCTTCATAGCGCTCTTCAACGTCATCATAAATTTTAAGTAATCTGTTTTTACCCAGTACGAGCTCACCAATCAAATTCATCAAATGGTCAAGTCGTTTGACTTCAACCCTAATGGTTTGTTCCATGGAACTTGCAGCTTCTTTTTTAGCTGGTGTAGTATTTGCTGCTGCGGCTTCTACTCTGCGAGGAGATGCTTTGATAGGCTCTTCTTTTACTTCATCTTCATCATCAAGCACAGACTCGACACTGGCTTTTGGCGCTGGAGTAACTGCTGGGCCACTGGCTTCTCGTCTTTTCTTATCTTCTTCTTTACGCATTTTCAAAAGACGTTCAATCTCTTCTTCAACTTCTTCGTCACTGAGTTTTGAATAGTCTTTATTGTCATCTTCAATGACGGGTGCGGCTACTTCAACTTTAGGAGCTTCTTTAGGCTTTACTGCTGCTTTTGGAGCACTATTGCCACTTGAGATTTCATCTAGTCGTGCACAAATATTGGTAATATCAATACCGATAGAGGTATCATTACCATGGTCACGAATCGCATGTAAGAGTGCTTTCATAAGGTCAATCGACTCTAAGACAACATCCATAACATGGTGTGTGAGTTTTAACTCACCGTGTCGTGCTTTATTGAGGACATCTTCCATGTGGTGCGTCAAATGCGTTAGGACATCAAAATTTAAAAATGATGATGAACCCTTAATTGTATGCGCTACCCTAAAGATACTGTTGAGCAACTCTAAATCTTCAGGTCTCGCTTCCAGTTCCACTAAATTTTGATCAAGTTGTTCAATAAGTTCGAACGCTTCAACCAAAAAATCTTCTAAAATTTCTTGAATATCTTCCATCGTTCTACCCTTACTTTTGTACTATTTTAACGTGCGATTTAATCACTTTAGAAACTTCTTTGTAGAAAACCGACGCATCAAATTTCGTTAAATAGGCTTCACCGCCCGCCTCTTTACCCCTAAGTTCACTAAAATGATCACTAATAGATGAGTTAAACACAATCGGTATCTCTTTAAAGCGAATATCCTCTTTGACATTGGCGGCAAAATGGAAACCGTCCATCTGTGGCATTTCAACATCACTGATAATAATTTTGACTTCATTGGCTAATTTATCGCCATAGGTTTCATAAAGTTCTCGTAAACGCTCTAAGCCTTCCATGCCATCTTTGGCCTCAACCACGCGCATTCCCATTTTTTTCAAAGCATCACTGCCCAGTTTTCGAGCTGTCATGCTGTCATCTAAAATAAGCGCTGTACCTTCCACTTTCATAATATCAGAATCATGAATATCGATTTTTGGCTGATAAATACCAAGAGCTTGGACAACACTCTCTAAATCTAAAATCAGAAGAACATCGTCATTTTCAATACGCGTTACACCTGTTATCTGACTTTTATCCAGTGATCCCATACCCGCTACAAACGATGCTGGCTCAATATCTTTCCAACTGATACGTCTGATACGCTTGGCTTCATGCACCACAAAACCGATTAAGATATCGCTAAATTCTGTGATGATGATACGAGGTTTGATGGAACCATCATCAGGTTCTTTAATATTCATCCATTTAGCCAAATTGACCACAGGAATAACAACCCCACGTAAGTCAAAAATACCTTCGATGTATTCAGGAACACCTGGAAGTTCTGTGAGATTTGGGATTTTGATGATTTCACGCACCTTAGCGACGTTTACACCATAAATTCCCTCATAAACTCCTTTCTCCTCTTGTTTGAAGATTCGAAAGTCAACCAGCTCCATTTCATTGGAGCCTACTTTTAAAATACTATCTTTAGCCATTGCAGCCCCTTAATTGCATCTGTGCAAATTCTCTCTCATGCGAGGATTGTACACTAAAATAGCTTTGATTGCACGCAAAAGATGAAAAATTTATATATTCGACCTGTTTACATGTAAAGACCTGATTTTGATGGTAATGCCCTTCTGCGACCATATCGATATTTTCAAGGGGATATGCCTCTAGTTTCGCTTCGATAATTTGCCTAAAATGGAGGATTTTTTTGCATAAATGCTTTGATTTTTGATTATTTTCTATTTTTTTAGAAATAGCACCCTTGGTGATACTATCTACAAAACCCAAAACTCGTAAGATATTTTCATTGCGAATCAATTTTGTGTAAAACGAATGCACCGTTCCGCCGTATTTATCACCGTGTGAAAGTAAGCAGATTTTACCACTTGGAAGTTTACATGTAAGGGGTTGCGCTTCTATGGGAATCACCTTTACATGTAAAAAAAGTTCTGTAAGATGAAAGTCATGATTGCCTTCAAAGTAAAAAACCTCGCAGGTGTGAGAAATCTCATTGATAAGCTCGATATAGCGCTGATACTTCTGCACCCCATGTGCTATGCCCCCTACCAAAAGGTCGAACATATCGCCCATTAAAAAAAGTTGTGGGGGAGGGTTTTGTTTAACGTGATGTAAGAAGTTTAAAAAGAAGGAGCGCTCTTCACACGCGTGCGCATCGGCAATAAATAAGGCTCCTTCTTGAATGATCACATCAGGGTACATAGGCAATAATAGGAATTCCTGCGTCTTCATCCAAGCCACACATCAGATTTGCATTGACCACCGCTTGCGATGAAGCGCCTCGTAAAAGATTGTCGATACTCGATGAGATGAAGAGTGACTTACCTTTTTGGCTCACAAAAATATCGCAAAAATTGGTTCCTGCTGTGGATTTGATATCGACGGGGTTTTCTCGTATACGTACAAAGCTCTCTTGTGCATAATAGGCTTTTAAAACCGCCTTGGCATCAATAACTTCACGGGTTTGTACATACGAGCTTATCAACATGCCACGACTTACGGGGAGTAAATGCGGCACAAAATTGACCTCAAACGCATGCCCACTTGCCAGTCTTAGCTTTTCTGTGATTTCTGGTTCATGGCGATGCTTTAAAGGATTGTACGCAAAAATATTTTCATTGATGGTGACAAAATGCGTTGTGGTACTTGGCTTTTTACCTGCACCCGAAACACCACTTTTCGCATCAATAAAAATAGGCGCTTCTTTATTAAGATACTCCAAAAATGGCAAAATACCCAAAATCGAAGCCGTTGGATAACAACCCGGATTAGCAATTAGCCGTGCTTGCTTGATGTTTTCACGATTAAGCTCTGGAAGCCCATACACAGCCTCACTTAGATGCGCTTTGTCTTCATGTTCGCAGTAATGTTTTTCATATGCTTCTAGTTCCAAGCGATAGTCTGCAGAGAGGTCAACCACTTTTACATGTAACTCCAAAAGCTCTTTCGCAAACCCCATCGCTGCTTTATGAGGAAGGGCTAAAAAAGCAAGTTTGGCATGTTTTGCGACCTCGCAAGCCTCTGCTTTGTGCACTTCTTGCTCAAAAACACCCACTAAAGAGGGGTGCAAGTCGGTTGCACACACCCCTCCTTCTGTAGTTGCGATATAGTTAATCTTAAAATGCGGATGGTTAATCAAAATTTTCATCAACTCTAAGCCTGTGTATCCGCTTGCACCGATGATGGCAACCTCTATTTTTGGCATCATTTATCCTTCAAAACTGATCTCATGGTATGCGATTTCTAAAATCTCATACTCTTGCTTACCATTTGGAAGATGAATCGTTACCTCTTCCCCCTCACCTCTTCCCATCAACTGCTTTGAAAGCGGTGAGTGATACGAGATAAGTCCACGATCAGGATTACTCTCTGTACTTCCTACGATGGTATACGTCACCTCTTCATTTGTTTCTAAGTTTTCCAACATAACTGTCGAACCAAAACGCACTTTATCGTGCTCATACGTGCTTGGATTGATGACTTGTGAACGAGCCACCAAATCACTCAGCTCCGCAATACGTGAATCAATAAATGCCAATCTATCTTTTGCCGCATGGTATTCTGCATTTTCTTTCAAGTCACCATGACTTCGTGCAATATCAAGTTCTATCACCGTTTCTGGTCGTTGTCTTTTTTTCAAATCACTCAGTTCGTGGGTTAATTTTTTATAGCCATATTCTGTCATTGGCTCTTTATTACTCATCATTTATTACTCCTTATATCTCTTCATTATACCTTCATTATCTTTATCATAGCCTCTTGCGCTCCATGTTCTAACATGCCTCGTAGTTTCTTTGCATGTTCCACGAACGCTTCTTTATCCGTCGCTTCATACACTCTTAGCAAATTTTCCGCACTCACGTCTTCTTGTAAAAGTTCTTCATGTAAAGGTTCAAAATTGGAAAAATCAAATAAGATATTCGCCAATCCCACATGTTTTAGCTTCACAAATTTCTTAGCCAACCAATAATCAATCGCCTTAGCTTTATAGGCTAAAACAAAAGGAACCCCAACTAAAGCAGCTTCCAACGTAGCTGTGCCAGAACAGATAAAAGCAAACTCGCTTTTATCAAATGCTTCGTAAGTATTGCGACATAAGGTAAAAGCGCCAACGTTACCGTACATTTTTGCGATATCGTGGGCGTCCAAATGCGGTGGGATAACTAACAGTCTCTCTTTCCCTACTAATTTAGAGGCCACCTCATTAAAAATAGGCATCAATTTTTGAATTTCACTTTTGCGACTGCCTGGTAAAAAAGCAATAGCCCCTTCTTTGTCAGCTCTTAATTTAAACAGTGGAATCTCATCAAGCAATGGATGTCCCACATAGGTTGCTTTGGTGTAAAACTGCTGCTCAAAAGGTAAAATGGAAGCTAAAACCGTACAATACTTTTCGATTTGCGCAACACGATGCGGTTTCCATGCCCACACTTGAGGTAAAATATAATAGATAATCTCAATATTAGGATTGAGTGCTTTGATGGCTTTTGCTAGCGGTAAATTAAATGCAGGCGAGTCAATCAAAATCACTTTATCCACAAAAAAACTCATCCGTGTCATTATCTTAATAGCTCGTTTAGCTTTACGAATCTTAGGAAGAGCATCTAAAAATCCCATAATCGAAAACGCCTTGCTTGGCATCAAAGGCTTTCCAAAACGTTCATCAAAAATTCCATAAACTTCATACGTTTCAAGTGCGTTCAAAAGAGGTTCTAAGTGTAAATTTGCCGATGGCTCAAGCGCTGAAACCAATAACTTCAAAATGGTGCCTTTTTTAAGAGTACTTAACCCTTGATAAAGAGTTATGAGAGAAGTCTATACAAAAATCTCTTAAAAATATAAGTCTCTTTCGTTATAATAAGATGAAAAAAGATAGGTATTTTTATGAAACGCATTTTAATCACCAATGATGATGGCTTTGAGAGCGAAGGTCTTCACGCTCTTGCTCGCGCCCTACGCCCTTTAGGACATGTAACCATCGTTGCACCCACCACTGAAAAATCCGCTTGTGGACACTCTTTGACTTTAACACGCCCTCTTCGTTTTATCTCCATCGAAGATGATTTTTTTAAACTTGATGATGGCACACCAACAGATTGTGTCTACCTCTCCTTACATGCACTGTTTGAAAGTGATAAAAAACCTGACCTTGTGGTCAGTGGCATCAACAAAGGCTCAAATCTAGGCGAAGATATCACCTACAGCGGAACAGCCAGTGCCGCAATGGAAGCGGTCATTCATGGGGTTCCTGCTATTGCGATATCGCAAGTCTATCAAGGTAGCCCTCAAAATATTCAAAACCATGGATATGATTTGGCAGAACAGGTTGCTTATGAACTCTCAAAAAAGATTTTAGAGGGCTCGTTTCCTCTGCAAGAACGTCGTTTTCTCAATGTTAATATCCCAGCCATCAAACCCTCAGAATTTAAAGGCTATAAAATCACCCGTATCGGGGAGCGCATGTATGGCAACAATGCGCAACTGCACCGAAATCCACGAGGTGAAGAGTACTATTGGTTAGGTGTTCATACCCTTGAATGGAAACACAATGAACAAAAAGATTGTGATTTGAGTGCGATAGATGAGGGGTATGTTTCCATCACACCGGTAAAGCTTGATATGACAGCGCACGATGAACTTGAAAATTTAAAACAATGGATAAATGCATGAAAGACCGTTACTCTCGTGTGAGAATCATCCTAGAAGATGATTTTGAAAAACTCCAAATTGCTCGTGTACTCCTCTTTGGAGTAGGTGGTGTAGGAAGTGTTTGTTTGGACGCACTGTTTCGTTCAGGAGTGAATGACATCACGATTGTTGATTTTGACTGCTATGACATTACCAACCAAAACCGCCAATTAGGAAGTGATGCTGTGGGGATGGTCAAGGTTGAGCGCATGAAACAGCTTTACCCCAGTG
>JAGOZL010000077.1 GCA_018058685.1 Sulfurospirillum sp.
TTTAAAAGAGGTGGTGGCTGGAGACGGAATCGAACCGCCGACACGGAGATTTTCAGTCTCCTGCTCTACCGACTGAGCTATCCAGCCACACTTTTGAAGAGCTGAAATTATACAAAAAAAACTTTAATACTAGCTTAGTGCTAATTCTTTAAAACGATCACCTCTGTGCGCATACGATTTAAACTGGTCTAAACTCGCCGCGGCAGGGGAGAGAAGTGCGACAGTTTTATCGGTATGAAGAGCATGAATTTGTTGCATAGCTTCTTCTAAAAAGAAGCATTTTGAAAGCCAAATACTCTCTTTTTGGGCAAAATTGGCAAGGCGTTCCGTGTTTGAGCCTATCGCAAAAATCTTTACATGTAAAGATTTCATAAAATCAAAAAGCTCTTGCAAATCCACCCCTTTATCATCGCCTCCAAGTACTAAAAGGATTTCTTTGTCTTTGTACCGTTTTAAGGCTTCCACGGTTGCATCGACATTGGTTCCTTTAGAGTCATCAACCCAGAGTCTTCCTTTTGCATCGTGGAACTCTTCGATTTTGTAATGGTCAATTTTAAAGCTATTTATCAGCGAATAATTAACCTTGTCGAGCAAGATTTTCTCTGCACAAAGTGCGAGGATGGCATCGAGTAAAAAAGGTGTTTGAAACTGCACTTGAGTGATATCAATTCCCATCTGCGCACTCAAATCATGCTCATTGTCATAGCCAATGACATGGGCTTGGGTTGGGGTGTTCGCAAACATCTTAGGTACGATTGCCACACTTCCTTCTTTCATACGTGCTAGCACACCCAGTTTTGCTTCGATGTAAGCTTCCATGCTTCCATGCCAGCTTAAATGGTCTGGTTTGATGGGAAGAAGCAGGTAAATATCGGGGCGCGCTTTGTGGGTGTAGTGGAAGGTAAATGAGCTGGTTTCTAGTATCCAAATAGGTGCTTTAGAATCAAGCTCTGCCAAAGGTGTACCGATATTTCCGCCACTGAGCGCACCTTTGGTTTTTAATTGATGTTCGCACATTTGTGTGGTGGTTGTTTTACCGTTTGTCCCACTAATCCAAATAGAAAAAGGCATTGACTTTTCAAAAAAATCATACTCGCTGGTGAGATTTTTAGCGTGTTTTATCAAAGGATGTAGAGGAGGAAAACCTGGGCTTGGAATCTCGATGGTGCTTTGGTTTGGGTCAAATTGGCTAGGGGGTAAAAGAAGGTTTCCATACACATCTTTATCGTTACATGTAAACGCATCATCAAAAATTTGACATTGTCCCTCATAGCGCTTTGCGATAGCTTTTGTGGTTTTTCCGTTTCCAAAAAGTGATATCATTAGCGAATCTTTAAAGCGGTTAAGGCAAGGAGATTTGATAAAAGAGCAATAATCCAAAAGCGAACGATGATTTTATTTTCAGGCCAGCCTTTGACTTCAAAATGGTGATGAATAGGCGCCATCAGAAAAATACGTTTTTTACGCGTTTTAAAACTTCCCACTTGCAAGATGACGGAAACTGTCTCAAGCACAAAAACAAAACCGATGAGAATGAGTAAAATCTCATTTTTAGAGATAATCGCCATATATCCGATAAACGCACCAATACTCAAACTTCCACTGTCTCCCATAAAAATCTCGGCAGGATAGCAGTTGAACCATAAAAAGCCAACCAATGAGCCTATAATGGCTGTAGCGACGATGACCACTTCACCACTGCCTCCCACTTTTGGAAGAAGTAAATAGCTGCTTAAAAACGCATTTCCTCCGACATAGACGAAAATGCCAAGGCTGAGGATGGAGAGAATGGATGGAACGGTGGCGAGACCATCAAGCCCATCGGTGAGGTTCACGGCATTGCTTGCTGAAACCATGACCAAAATCCAAAATCCGATGGCTAAAATATTCATATCAAACAGTGGGTATTTGTAAAAAGGGATATAAAAATCTGTCGCGAGGTCGATGCCGGTGTATAAAATGAGCGCTACGATGCCAGAAGCGAGAATCTGTAAAAGCATTTTCATACGAGGTGTTAAACCTGCGGTATTTTTTTTCCCTACGATTTTAGCGAGGTCATCCTCCATGCCAATGAGTCCAAATAAAATGATACAAGCTAGACCTGCTAAAACGAAAAGGTTGTTCATCCTTGCACAAATAACGATGGCAATCAACGAAGCAACTAAAAAAACAATGCCTCCCATCGTAGGTGTTTTGGACTTTTTCTGGTGTGTTTTTGGGGCTAGGTCATAGATAGGTTGATTGGCATTGCGCGCTTTTGCCCATTTGATAAAACGAGGCATCAAATAGATGGTCAGGACGAAGGAGAGAAAAAAAGCTGTTCCTGCACGTACGGTGATGTATTGAAAGAGGTTAATGGAGAAAATTTGGTACAAAAAGTATAGCATACGCCGTCCATGATAAATTTTTATAAAAGCAATATTTTAGTAAGATATTGCTTATAACCTTATAACAAGAAGGATAAGTTGAAAGCAAACGTTAAAAAAACATTACTGATTATTACAGACGGCATTGGGCATAATGCAAGTCCTCTGAACAATGCGTTTGCCAAGGCACACAAGCCAACCTACGATACCTTGTTCCAAAGCACACCTTATAGTCTTATCAAGACATCGGGTTTAAGTGTCGGTTTGCCTGAGGGACAGATGGGAAACAGCGAAGTAGGGCATATGTGTATCGGCAGTGGACGTATTTTGTACCAAAATTTGGTCAAAATTTCTCTTTCATCACAAGATGGCTCTTTGGCTTGCAATGAAGCACTGTGTGAACTTTTACATGTAAAAGGTGCGATTCATATCATTGGACTGGTGAGTGATGGCGGGGTGCATTCGCATATTGAGCATATTATCGATTTAGCGCGTATTGTTGAAGCCAAAGGGAAGAAGGTTCTTTTACATATTATTACCGATGGACGTGATGTATCACCGACTTCTGGGATACGTTTTGTTGAACAACTTGAGCGTATTTGCAACGATAACATTCGCATCGCTTCTATTTCAGGACGATTTTTCAGTATGGACAGAGACAATCGTTGGGAGAGGGTTGAACAAGGGTATCGCGTAATAGTGGATGCAGAGCCTAAAATGTCTTTACATGTAAAAGCATATATCGAAAGCATGTACGAAAAGGGTATTACCGATGAGTTTGTAGAACCTGTTGCCTTTGAGCCTTATGCAGGTATGCAAAGCGATGATGGTGTCATCTTTGCCAATTTTAGAAATGACAGAATGCGTGAGCTTAGCAAAGCCATTGGTTTTAAAGAGTTTAATGAATTTGCCCGAACTCTTAATGGTGTCGCATGTATTACGATGACAGAATACGATAGCTCATATCCTTTCCCCATCATGTTTAAAGCTGACACGCCTCAAAATACCCTGTGTGATGTGATTTCACGTGCAGGGCTTACGCAATTTCATACCGCAGAAACCGAAAAATACGCGCATGTTACGTTTTTCTTTAACGGTGGTATTGAAGAGCCAAAAGTAGGAGAGATGAGACTTTTGGTACCGAGTCCAAAAGTGCGTACCTATGACTTACAACCGCAGATGAGTGCCCCAGAAGTGGGAGATGCTGTTTTAAAAGCGATGGATGAGCGTTATGATTTTATCGTGGTCAATTTTGCCAATGGCGATATGGTAGGGCACACGGGAAATTTAGATGCAGCTACGCTCGCTGTTGAAGCAGTGGATAGAGAACTAGGGCGTTTGTATGAGAGAGCAAAAGCGTTAGGATACGCTGTCATTCAAACCAGTGATCATGGAAATTGTGAACAGATGTTTGATGAAGAGGGTGCGCAACTGACCAATCACACCACGTTTGAGGTCTACTGTTTTGTGGATGATGAACGTGTTAAAGAGGTCAAAAGCGGGGGTCTGAGCAATATTGCACCAACGGTCTTAAAGCTCATGGGTCTTGATATCCCCAAAGAAATGGATGAACCTTTGGTTCAATTTTAAAAAAAGGAAAACAATGCAATTTAGTGGAAAAAATGTTTTAGTGACAGGTGCGGCAAGTGGTATTGGTAAAGAAATAGCGCTGACATTAGCAGGATATGGTTTAAAAGTATGGGTGAATTACCGCTCACGTCCTGAGCAAGCCGATGCGATTAAAGCCGAAATTGAAGCAAACGGTGGTGTGGCAGCAGTGATTGGATTTGATGTTGCGGATGAAGAGGCGTTTGTAGAAGGCATTAAAACCATTATCGACGCAGACGGTGAACTTTCTTATTTGGTCAATAATGCAGGCATCACCAATGACAAATTAGCCATTCGTATGAAAAAAGAGGATTTTACATCTGTTATTGATGTCAATTTAACGTCTGCTTTTGTAGGATGTCGTGAAGCGCTCAAAGTGATGAGTAAAAAGCGTTTTGGAAGTGTCGTTAACATTGCTTCTATCGTTGGTGAGACGGGAAATGCGGGACAAGTTAATTACAGTGCGAGTAAAGGTGGCTTAATTGCAATGACCAAAAGTTTTGCTCTTGAGGGAAGTGCGAGAGATGTCCGTTTTAATACCGTGACACCTGGTTTTATCGCCACAGAGATGACGGATAAATTAAGCGATGAGATTAAAGAATCGTACACGTCCAAAATTCCACTCAAGCGTTTTGGTAGTCCAAAAGATATCGCTGAAGCGGTGGCATTTTTACTCAGTGATAGCTCCGCATACATCACAGGAGAAGTTTTAAAGGTCAATGGTGGAATGTACATGTAAGCTTTGCCTTACATGTAAAAATTCAAATTAAAGGTTATTTTGATAAAATAATGAAAAATTTTTGTAAGGAGCTAGTAAATGGCACTATTTGATGATGTAAAAGCGGTGGTTGTTGAACAATTAAACGTAAACCCTGACGAGGTAAAAGAAGAGTCAAAATTTGTAGAAGATTTGGGCGCAGACTCTTTGGACGTTGTAGAACTCGTTATGGCTCTTGAAGAAAAATTTGACATCGAAATCCCTGACACTGACGCTGAAAAAATCGTTACTGTTAAAGATGCAATGTCTTACATTGAATCTCATAAGTAATTATTCATTACACTTAAACCCGCTTTTGGCGGGTTCCCCCTGCATTGTACTAAAGATATTTAAGTGAGGATACTATGTTAAAAAGAGTTGTTGTTACAGGTATTGGAATGATTAATTCATTAGGTTTGGATAAAGAAAGTTCTTTTAAAGCTATCGTTGAAGGTCAATGTGGCATTAAAAGCATTAGTTCGTTTGACACAACCGAGCATACTGTAAAAATAGCCGGCGAAATAACGGATTTTGATCCAAACACCGTGATGAACCCTAAAGAGGTTAAAAAAGCAGATCGATTTATTCATTTAGGTCTCAAGGCGGCACAAGAAGCAATGGCAGACGCAAAACTTGAGAACTTTGAAGCTGAAAGTTTTGGCGTAAGTTCTGCGGCAGGTATCGGCGGATTGATTGTCATTGAAAAAAACTCAGTGATTGTCAACAGTGCCGGTCCTCGTAAACTTTCCCCTTTCTTTATACCGTCTGCATTGATTAATATGCTAGGTGGTATGGTTTCTATTGAACACGGGCTTAAAGGTCCCAATCTTTCTTCTGTAACCGCATGTGCTGCGGGTACACATGCCATCAGCGAAGCAACAAAAACCATTATGCTTGGATGTGCCAATAAAATGTTAGTTGTGGGCGCAGAAGCAGCTATTTGTGCTGCAGGCATTGGTGGTTTTTCTGCGATGAAAGCGCTTTCTACATGTAATGATGAGCCAAGTAAGGCATCTCGTCCTTTTGATGCAAATCGTGATGGATTTGTTATGGGTGAAGGAGCAGGTGCGCTTGTGCTTGAGTTGTATGAAGATGCTGTTGCCAGAGGTGCGCATATTTATGGCGAGGTCGTTGGATTTGGTGAGAGTGGTGATGCGAGCCATATTACAGCACCAAGCTTAGATGGTCCACTTCGTGCGATGAAAGCGGCTTATAAGATGGCTGGAAGTCCAAAAATTGACTATATTAATGCGCATGGAACCAGCACACCTGCAAACGATAAAAATGAAACAGCCGCCATTAAAGAGCTTTTTGGCGCAAACGTACCACAAATCAGTTCAACCAAAGGTCAAATCGGACACTGCTTGGGTGCTGCGGGTGCGATTGAAGCAGTTATTTGTCTTATGGCAATGCGTGATGAGATTTTACCACCAACGATTAATCAAGAAACTCCAGATTCTGATTGTGATTTGGATTATATCCCCAATGTGGCACGTAAATTTAAAGCAGAATACATGATGAGCAATTCGTTTGGCTTTGGTGGCACAAACGGCTCAGTTATCTTTAAACGCGTATAAGGAAGCTTCGTGGCAACCTACTTGGATTTTGAAAACGGAATCAGACAGATAGATGAAGACATCGCCAATGCTAAAATCAAAGGCGATTCTCACGCTGTCGAGATTTTAGAAAAGAATCTTTCAAAAGAGATTTCAAAGACTTATAAAAACTTAAGTGAGTATCAAAAACTTCAACTCGCACGACATCCTGACCGTCCGTATGCACTTGATTACATCAGAGCACTTTTAACCGATAAATATGAAATTCATGGTGATAGAAATTTTGCCGATGATGCTTCCATTATCTGTTATATGGGTTATATTGCTGGGCGTAAAGTGGTTGTGATTGGTGAGCAAAAAGGTCGTGGAACGAAAAATAAAATCAAACGAAACTTTGGTATGCCTCATCCTGAAGGATACCGAAAAGCACTTCGTGTCGCAAAGATGGCTGAAAAGTTTGATTTGCCTATTTTATTTTTGATTGACACTCCAGGTGCGTATCCTGGAATTGCTGCTGAAGAGAGAGGACAGAGTGAAGCCATTGCGCGTAACCTCTATGAACTAAGCAAACTCACCACCAAAAGCGTTGCTGTTGTCATCGGGGAAGGTGGCAGTGGTGGTGCATTAGCCGTAGGTGTTGCCGATCGTGTAGCGATGATGCGTTATTCTGTGTTTTCCGTTATCTCTCCTGAAGGATGTGCGGCAATTTTATGGAATGACCCTGCAAAGCAAGAAAATGCTACAAAAGCGATGAAGATTACTTCAGATGACTTATTGTCTTTGAAATTGATTGATGCGATTATTGATGAGCCTTTAGTGGGAGCTCACCGTGATAAAGAGAGCGCTATTAAAGCTTTAGGAACTTATTTTATTGATTCTTTAGATGAGATGGGAAAACTCTCTCAAAAAGAGCGTTTAGATAAGCGATATGAGCGTATTCTTTCTCATGGGGCATACGAAGAAAGATGCTAGAGAGATTTTCTCAAGCGTCTTATTAAATTACCAACCACGAATAAGAGTGTGGCAGTCTGTACAGGCGTTTACAATGTCTGAAAAAGAGCTGTGCGCTTTTTTCATCTGCTTTAACGCCAAATAGTTTTTCATCTCTTCTGTCGCATTTTCAATGCGCTTTGATGTGATGAGTGCTAAATTTTCCATCTGCTTTTTATTCTCTGGTAAAACTGCTTTAATCACTTTACGATCATGATAGATAGCATTTTCTTTTTGAACTTGATCCACACCATTTTTGATGAGATCTAAGTTGTTATACAAGAATCCTTTTTGAATATTGGCTAGCCCATTTTCCATATTCAACATGACCATTGCATTGACTTTTTCAGCCTCAGAAGCATTAATCGTCGAGGCAAGACAGAAGATTGCCATAAAAACTTTTATAGATACTTTCATTACCATTCCTCCTTTTAAATGAGGTAAAGCCACCGATTGATGGCTTTACATGTAAAGCATTACTTAATGAACTTCTCTCCAGATTTTAACTTTCCACAAATAAGCAAGTAGTGTAAAGATTGCCATATAGATAACAAGCTTGTAGCCTAAATCTTCTCTTTCAGCTTTCTT
>JAGOZL010000018.1 GCA_018058685.1 Sulfurospirillum sp.
TAGGTATTTTGCAAAGCGAATGGGCAGGAGCCCAAGCGTTTAGCTCGTTTGACACCTATCTAGCACCGTATGCGTTTAAAGATAAGATTTCCTACAAAGAGATTAAAAAAGCGATTCGTAGCTTTATTTATAATCTCAATGTCCCAGCACGTTGGGGACAAAGTCCGTTTACTAATATCACCATTGACTGGACGGTTCCAAGCGATTTGGCATCTCAAATTCCAACCTCTTCCCAACAACATCTTTTCAAAAATATCGATGATAAAGAGTTATTAGAAGAAGCGCAAAAAAGAGGAGCAAGTAGTCTTGAAGCACTGACGTATAAACATTTTCAACCTGAGATGAACCTCATTAATAGAGCCTATTATGAAGTGATGACAGAGGGCGATAAAACGGGTCAACCGTTCACATTCCCAATTCCAACGGTTAATATCACTGAAGATTTTAATTGGGATGGCGAAAATACCGATTTACTCTTTGAAAATACCGCAAAGATTGGCTCTTCTTATTTTCAAAACTTCATCGGAAGCCAATACGTTAGAGATGAAAATGGTAAATTGGTTGAAAATCCAAAAGCCTATAAACCAGGGCACGTGCGTTCGATGTGTTGCCGTTTACAGCTTGATTTGAGAGAGCTTTTAAAGCGCGGTGGTGGACTTTTTGGAAGTGCGGAGATGACAGGAAGTATTGGGGTTGTAACACTCAATATGGCACGTCTTGGGTATCTTTACAAAGGCAATAAAGAAAAACTCATGGAAGAGTTTGAATATCTCATGGACTTAGCAAAATCAACGTTAGAGAAAAAACGTGTGTTTGTTCAAGAGATGTATAACCGTGGGCTTTACCCCTATACCGCACGCTATTTGCCAGGATTTAACAGCCATTTTTCAACCATTGGGGTGAATGGCATCAATGAAATGATTCGTAATTTTACCGATGATAAGCATAATATATCAGATGCATATGGAATGGAATTTGCTCACGAAATCTTAGAGTTTATGCGTAATAAAATGGTGGCATATCAAGAAGAAACAGGTAATTTGTATAACCTTGAAGCAACACCAGCGGAAGGTACAACTTACCGTTTTGCGAAGGAAGATAAAAAGCGTTATCCAGAGATTATTCAAGCGGGATTTGGTAAAAATGTCTATTACACCAATTCATCTCAATTGCCTGCAAACTTTACGGATGACCCTTTTGAAGCACTGGATATGCAAGATGATTTGCAGTGCTCTTACACGGGTGGTACGGTCTTGCACCTTTATATGAAAGAGCGCATCAGTTCGGCTGAAGCGTGCAAAAAGTTGGTTAAAAATGTGATTACTAACTACCGTATGCCTTACCTTACCATCACACCTGTTTTTTCGGTGTGTGAAAAGCATGGCTATATTAGCGGTGAACATGAATTTTGTCCTAAATGCGATGAAGAATTGATCGAACAACACCAAAAAGAAGGAGTAGCATCATGAGTAAATCAGAAATCTTAGAAAAATTAAGAGATAAACGCACCAAATGTATCGTTTATACTCGTGTGATGGGTTACCATAGACCCGTAGAGAGCTTTAACGTAGGCAAAACCGGTGAGCACAAAGAACGTATTCAGTTTGTTGAGAAGTGTGGCTGCTAATACTCCGATACACAGTATCACCAAATTTACCACGCTAGATTATCCTCATCATCTAGCGTGTATTCTTTGGTTTGCAAAATGCAATATGGCATGTTCGTATTGCTACAACCCCCACATTGTACGAGACAATGGAACTATTTCCACGCAAGAAGCACTCACCTTTTTACAAAGCCGTCAAGGGCGATTGGAAGGCGTTGTTTTAAGCGGAGGTGAGTGCACGCTCTATCCAGATTTAGTCTCTTTTTGTACGCAGATAAAAGAGCTGGGATATAAAATCAAAATTGACACCAATGGAAGCAACCCTGAGCTGCTTCAAAAGCTTATTACATGTAATCTTGTGGATTATATCGCCCTTGATTATAAAGCACCTTTTTTACACTATCCAACACTCACACAGTACAAGCATACCCAACGCCTTGAAGAGAGTTTAACTCTGCTCATTTCGTGCGATTTTCCCTTTGAAGTACGCACTACGTGGCATAGCGATCTTTTACATGTAGAGGATATCAATACGATTATAAATGATTTACATGTAAAGGGGTATAAAGGAACTTATTATCTGCAACATTATTTACATGTAAATGCCACGCTTGGTGAAACAAAAATGGAACAAACTAAGATTGATTTGAGCAAACTTAGCACGCAACTGCCCATAGAATTAAGAAATTTTTGATACAATCATTCTCTTAATAACGATACGAGGAATGGTAATGGAACGCAAAAAGATATACAACCCAAACTCCAATGAAAGTTTAAATGACCGAAGAGTTTTCAGCGGCAATCCTCACGGAATTCTTAACTTTACCAAAGCAAAATACACATGGGCGCTCAAACTATGGGATATGATGGAAGGCAATACTTGGTTTCCAAAAGAGGTCGATACTACTAAAGATGTCATCGACTATAACAAAAATCTCACCGATGCTGAAAAACGCATGTATGACCTTGTCTGGTCACAGCTTATCAGCATGGATAGCTTTCAAACCAATAACTTAGCCGACAATATCAACCCTTACATCACCGCACCTGAAATCAACGCATGTCTTTCACGACAAGCCTACGAAGAAGCCAATCACTCTAAATCCTATGCCGTTATGGTCGAAGCCATCTGTGACAACACCGATTTGATTTATGAGATGGAAAAACACGATGAGGTGTTGCGTCGTAAAAATGACTATATCTCAAGCGTGTATGAAGAGTTGGCAGGTGATGTCACCGATGAAAAACTGGTTCTTGCTATGTTTGCCAACCAAATTTTAGAAGGCATTTACTTTTACTCAGGCTTTACCGCTATCTACGCCCTTGCACGAGCGGGGAGAATGCTTGGAAGTGCGCAGATGATTCGCTTTATTCAGCGTGATGAAATCACCCATCTTTTAATTTTTCAAAATATGATTAACTCCGTGCAAAAAGAACGCCCTGAACTTTTTACACCTGAACTAAAAGCTAAAGTATATGACATGTTTCAAAAAGCAGGCGATTTAGAAATCGAATGGGGCAAATACATCACCCAAAACCAAATCATGGGCTTTACCGATGATATCATCACTGAATACATTCATTATCTTATCGACGATAGACTCTTAGCCGTTGGATTTGAAAAACTTTATAACGCAAAACATCCTATTAAATGGGTCGATGATTTTTCCAAGTTTAACGACCAAAAAACTAATTTTTTTGAAGGTAACGTCTCTAATTACAGCAAAGGTAGTCTCTCTTTCGATGACTTCTAACATCACACTTTGCGCCCTTCAATACGCCTATGAGTTTCAAAGTTTTGAGAAAAACTTTGAAACTCTAAGTATACTTTTACACCAATGCCCCAAGCATGCTATCATTCTCGCACCAGAACTGTGTCTTAGTGCTTATAGCTATGACAAAATGTACGAAGCCGCTGCATTTTCAACGGCCATCATTCCTAAACTTAAAAATCTCTCTTTAGATAAAACATTTGGGCTGACACTTATTACATGTAAAGAAAATCGCTTCTTCAATACCTTTATGTTTTTTCACAAAGGTGAGTGCATTTACACACAAAATAAAGCTAAATTGTTTGCTTTAGGCGATGAAAAAACCTATTTTGAAGCAGGAAAGAGTGAATCTATCCGCCTGCTTGAAATAGATGGAATAAAAATTGCTGTACTCATCTGTTTTGAGCTTCGTTTTCCCTCTCTTTGGGAACAGGTTAAAGGAGCTGATATCGTTTTAATCCCTGCTTTTTGGGGAGAGCCACGTAAAGTACATCTTGAAGCCCTAAGTACTGCGCTTGCTATTGCAAATCAAACCTATGTTATTTGTGCCAACAGTGCAGATAGTGGTATGGCGCGAAGCAGTGGCATCATTTCGCCTTTTGGCGTTGCTTCGCGTGATGATAACAGTGCCATGATTACAGAGCTTTATGATGCAAAAGAGATAAAGACGATGCGACGCTATATTGACATAGGATTAAACACACATGCCTGAAGCGGCCCATTTTAAAGATAAAATTCGACTCCAAAAACATAAAAAAATGGCCGATGACATTGCCAAACTTTTTCCCATCAGTCCCAACGTCTACGATGCGCTTTGTGTCAGTGAACGTGAACTTTTTGTACCACAAGGCATGGCACTACACGCGTACAAACTCGATGCCCTTCCTCTAGCTTCCAACCAATGGATCAGTTCGCCTTTAACGGTTGCTAAAATGACAGAAGCGCTTACATGTAAAGGTGCGGATAGCGTTTTAGAGATTGGTTGCGGGAGTGGGTATCAAGCGCTTGTTTTAAGTAAGCTGATACGTCGGGTGTTTACCATTGAACGCATTGAGAGGCTTTTAAAAGAGGCTAAAGAGCGTTTTAAAACTTTAGGGGTCACCAATATTCATACACGCTATGACGATGGACAAAACGGCTGGAGAGAATTTGCTCCGTATGATCGTATTTTATTTTCTGCCTCCACGCCCCAAGTGCCTCAAAGACTTTTTGAACAGTTAAAAGTAGGGGGGATTTTAGTTGCGCCTATTGAAAAAGGACATAAACAAATTATTACACGATTTATAAAAACGCAAGAGGGCATACACAAAGAAGCACTCGATGAATGCCTCTTTGTTCCTGTAAAAGATGGTAGGGAGTTTTAATATTTTTTGACAATCTGCTTAATGAGCAGTTGCGGTGTGACTAAGCCCCTATAATCATTTCTCGATACGGTAAATAAAATGTCAATACGGTCATTTTGTTTGGCTTTAATATCGTAATTGAAAAACAGTGCTTCTAAAGCATTATTGCCTTCTTGTAAAATTAGCTTTAGATGTTGCCCATCTTTACCGATGAGCCGATCCACTTTCACTAAAATATTGCGCAGTAAGAAGCTAGGTTTTGGATTTTTTTGACCATATGGCTCTTGGTTTTCTAAGATTTCCAGTAACTCAAAATCGATCTGATCCACACTAATTTCACCCAGTAAATCACCATCAGCATCCATACTTTCTTGGCTTAAAGAGCGTGCTGCTTCAACGAGATTGGTACGAAATCGCTCTAAATGTTGCACTTCGATGGAAACACCCGCCGCTCCTTTATGCCCGCCAAAACCCAGTAAAATATCTTCCTGGGAGCGAATCAGTTCCAAAATATCAACGTCTCCTATCCCTCTAGCGCTTCCTTTAGCTTTATCATCTTTGATGGAGAAGACAATCGCAGGCTTTTTAAATCGCTTTGAAAGCCTTGAAGCCACGATGCCCACAATGCCCTCATGCCACTCTTCACCCCAAACCACGATAATATTTTCATCCTCATTGACATAAGGAAGCGTGGATTCAAACAACAAACGCTCTTCTTCTTTTCTAGCTTCATTCAAAGAGACAATATATTCGAGTTTTTCTAAAGCACTTCTGACATCTTTTGACTTTAAAAATTCATACGATAAAATGGCGTCTTCCATACGCCCTGAACTGTTAATCAAAGGGGCAATTAAAAAAGAGATATCATCACTCTCTAAACTGCTTTTACCGTAGTACTGTTTAATCGCTTCAAAGGCTGCTCTTTTAGAGCGGTTTAAATCGGTGATACCTTTTTTGACCATCACACGATTCATCCCCGTAAGTTCCATCATATCTGCCATAATCGCAATACACAAAAGGTCTAAAAAGCTTGAGAGGTCATACTCAATGCCCATCTCTTCTTTGAGTGCCGCGACCAAATACCACGCCACCTGAGCGCCACAAATCTCACAATGAGGAAAAGGACAATCTTCTTGTTTAGGATTGACAATCGCATACGCATCAGGAATAACAGAAGGTACGCTGTGATGGTCTGTGATAATGAGATCAATGCCTTGGTCTTTACAAATCTGTGCGGCTTCTACCGCGGAGATACCATTGTCCACTGTGATGATTACATGCACATCAAGCTTCGCGACAATCTCAGGATTAAGCCCATAGCCATCAGTGAAGCGGTTGGGGATAATAAGGGAGTATTCCACCCCCGCATCATCAAAAAATTGGCTCAAGATGACAGAAGAGATGACCCCATCCACATCATAATCACCTACAATGGCAATACGCTCACCCTCACGCATTGCCCTTACTATACGCTCTGATGCACGACCTATATCTTTTAAAGAGGAAGGCTTAGGAATTTCTCCCAAACGGGTACATTCATCGTTTTCAAACCTGCTTTGAAGAATCCGCCTAATATCCTCTTTACTCAGCAAACTACCCATTTTGGCGCTGCGTTAACGCAGCTTTAGAAAATGCCAAAATCGTCTTATTTGGATTGGTCAAACGAGAGGTAAACTCTGGGTGGAACTGAACGCCTAAAAACCACGGATGCCCTTCTAATTCTACCGCTTCAATTAACCCCTCACTCTCACCACTGACGATAAGACCTGCGCTTTCAAAGGCTTCGCGGTACGCAGGATTGGCTTCGTATCGGTGACGGTGACGCTCACGAATGACTTTTGCACCATCGTAGACTGAGCGTAATAATGAGTTGGTTTTTGTCTCACACTCATAGCCACCAAGACGCATAGTACCTCCCAATGGGCTTTGGAATGTGCGAAGCTGTTTTTGCCCGCTTGCATCCATAAATGAGTCAATCAAATAAATAATTGGGTTTTTACATGTAGCGTTAAATTCTGCCGAATTGGCGTCTTCAATGTTTAACACATTGCGCGCAAATTCAATCATTGCCAACTGCATCCCTAGACAAATACCAAGATATGGGATTTTATTTTCACGAGCATAACGAATAGCTTCCATTTTACCCACAACGCCTCGTTCGCCAAAACCTCCAGCGACCAAAATGCCATCGACATCAGAGAGGATTTCTTCACACCCTTTTTCTTCAATCATCTCGGAATCAACCCATTTGATGTTGATTTTAGCATTAAGATGCGCTCCAGCGTGAATGAGTGATTCGGTGAGCGACTTATACGACTCTTTTAAGTCAAGATATTTTCCTACAAACGCTATTTTTAACTCATCACGAGGCGCAATCACACGCTTTACAAGAATATCCCACTCATCCATATGTGGTGTGAGTTCTCCTAAATCAAGCGCTTCAGAAATTGGCACTAAAATATTTTCTTTTAGGAAACTAAGGGGGACTTGATAGATGGTTTTTGCATCTAAACATTCAATGACAGAATTTCGCTCTACACCACAGGAAAATGCTAGCTTGTTTTTAAGCTCTTTTGGCAGCGGATATTCGGAACGACAAATGAGCATATCAGGACTGATACCAATACGGCGAAGCTCTTGAACCGAGTGTTGCGTTGGCTTGGTTTTAAGTTCACCCGCTGCTTTGATGAAAGGGACAAGGGTTAAATGAATATTCATCGTTCTTCGCTTTCCAAGTTCTGCACGCAAAGAACGAATCGCTTCTAAAAAAGGAAGCCCCTCAATATCTCCTACCGTTCCACCGATTTCAACGATTAAGATATCTTTACCGCGTCCTGCTTCTTTGATGCGCCCTGCGATTTCATCGACGATATGAGGAATAACTTGAATGGTTTTACCCAAATAATCCCCTCTGCGCTCTTTTTCAATGACGGAAGAGTAGACGCGACCAGTAGTAAAGTTGTTGGCTTGGGTGAGATTCTCATCCAAAAAGCGCTCATAGTGTCCTAAGTCAAGGTCTGTTTCCGCACCATCATCGGTGACAAACACTTCGCCATGCTCCAAAGGACTCATCGTACCCGGATCTACGTTGATGTAAGGGTCAGCCTTTAAAATACTCACTTTAAAGCCGACATTTTTGAGGAGTGTTGAGATACTCGCTGCAGAAATTCCCTTGCCAAGAGAGCTCAGAACGCCCCCTGTAATAAAAATATACTTTGTATTCTGATTGGACATGAATCGTTCCACCTATGTATTTTATGAATGCAAAGATTATAGCCAAGAGAAGCTAATAAAGGGTTTAGGGGGCTTGAAGCACCATGTAAAGATGCAAAAAAAGGAGGGAGCAATCTGCCATCGCCAGAGGCAAGCTTTAGTGCCATAGCGGCATAGCGTAGGCATTTAGGCTTTGCCTAAATGCCGTGGTAAAAATCAGCCTATTTTATTTTATCGTGAAAGTAGTTGGTTGCTTCAACAAAGCCTTCAATTGAACCACAATCAAAGCGTTTGCCACGGAATTTATAGGCGATGACTTTGCCTTGTTTTGCCAGTTCTAAGAGGGCATCTGTGATTTGGATTTCACCACCTTTTCCAGGTTTGGTGTTTTCAATCACTTCAAAAATCTCAGGAACTAAAATATAACGACCAATAATCGCTAAGTTACTTGGAGCATCTTTTGGGTCTGGTTTTTCCACCATGTTTGAAACGCGCAAGACGGATTCATTACCATCCACAATACGCCCTGCAATCACACCGTACTTATTGGTTTCATCGCGTGGTACTTCTTCGATAGCAACCACACAACAACGGTACTTTTCGTACACTTCTACCATCTGTTTTAAGACGGGCTCATCTTCATCATTGTCACACAAGTCATCTGCTAAAATAACCGCAAATGGCTCATCGCCAATGAGTGTTCGACCTGTTAAGATAGCGTGTCCCAGTCCTTTCATCTCGACTTGACGCGTGTAACTAAAGGTACAATTATCGATGAGCTCTCGAATTTCAGTCAAATAACTCTCTTTGGATGTCCCTTTGATTTGGTGTTCCAACTCATAACTCACATCAAAATGGTCTTCAATCGCTCTTTTTCCACGACCTGTAACAATCGCCATCGTATCAATCCCCGCACTCACCGCTTCTTCCACACCGTATTGAATAAGAGGCTTGGTTAAAACGGGTAACATCTCTTTGGGCATCGCTTTGGTTGCAGGTAAAAAGCGTGTTCCATATCCTGCGGCTGGAAAAAGACATTTTTTAACGGATTTTAGACTGTTGATTTTGGTATATTTTGAGGTACTTGACACTCTGTTCTCCTAAAAATTTTATGTGAAATTTTAGCTTAATTTTTTGCTTTTTTCCATGCGTGTAAAAAGTACGCATTTTTTGCTTCAAGGCTTTAATTTTTTTTTCAATTTCATACCATTATCATATGAAATTTGATACTCTATAGGCTCTATATCACTTTTACATGTAAAGGTTTTAAGCTATGTTACACCGCTACTTTGTGAAACTCGCAACTTTTTTTACTCTTTTTTTTGCAGGATTGGTTGTTCTTGCCTATTTTATCTCTAGCCCTGTTATGATTGCTCTGATAGGATTTGTCATTCTTTTAAGTGCTTTTGGGAGTTTTTATTTTTTACTGTTCAAACCTCTACAAAATGCTTTTGAAACCATTGAAAAACTAGAAGCTCGTGAGAAAAGTGAGCGCGAAGCGACCAAGCAAACTTTTTTACATGTAAGCCAAAGTTACCCTTTTATCGGCACGTTGTTTCAAAAAATTTATACGCTTTTGGGTATTTTAACCCACTTAAGTGAAAACTACTCTCAAAGTGCTGGAAAAAACTCCATTGCAACCGCGCAACTGATGTTCTCCATCGATACCATGTCTAAAAAACTCGAAGAAAAAGCTCAGGGCATCTCAGAAATCTCAGCGTCAGCCCAAAATATTTTTGAACACGTCAATCGTGTCAGTACCAACTCTCAAGAAGCTTCCACGTTTGCAAAACTCTCCATGAGCGAGAGTAAAAAAAGTATTGCAGAGCTCAATGAAATCATCCAAAAGATGAACAATATCAATGTTCAAACTGCCGATGCCTCTTCAAAGGTCAATGATTTACGGGAAAAATCTATCACGATTCAAAATGTCACAACGGTTATTGACGACATTGCCGACCAAACCAATCTGTTAGCCCTCAATGCCGCCATCGAAGCTGCAAGGGCAGGTGAACATGGACGAGGCTTTGCCGTCGTAGCAGATGAGGTCAGAAGTTTGGCGGAACGTACTTCCAAATCGACAGGCGAAGTCACCATTATCGTCAAACAAATTCAGCAAGATACCAACGATGTCTTCTCAAGTATCGAAGCGTTGCGAAGCGAGGTTAACCATGCCAGCAAAAAAGTTCAAAATGTGGGTGATGAAATCAAACTTTTCATCACCAATGCTGAGAAAATCGAAGAGCAAATCTCCTCTATTGCCAAGAGTTCAGACTACAACTCCGACCAACTCTTAACCATTCGAGATGCGATTGATAAAATCAGCGAGCAACTCGAATCGGGCACCAAAGAGATGAAAGAGATATCGGGTCAAACCAAAGCCATTATCACGGGTGCTGAAGCGGCACACGAGAGCTTAAGTGCATTTGCGATGGATGAATACCATGAAAAAATGTACGCGCTGTGTTTATGGGGCAAAAAGAGTATTGAAGCTATTTTTGAAAATGCCATTGAAAGTGGGAAACTCAGTGTAGAAGATATTTTTGACACCAATTTTAAACCCATTGCTAATACCAATCCACAAAAATACACCTCACGCTACGATACTTTTACTGACCAAACGTTTCCTTCGGTAGTCGACACAATTGTCAAAGAGCACACCAATACCTATTATTCGGTTGCACAACACAAATCAGGCTATATTTCAACACATAACGCACGCGCTCCACTCACAGGAGATTATCAAAAAGACCTCTTTGGTAACCGTTCAAAACGTATTTTCACCGACCAAGGTGTCAGAGGAGCGAATCATGAAAAACGTGTCTTATTGCAAACGTATCGCAGGGAAGATGGCTCTGTTATGCACGATATTTCGATGCCAATTTACGTCAAAGGTCGCCATTGGGGTGGGTATCGTATCGGATATAAACCAAGCCTTGCCTAAACCATGAAAAAAAAAGATGCTTCTATCTGGGATAAAAAAGCGGAAAGTTATACCCGCTTTTCCCATAACCCAAACTCTTTTCAAGCCCTCATTCTCTCCAAAGTCAAACAACGAGACATTTGTTTTGATGGTAAAAATATTTTAGATATTGGCTGTGGTACAGGTGTTTACACGTTACATATTGCCAAAAATGCTTTACATGTAAATGCACTCGATTTTTCACAAGAGATGTTAAACATTCTTCACGAAGATGCCATCAAAGAAGGCTTATATGACAAATTTACGTTTACATGTAACACGTGGAGTGGTTTTGAAAGTCAAGAGAACTTTGATATTGTCTTTTCATCCATGTCACCTGCATTTGAGAGCCATGCTGATTTTGAGAAAATGCACCATTATGCACGTGAAGCGTGTGTCTTTTTAGGCTGGGGAGGCAAACGAGAATCTAGCTTGCTTGATCCTATCTTTAAAGCTCATGGCAAAGCGCTGAACGTTCCTGCTGGTTCAGAAAAACTTCGCGCTTGGCTAGAGAGTGCGAACATAGCTTACGAGAGTGAATATATCGAAGAAAAAACCTTACATGTAAAGTCTTATGAAAAAGCAGAAAAATCTGTTTTATGGCACTTTGAAATCAATAATCTAATACCTGACACCCAGCATATCAAAGCGTTTTTACAAACGATGCAAGATGAGGAGGGCAATATCGCTTTTGAAACAACAATTGGTGTTGAACTTATCTCATGGAAAAAGTAACTTCACTCTTCAGTAGGGTCTTCACCATTTAATAGTTTTCGCATCTTCCGCTCCATCCGTTTTTCAAACGCTTCATTGGAGGGCGAATCTTCACAGGAAAATTTTGCTTTTCCATACAAAACACACCCCTTATCCCCTGGATCACACTCTTTTTTGATGATATCGCATATACCCTCTCTATCATGCGGACACGTCCAACCACCTTGATTCATCATGCTTCCTTTTTACATGTAATGTTGAACCAGCACACTAATGCCGCCTACGATAAACTGCACTGCAATGGCTCCTACGATAAGCCCCATCAAGCGTGTGACGATTTTTTGCCCTGTAATTCCTAAATATTTACGAATATAAATACTGTTTTTAAACGCCAAATAAACACTCAGTGCCACAATCGCATAGGCTAAAATTAACGCTGCGATGGAAGGCATATCGTGGCTTTGCCCACGCAAAATAATGATGGTTGCAAAAATCCCAGGTCCAAACGTAATAGGAATCCCCAAAGGAATCACCGCAAATGCATCGTTAGCGATAGCTTCTTGTCTTTCTTCATCACTTTGTTGCTTATCTTCTAAAGAGCCTTGCACCATCTTGATAGCGGTGAGCAATAGCACAATGCCGCCCATCGTTTTAAGCGAATCGATTTCGATGCCAAAGAGGTTGAGCAAAAAATTTCCCGTGAGTAACACCACCACAAACGCCACGACAATACTCATAGTAGCTTTGAGTGCAATCGCATCCATCTGCTCTTTTGTGGTACTTTGAGGCAAGAGTGAGAGCATAATCGCACTCACTCCCAAAGGATCCACTATCGCCATCATCGTGATGGTGTGTTGAAGCAAAAGGTTGAGAAATTCGCTCATTCAAACTCAGTTTTTAAAACTGCACCGCTACTTGCATTGGTAACTAAGAGGCGGTACTGCTTTAACCAACTGCCTTTGATTTCTTTGACTTTTGGTCTAAATGCCGCTTTTCGTTTGGCTATCTCTTCATCACTTAGTTCCACGTCGATAGTATAGGCATCGACATCGATATGAATCGTATCGCCATCTTGCAAAAGACCTATCATACCGCCCTCAGCCGCCTCAGGACTCACATGACCGATGCTAAGACCTCTTGTCGCTCCTGAAAAACGCCCATCAGTGATGAGTGCAACATCTGCGCCTAAACCCATACCCATGATTAAACTGGTCGGCGCTAACATCTCTTGCATCCCCGGCCCGCCACGAGGTCCTTCGTAACGAATGACAACAACATCGCCTTTTTTCACTTTCCCACCTACAATGCCAGCGAGGGATTCTTGCTGAGAGTCAAAACAAACCGCACGACCTGTAAACTTACGCTCACCCGTAATACCCGCTGTTTTAATCACACAACCCTCAAGTGCCAAGTTACCAAACAAAATCGCCAACCCACCCACTTTCGAGTAAGGATTTTCAAGCGTATGGATAATCGTTTCATCTTTGATACTAGCCCCCGCAATACGCTCGCCGATATTCTCTCCCGTTACTGTGAGGTTATCCAAGAAGAGTGCTCCGTTATCACGACGACTCATCTCTTTCATCACCGCACTCACACCTCCAGCACGGTTGATATCTTCCATGTGAACGGTTGAAAGTGAAGGAGAAATTTTAGCGATATGAGAGACTTTTTTACTGATATCGTTGATATCTTTGATGTTAAAATTAACCCCTGCTTCTTTGGCAATAGCTAACATGTGAAGAACCGTGTTGGAGCTTCCACCCATCGCCATATCGACCGCAAAGGCATTACGAACGGCTTTTTCATTGAGGATATTTCTAAAATTATAAGCGCTATCCAAAGCTATTTCGCACACACGTTTTGCCGCAGCACGAATGAGCACTTCACGCTCAGGTGTCAGTGCTGGGATAGTTCCATTACCAGGCAACGCAATTCCCATCGCTTCCATCAATGTGTTCATACTGTTTGCCGTAAACATCCCAGAGCACGACCCTCCACTTGGACAGGCATTGCACTCAATGTCGGTGAGTTCTGCTTCTGTAATATCACCTTTTTCAAACTTACCCACCGCTTCAAACGCCGTCGCTAAATCTATAGGAGTTCCCTCTTTCGTGTAGCCTTTTTTCATAGGACCACCGCTGACAAAGACCGTTGGAACATTGACTCGGAGTGCTCCCATAATCATACCCGGAACAATCTTATCACAATTTGGCACACAAATCATTGCATCAAGCTTATGTGCATTCATGACTGTTTCAATAGAACTAGCAATAATTTCACGGCTCGGAAGCGAATAAAGCATACCATCATGCCCCATTGCAATCCCATCATCCACCCCAATCGTGTTAAATTCAAAAGGGATACAGCCATTTTTTCGTATCTCATCTTTAATGATTTTGCCATATTCTGCTAAAAAGAAGTGCCCAGGAATAATATCGATGTATGAATTTGCCACGCCGATAAAAGGCTTATTAAAATCTTCTGTACTCACACCCGTTGCACGAAACAAACTTCGATGTGGCGCTCTGTCAAACCCTTTTTTTACCTGATCACTACGCATGAAACTTCCTTCAAAATTTTCTTAGATTATAGCAAAATACCTTCTATGGTACAATGATTTTCAAAAAGAACTTTACTTTACTAAAAAAAACTGATATACTTTCATCTCTTTTTTAAATGCGGGAATAGCTCAGTGGTAGAGCACGACCTTGCCAAGGTCGGGGTCGCGAGTTCGAACCTCGTTTCCCGCTCCATTTATCTAAGAAAATGAAATGCGTTGCCCGGATGGCGAAATTGGTAGACGCAAGGGACTTAAAATCCCTCGGGAGTTTTTCCTGTGCCGGTTCAAATCCGGCTCCGGGCACCACCACTAACATGGATTCGGCGGCGATATAGCCAAGCGGTAAGGCATGGGCCTGCAAAGCCTTGATCCCCGGTTCAAATCCGGGTGTCGCCTCCACCTTAAAACGAATCATCACTTTACCTGTCGGGAGATGGCAGAGCGGCTTAATGCGGCGGTCTTGAAAACCGTTGAAGGTAACACTTCCGGGGGTTCAAATCCCTCTCTCCCGGCCAGTCTATTAAAACATCCCATCAAACCGACACTTTACCAACTTCGTAAAGAGATTTTTACAACTTCTTTACAACTTTTAAGAAATTTTTTATATTCCAATACCAAGCACTTACAGAAGATTGGAAGCACCTACTATTTCGTTTTTAAAGTGAATGGAAGCATCGTTAAACAGACTTTAAGAACGGATAACCTACTATTTGCCAATCTTTTAAAAATCAAACTTTATGGAAGTCATCCTATGTTGAAAAAACTTGATCCAAATCTTACGTTTAATAAAATTCAAGTTGATGAAGGCGACAATCCTGAGGATATAGCCCTCATTCAAGAGCTTAATGACAAGATTGAGCGCATTTTAATGGGTAAAAAACAACAGAAAAAAATCTCTAATGTTCGCATCATAGATTCCGATGAAATTAAACCGATTACGCTTAAAGAAGCGTTTACTATGTTTATGGCATACAAAAAAGATACTGAAAACAAAAGTGATGACACCATCAAGAAAATCAATAATGTGTACAGATACCTTTTATTATTTGCCCATGAAAGCACCGACATCCACCAAATAAACAAAAAGAAATTTTTTAACACCTTACAATCCAATCTCAAGCAACTGCCATCCAATATTTTCAAATTCAAGCAATTTGAGGGTAAAACCTTTGATGAGATTATGAAATTTAAAGACGAAAAAGAAAAACAAGCATTTAACCAATTCCCAAAACTTACGAACAAAACTATCAATAATATGTTTGTCTATATCAAAAATCTTATCGAATACTTAGAACGAAACGACTATATCAAAACCAATAACATGAAAATAAAATATCTGGAGGAAGCGATGTCAGACAAAACACAATTTGACGATAATGAGCTGGGAGAGCTTTTAAACTACAAAGACGAAACCATCCGCAATATGTTTAAAGTATTTGTCTATACAGGACTCAGACGAAAAGAACTGATTGAGCTTAAAAAAACAGATATTTTATATGAGGATAATATCCCCTATTTCAACATCGAAGAATCGGGAGAACGCACTCTCAAAACAAAAAACTCAACTAGAAGAGTCCCTATCCACCCCGATATTTTAGAACTTGTAAAATATCAATTAGCACATAATGACACAGAATTTTTATTTTTCAATGGAGAGGATAATCAAATAGGAAAACGCCTCAATAGAGCCATTAAATCTGTTTTAACCGCTGAAAATCAAGAACTAAAAAGCCTACATAGTTTTAGAAAAAACTTTACACAAAAATTAGATGACGTAGAAGCACCTGCAGATATTATTAAAAAACTTGTCGGGCATAGCCTCAATGACGACATCACCGAAACCCACTATAAGACACAGACAAAAATTGAGATTTTGTATAAACACCTCTCAAAAATTTCATTTGATTTTTCAGAAGATACATCTAAAAATCAGAGCACAATTCAATAGTATAGGGGCAACCTCGCTCATAATAATCAGCGATTTTTTGCTCCATCTTGTCTATGTAATTTAAATACTCTTCTCGAGCTTTTTGATTTTCATATTGAATCTCTTCAATCGTAATCAAAGAGCTCAAATAGGGCTTTTCAGACTCAAACCATTTTTGAAATTCCTTTTTGTCGGTACGATACTCAATGTCAGAATAAAAAAGTGCTCTAATAACGTCATTGGCTTTTTTAACCCAATCACGCAAAGAGGAATACCCATTAACATCTTCTTTATCTGCATATAAAGAAGCGTCTGAAAATCTATCTTCATAAACCTCAATGGCATATTTTTGGGTATCCAATAGCTCAATCCACTTCTCATTAGCTCTTTTACTTTTACGATAAAACACATAATTTTCAAGTTGGAACACCACCTTTTTTTTAAAAAGATGTGACGTGTAAAAAATACACCCTTTCAAATCTTCTAGCGTTGGCTTTAAAAAAATACCCTCTCGTTTTCTTTTAACCATTGTGTAAATTTTGCTTGATGTCCTATATAAGATGTCTTTTCTAATCCCACAGCTAAAAAAGTCTTTTGAAAATTGTTGTTGCCTGATTTTTAACTTTGAAAAAATGGCTTGTTCTTTTGATGTTTTTTTAGTTGTTTTCAATAGGTACTTAAACGCATATTTTGTGATGGCTTTGCTGTCGTTTTGATTCTCTTGTAAAACTCTGATATAAATGAAATTCCCTTTTTGTCTTGTCACGAAATCTGAAATCACATAAAAGCCAAATCTTCTATGCAGTTTCAATGTGATGTATTGATTATTAACCCTTACCACAAAACCTTTTTTGAAAAGTTTTTCAATGTGTCGAAATGTCGGAACATTCACAGCCAATTCAATCCTTCCAATGTCATGGTTTTTCCTTGCATGGACGATTGATTTTAAATAATGCTCCAAATCCAAAGCGTCATCCAAAATGTCTAAACAATGCGAATGAATATTTAAAGACTTCGTTAGTTCATACATCCTGACAAATTTATAGTTTAGTTTTCTATCTTCATATTTAAACTGCTTCATGTGTCTGTGAAATCGTTTAAAATGTTCGTACTGCTTTTTAATATCAGCGTCAATCTTCTCAAGCGTTGTATCTAATAATGGAACATTCAACATGGGATTTATCGTGCGTGTTTGAAAAATAACTATCTTTTTTTCCATCACTTTGGCGATAGAACGGATTTCATTTTGTACCAGTGCAGATTTTGTTTTTTCTTTATAATTATTGACATCTTCAAGGCTAAACGCTCTTGAATTATCTTTTCGAGTAAACAGCACCTTTTGGGCAAAAAGTCTTTTTTTCAATTCCTTCTGCTCGTATAAAATTTGTGCCTCTTGAATGTATTTGTCTATTATCATTTTTTCCATACCACACTTTTTTATTTATCTATATTTTAAGTAAACAAGGGAAAAATAAAATTTTGAAATTGATTGTGGAAAAAACAAGAACATTGAGAACCTCCGTTGTGGCAAGCCACCACGGAGAACCCCAATAACCTTGTTTTTAAATGGAAAGTTGTTTGTGAAGAGTTTCTATCCTAATATCTAAATCATCCATTTTTTGACGCTTCAAATCTCTTTTACAGCTCTGAATTGCTTTTCTAAGTTCTGTTGCTTTGTTTTCATCCTGAATATTTTTAACACGCTCCCACAAATTTTTTAAATTTTTTTCATAAAAGTCAGCACTTTTTATACTTTTGATACTTGCATCGCTCAAAGATTGTTTAATCGTTTCATTTTTTGAAGGGATTAAATCCTTCACAATGGTTTTTAAATACTCAATATGGGTTTTATCCGATAAGTTAAAAAATGGCGATTGTATTAAAGTATTGACTCCACTTGCACCATCTTTGAAATAAAGCCTACCCTTACAAAACTTTTTAGGATTTACCCCTCGTTCTTCTAACTCTTCTTTATTCCCCACCATTTTGATAATATTGTCCCCATCTTCTGTTTTCATAACACCTCTACTAGACAAATTGGCTAATACATTGGATGAAATACTCTCACGCGTTGCTTTTTGTCCTATAAAAACCATTCTAATTTTTGCGCGTCTACTCTTTTGCGCCAAGTCTATCAAAATTCTCTCCACTTCATTTTTCATTTTTGTATCGGCAATCGTTCCTAATGTTCCAAACTCATCCATCACTAAAATAATGAATTTTCCATTATAAATCACATCCCCATTGTCCAAGTCATCACGCTTCATACTCTCATATCTTGCATACATAACCGATTGAAGCGTTTTTAATGTTTCCAAGATGTCAATATCATTTTCAACATACACCACTTTTTTTAATTTTTGATACCTTCCAAATTCGGCTTTTTTTGGGTCAATCAAATAGAACTGCTCAATCTCTTCATGGTTGAAAAACAGAGAAACTAAAAAATTTTGAACAAAGACAGATTTTCCCGCACCCGTTTCAGCGACAACAATGGTATGCGTCATATTTTTAATAGATAAATAGAAATCTTTTAAATACTTATCCACCCCCATATAAATCAATCCCTTTTTCAACTTTGACACATCAAACTTCACCGATGAAGGAATTTTAGAAACCACCAATGCCACAGAAGCCTTTTTGAATCTTTGAACTTCTAAATTTTCCATTCCAAGAAATTGCTTGATGTCCTCTAATCCTTTGACATAGTTGTCATAGTTGATTTTAGAAGCGTTTTTATAAATGATTTGATTATCGTTCTTTTTTAAAAAGATGTCATACACTTTTTTAGATTGTGCGTTTTGTTCTCCTATTTGATTATATAGATTGAATCGTACAGGCAGTATTTCAAATTTTGCTCTCAATAGATACCTATATATCAACCATATAAAAAACAATCCTCCCAATAAAATACGCATGAAAAAATCAGCCTGATAAACTTCGCTTGAATAAGATTTTTTAAAAGAGTAGTGAAGCAAATTTTTCACATATTCAATAAATGAAAAGACAAATTCACTTTTATTTACTGATTGATAAAGTTGTTCGTGCTTTTGAAAGAATGGACTATTTTTAACTAATTCTCGATGTTCTTGCCCTATGAAACGCACATTTTTACTATCATCCCTCACAACAAAACCTGATGGGATTTTTTCATTCGTAACGCTTGAAATATAGCTGTTGTTTTTAATATCAATATGAATGACTTCTAAAAACCCCACAAAAATAAACACAACCAATGCGTAACCACTCATTTTTATAACTTTTTTACAATGAAAAAAAATGATGTCTTTATTCATGCATCACTTCCCTAAAAGTTGAAAGATATTCAAACCAAAGAAGTAATGAGCCACCCATAAAACCATCGCACTATCAATCACTAAAACAACAGATAACCACGTTTCATTATAAAGCATCTGCTCCAACACATATTCCACTAAACCATCGTTTTGATTATTGTCTACCATGATACATCCTTTGAAAATTTATAAAAGAAAGAAGAAGCTCAAGGAATAACACCCTTGAGCAAGAAGATTTAAAACGCTTATTTGGTTAAAATTTTTCCTCGTTGCTTATAGAAAATACTTCTATCCATCGCAGAAATTGTGACTGGTATTTGAACTTTAACACCTTTTTTCAAAATTGACATATCTTGCGTAGAATCCAATTTAACTTCTAAGATAGAAATACCTTTTGCCTCGTCTTCATTAAAAAATTGAAGTTTATTAACCACCTCACCTTTATACTCGCCAGTTTTTATAAAACTGATTTCACCCATAATCATTAATTGCGTGTTCATCGTGACACTCCTTTGAAATAAAATGTGATAAGATTTTGCTTATCTATTACATTATAAGTAAAGAAAAATCAGACAAAATTTTTATTTTGTTTGCCCAAAAAGGAATATTCATGCCAAAACATACACCGCTTATGACTCGTCATACCTTTTTAAAATTAGAATCTCTCACACAAATTTATGCACAACGCAAGAAAAATGAATTGATTGACAATCAAATGAAAAAAGTTGTGAACTATGTTGAAGTAGATTTCATTACGTTTGATAAAACAACGCAAGAATTAAAAGCATTTAGAGAACTTAAAAATGAAGCCGATTATCTTGATTCAAAAGGTTGCGCTGATTGTTCTCGTAATGATGTATTAATTTTTAGAAGGGTTGTTTTTGAAGATAGATGTTGCGACTATCGTTCTATAAGAGAAGCAATAGAAAAAAGTTCTTTCAGCGTTTCTTTTGAAGATAAGAAAAAGTTGATAGAGTTTATGGGCAAGCATCAGTCTTATCATTTTACAGAAAATGCTAATGAGATTTTAGCGTTTATGCTAACGCTTCTTAAAGACAATGAAAAACAATCCAAAAAGTGGTACAACAATATTTTAAAGCATCTCACATATGAATGTATACATTTAATGGAATTAACGGATAAGCAACGAAAGGAAAATTTAGCCCAAGGTATTGTCGATAGAAGAAAAAACAATGCTAAAAAGAAACGCTTTAATGACCCTCATATAACTATTTTTTGATAATTTCCTCTTTTTTATGCCAATTTGAGAAAAAATAGAGATTATTTATTTTTTCTCTTTCAAAACTTTATCCCATAAATTTCATTTAATTCTAACTGAAACCCCATAGTTTATACACCACCCATCCACTCATACCCCATAAATTAATTTGATATTTTTTTCATTCTATTTTTATCCCATACATTAAAAACCTCTCTATTTTTCATCCCATAAATTATTTATAAATTAAATCTTAAACCCCATACAAATACCCATAAAATAGCACTTTTAAAGAGTTTTATCTCCTGTTATGATGTCATCACAAATTCAAAAAAAGGAAAAAAGATGGACACAACAGCTACTCAAAATCAAACCCAAGGAGATAAAATGGAAACAAAAAAACCGATTCAAATGTATCAAGCGGATAAGGCGGAGAGTTATCATAAATCAGGTTACATCAAAGATTTAGAGAAAAAAATCATAAGTATCAATGCGATTGACAGCATATGCCAAAAGTTAATAAATACCATTTTGCAATTATTGTGTAAATTAAACCCTGACAAAAAAATTGACGAGATTGACTATCTTGTCAATTCGATTGCTAATATAAGCGATTTAAAAGAGTTAAAAGCGACATTGAAATTAATCAGTATCAAACTGAAAAATATTTTCAAACCGACAAATGATACCATCTTGCGTATCCCTCACGAGGAAACAAAAGAGGCAAGGAGCATCAACAGAGATGCCATGAGTAAGGTTTTATTTTCATACAAAGACGCATCCCCAAAGAAGTTTTTTAAAATCTTTTTTGCTTTGTCCTTACTAACCTATACCAAAGATACGCAAGTCATTAAAAGAATTAACGCCTTGTTGGATAGGGGCGATATCAGCCATTCTGTTTTGACTGACTATGTTTTGAGAAACTATCCGTATTTTTCATTCAATAGCCCACATCTTGGAAATCTTTATCCATACGCTGGGGGCAAACAAAAGTTTTATGAAACTATCAACACTCATTTTAAAGAGGTGGTTGACAGCCAAAAAATATCCACCATTATTGACCCGTTCATGGGTGGACTTGGAACATTTTATTCACTATTTACCCATATTCCAAAAGATACATCGGTAATTTTGAATGACTTAAACCCATCCATTTACACTCTGAGCAAGAATGTCCAAAATAAAAATGGACACAAAAAGATGATGGTATGTATCTCTAATATCATTCAAGATATGTTTAAGCAATACCAAACATATCAACCAACGTCAGAGCAATACAAAGAGTATCACAGCGCTCTTTTACAAAAACTGAATGAGATAGAGAAAAACAGAACAGCCAAAAACACCATCGAGGGAAGTTCAATACTTCTTTTTCTGTTAAACAATGGGTTTGGAGGAAACTACGAGATGAAAGATTCAGGCTCTTACATCTCTGCATCAACAGACACCAAGAAAGTGAAAAGGTTTTTCAACTTTGTGGGAAAGATAGGACTATACCACTATCTTTACAACACTGCAAAGGTAACGTTTCACAACAAAGACTATAAGACAATTTTGAAAAAGTATAGTGGACATAGTGACACCTATACGACAATGGATCCTCCATATTTTCAGACAAATATGATGAGTATTGAAGAGTTTGACAAGAAAATGGAACATTTAAATCAAACACTTGCCACTCAAACCATTGGAACACAAGAGTATAAAACCACTCACAAAGAGATTCTAAGTCTGACATGTGGGTGTTCTTTCAACTATGGGAACTTTGGGGACGATTTTCCTCATGAACAACTTTTGAGGGATTTAAAATTGATTAAAGGGGAATTGACTTACTTCAACTACAGACACCCTTTGATTGAAAAATACTCTAAAAAATACGGATTGACTATCCAATACTTAGAGAGAAGAACAACCAATAGTAAAAATACCTCTGGAACTCCTATTCAAATGAAAGAAGAAACTTTCATGACTAGGAGAAGGGTTAAAACTGCTCTGTGCTCACAGAACTCAACCCAAATATCCAACAATATCAATTATATCAATCCTAATTCTATGGTACAAAAAGTATCATAGAATTATTTCAAAATGAAATAATTATAGTCTTCTGAAGAATCCTCCTGCTAAAATTAGAGAATATAAACTAAATTATCTAAAGAAATTCATGCCACAAATCAATAATTTTTTAAGTAACCTTTCTAATGTAAATAATGAAATAGATTTTATCGATCTAGTCAACAAGATTGGTAAAATTCATCAAGAGAATCAAGAAGAAATAAAAATTTCTTCCACAAATGCTAGAAAATTTCATGGCATCTACTATACCAGTTTTGAAGTTGCTTCAACCATAGTTAAAGAAGCTTTAAAATTAAATAACAAACCTCTTTTTGAAACTAAAGTTTTCGAACCTTGCGTGGGTATAGGTATTTTTCTTATCACATACCTTAATGAAGTTTTCACTCACCATAAAGTTGACAAAATCGATATTCAGAAAACTGACGACTTCTGCGCTTCGGTTGACATTTGTTACATTTTTAAGATAAAATTCTGAAGTAAAATTTATTATATTACTTTAGTTTTTATTTTAAATTCAAGTGTACAGGAGTGGTGATATGTCG
>JAGOZL010000078.1 GCA_018058685.1 Sulfurospirillum sp.
AGTTGTTCAAGGGTTGTGTGCAATATCTCCTCTTTTCGCTTCATCTGCATCTTTATCTCAAGCGCAGGTGCATTGACACTTTCCGTAAATGCGTTCAGCAAAACCTCATTGAGGGCAGAAAGGCTCTCCCATAAAAGCGCTTTAAGCAAACGCACTTCTTCATTTAAAATCTCCTCAATGCGTTTATCTAGCACATGATTTTCTTTTTTTGCATCTTTGGCGATACTTTGATTAATCCGTGCGACAACTGCTGTAGTGTTTTTAAAAATCATTGTCTTCGCAAAATGGTTTTCACAAAAGGCTTTGATATCAAATGCCTCACGCTCACTGTTGGCTTCAAAAGCATCGTATTGGGCATGTAAACTCTCTAAATTGCGCTCCATCTTTTTTTGAAACTCATAGCGATAATCGCGAATCACATCCAATAACCCATCTTTAAACCCACTCTCCACCATGTACGCGATGCGCTCTTCTTTGGGAAGGCGTTTGTATTTGGAAAGCTCATAATTCACATCGTCCACAACGCGTCTGTAAAGGATTCTACCAAGTGCTTCGATTTTATTGTCTGCAAAAAGATGTAAGGTTTTAAAATAGTGTTGCGTGTCACTTTTGACCGCTTCAATGGAGCTAAAAATCTGCTCTAAAAAGCGCTCAATGGAGTGTTTTTCACGTTTATAGTGCTCATAACGCGCGCTGATTTCTTCTTTTGAAAGAAGTAGCAAGGAGGCTTTTTCCTCACACATTTCTTTACATGTAAAAGCCACATGCGCTATCTCTTTGGCATTGGAAGCTAAGGTGATTTTAGCTTTTGCACTCTCTTCTCCAAATAAAAGCTCTTTCAAATACGCCTCTAAATGCGGTAACCCTGTCTTTTCAAAATCATACCCAAGCGCTAACGCTTCACTCTCTCGCCCTAATTTATGCCAAAGTCCTAACTTACCAGCAATCGGAATAAAATGTAATTTTGCAATAATCTCAGCTAAAAAAGAGCCTTTGTTATGCTCTTCCAAACGTTTGTGAATGCTTTGCTTGGTGTAGGCGATGACCTCTTCAAGTTGTGCTGGCGTAATGGCATCAATACGGGTGATAACCACCAAAAGCTGTGCAACTTTTCGGTACAAAAGCGCATCAATGATAAAATCAACATCTTTTTGAGTTGCTGCTTGCGCCGCATTCATAAGGTGTATTAAGACATCGCACTCATTAAGATAGCTCAAGGTTATCTCTTCGCGTTGTACCACAGGATCATCAAGTCCAGGGGTATCCACAATCACAACGCCTTCTTCTAATAAAGAAAGGTCAGTAAAAAGCTCAACACTTTTGACAAGATTGCACTTTTTATCAGACTCTTTAGCAGAGGTGTACTTTCCAAGACTGTCTAACTCTATCGTTTCGCTCTTTCCCTTAAGCGTAACAAGTTTTTCAAAGTCTGCTCCAAAATGCGCTTTTGTCTCTTTCACAAACGCTTCCATAGAGCCTAATGTACTGGCACTTTGCTCGATTTTTTCCCACTGGGATTGTGTCCAAAAATTGACTTTCGCATAAGAGTCTTTCGCATAACCGATGATGGTCAAATTTGCCGTCTCAGGAACCACAGCCGTTCCTAAAAGCTCTTTGCCAAGAAGTGCATTGAGCATCGTAGACTTACCCGCATTCATAACACCCGTGATTCCAATCGAAAATGTGGCATTTTTCATGCGTTGCATTGCTTGGTTTACACGTTCTTGAAGCGTCTTGTCTTGCGTTACATGTAAAAGTTTTTCGCCTAAAGAAAGAAGATTTTGTACAGCACTGTGGTAGTCAAAACTCTGTGTTTGCGCTTTTTCTTCTATCGTTTCAAGAACGATACGCTCCTCTTTTTTCTCTTCAATCAATGAGATAAAACTCATCAACCTTCGACTCACATCATACGAAATAATCTCTTCTTTACGAAGCCTCTCAAAGCGCTGTGCGATGGCTTGGTTAATGGTAAGGTTGCCTTTTTCGATGAGAAAGAGCAAAAGTGTTTTTTGAACTTTTTGAATCATTTCTCTTGTAAATGCAATACGTGTAAAAAGCTTATTGAGAATCTCTTGCGTGCTTGAAAGTTTTGCGATGGCATCTAGATTTTGAGGATGAATAATCAATGCAATGGCAACACTGTCACAAAAACGATCTACGTCGTATGTGTAGTTATGGCTTAAAGTCGCTAGCTCTTCTTCGTTAAAAAGAGTGCTGACTTCATCTTTATAGCTCCATGTTAAAAGAAAAAAATCATTTATAATATGCATGCGTATCTACTGTCGTTGAATTTTTAGTGATTATAGCGATATTTTATCGATACAGAAACAAAAAGAGAAGACTAACTCGTAGAATTAAGGTAGAGGCTAGGACAAGTGTCTTAGCCTCTTGGTATTCATTTATTTATTGCGAAGTGCAACAAGTTTTCTTCTCATATAAGCAATTTTAGATTGAAGTGGTAAGTGTTTTGGGCAGTTGTCTTCACATGCGACAAGACTCATACATCCAAAAACACCATCGTCATCTCCGACGAGTTCATAGAAATCTTCATCCGTTCTGTTATCGTGTGGATCCATTGCAAAACGTGCCACACGGTTAAGTCCAACAGCGCCTATGAAGTTTGGACGCATGAGCTTGGTACCACATGCCGCCACACAGATACCGCACTCAATACAACGATCAAGCTCAAATGTCTCATCCGCTAATTTTGGCTCCATTGGAGCTTCAAGCTTAGAGATATCTGGTTGATGGTTGGTGTGAATCCAACTCTCAACGCGCTTGCTCATCTCATTCATCCAGTTACCTGTATCAACGGAAAGGTCTTTGATGAGCTTAAACGCTGGCATAGGCATAAGCTGAATCACGCCCTCTGGAAAGTTTTTTGTCAATGTACGACATGCCAAAGCTGGCTTGCCATTGACCATCATTCCACAACTTCCACAAATACCCGCACGGCATACAAAGTCAAACGACAAGTCAGCATCCATCGTTTCACGAATTTTAGTCAGCGCAATAAACAGAGTCATACCATCGGTTTCTTCCAATTTGTACTCTGCAAAATGTGCTTTTGAAAGCTTTGATTGTGGGTTATATTTCATAGCCCTTATGGTAATCGTTCTACTCATTGTGCGTCTCCAAATCTCTCATTTTTAGCTTTATAGTATGGCTGAAGCTCAAATGGCATCAATGCATCTTGGATTTCATGTCTGTCTTTGCCTGCTGCTTCCATCTCTTCACGAAGTCTATCTACTTCTTCTTGGCGCTTGATACTTAAGTCGTTTTCAATAATCATACCCTTAGCACCATAACCTCTAAACGCTGGTGGAATTTCCATTTTCATAATGTCTAAATCTTCGTATGTAACCGTTGGAAGTGTAGCACCCTCTTTCCATGAAGTGAGTGTTCTTTTCAACCAATTGACGTCATCACGCTTCAAGAAGTCTTCTCTATAGTGTGCACCACGACTCTCTGTTCTCTCACGTGCGCCCATAGCCACACAAAGAGCCAGTTTAAGCATCATAGGAACACGGTACGCTTCTTCAAGTTCTGGGTTAGCTGAACGTGTTTTAGACTTCACGTTAACATCATGAGATTTTTTCAAAAGCTCTTCAAGTTCATTAACCGCTTCTGCCAAACCTTTGCCATCGCGGAAAATCGCAACTTTTTCCCACATAATGTCACGCATTCTGTTTTTAATTTCAAAAATATTATATTTACCATTGTTATTGAGCAAGTGGTCGATAAAGTCGCTCTGTTTTTTGAGTGCTCTTTCAATCGCTGATGTGTTGACATCAATCTCATTGGCTAAACAAAAATCAGCAAAATAATCACCCACAATCATACCCGCAACAACGGTTTCACTCACTGAGTTACCACCAAGACGGTTAAATCCGTGCATATCCCAACATGCCGCTTCACCAGCACTAAAAAGTCCAGCTAATGTTGGAGACTCACCCGTTGGTTTTGTTCTAATACCACCCATTGAGTAGTGTTGCATTGGAAGAACTGGCGCCCACCCTTTTGGACCTTCATCCGCAGGGTCAATACCGTTAAAGATTTGACAAATTTCTTGTACGTCTCTTAAGTTTCTCTCAATGTGTGCACGACCTAAAATAGAGATATCTAACCACAAGTGCTCACCGTATGGTGATTTAACACCTTTACCACGACGGATATGTTCCATCATACGACGGCTTACAACGTCACGGCTTGCGAGTTCTTTTTTCTCTGGCTCATAATCTGGCATAAATCGGTGACCATCAACGTCACGTAAAATACCACCATCACCTCTACAGCCTTCTGTTAAAAGGATGCCAGAAGGAACAATTGGGGTCGGGTGAAACTGTACCGCTTCCATGTTACCTAGCATCGCAACGCCTGTTTCAAGAGCAATCGCAGCACCCGTACCATCACAAATAACCGCATTGGTTGTTTGTTTGTAAAGTCTTCCATAACCACCCGTTGCGATTAAGGTACCTTTAGCCACATATGCCCAAAGCTCACCTGTCACAAGGTCTCTTACAATCGCACCGTAACAACGGTTGTTTTCATGAATAAGCGCAATCGCTTCTTTTCTGTCTTCAATATTTACATTGTGTTTTAACGCTTCATTTGCAACACCAAAAAGCATGGTATGTCCTGTTGCATCTGCAGTATAACAGGTTCTCCATTTTTTTGTACCACCAAAGTCACGAGAGTGAATGTAACCATGTACTTCATCATCTTCTACAATGGTTGTTCGCTCAGCGTTAATAATCGCTTCTCTTGGACCTTTTGCAATTCTCGTCCAAGGCACACCCCAACCTGCTAACTCACGAATTGCTTTTGGAGCAACGGTTACGAACATACGTGCAACTTCTTGGTCACAACCCCAGTCACTTCCTTTGACAGTATCTGCAAAGTGAACATCTTCATTATCGCCTCGGCTCATCTTAGAGTTACCTAGACTTGCTTGCATACCACCTTGTGCCGCAGCAGAGTGTGATCTCTTGACTGGACAAAGACTTAAAACTGTTGTGCTAAGACCCTTAGACTGCGTCGCAACTGCCGCTCTAAGACCTGCTAAACCACCACCGATTACCAGTGCATCACAATATTTTACGTTCATTTTTACGCCCTAACCTTCACATCATATGTTACTTCTACTTGAGCTGTCGGTTTGTATTTATCGACTAAGCCATTGCTATACTCATAGCCATACTTGACGTATGCCGCAAGTGTTAAAAGACCAAGTGCTAAGAAAAATGCTGTTACAGCCCATTTTGCTTGTTTTAATTTTTTACGAGATTCTTTAGCATTTTCGCCTTCAAACCATCCCCACTTAACACAGAGACGATAAAGACCAATACCACCGTGGAATTCAACGGCTAAAAGAAGAAGAAGATAAAATGGCCACATAACATCACTGTACATTCTTGTTGATGAACCGTATGGTCCAATCGTATCTGCTTGAACCATCATCATCAGAAGGTGCGCAGAACCCAAGAAGAACATTGCAAAACCCGTGAAAGCTTGTGTAAACCACATCGTTGTATCATCATGCTTCATCATGCCTGCATGTGTTTTATACGCTTGATATTGTCTAAATGTAATAGGCAATTTTCTCATACCGAGCATTGCGTGAACAATAAAGACAACAAATACGAAAAAGACAATCGCAGAAACAATCCAAGGTTGTGGTTCTTTAAAGAACATACTTCCCTCAAACATTTTTGTAATGGTGTACATAAAATCTTTGCTAATCAAAATAGTTGATACAAAGAACATATGTCCCCACATAAACAAACCTAAGAATAGACCAGATGCGCTTTGAATATAATCAAGTTTTGCAGGAACTCTACTCTTTTTCCCCTCAACGCTCGTACCTAAAAAACCTTCAAGTAGGTCACTCACATTTCATCCTTTTTGTGAAGTTAATAAACACACGTAAATGTATAGATAATACACACTTACTTATATTTACATAGCATAGTTAATTTATGATACAACGATATTAATTAAACAATAATTATGTAGTTTTTAGACATACAAGTGGAATTATAAACTATGAAGGGGGATTTAAAAAGGACTTTTTAGCCCTTGCGATGTTGCTTAAATATAAAGATATATAATACCATAGAAGCTGCTGCCATCATCAATGAAAGGGCTTGTCCTTTACTCATCCACTCACCATAAACAAAGCCAATTTGAAAATCTGGCTCTCTCCAAAACTCCGCTACAAAGCGTGCTAGTGAGTAAAATAGACCATAAAGAGCAATGAGCTCTCCATCGAAACGTTTGCGGTGACGGTAGGCAAAAAGAATGATAAAAATGAGCAAGCCTTCAAGAATCGCTTCGTAGATTTGAGAAGGGTGACGCAATACGCCATCGACATAAATTCCCCATGAAACATCCGTGGGTCTGCCGATTAATTCTTGGTTTAGGAAATTACCAATACGTCCAAAAATGTAACCTACGGGAACACTAAGGGCGACCAAATCCAGAAGCCCCCAAATACGCATACGGTATTTTAAACTAAAGAGCCATGTAGCGAGTAAAAACCCAACAATCGCCCCATGATAGCTCATACCCCTAATTCCCACAAACGTACCATCCAAGAAAGGGTTAAACATCTGCCATGGGTTTGCAAGGTAATAATCTAAATGCGAATCATAAAACGCAACATACCCAATGCGAGCCCCTAAAATAATACCCACTTCAATCCAAATAAAATAGCTCTCTAAGAGTTGATTGGAAAAAGGAAGATTGTCTTTTTTCACAAACCATTTACCCGCATACAAAGCACTTAAAAGAGCTAGCATATACATAATGCCATACCAATGCACGGCAACAGGGCCTAGGTTAAAAGCGACAGGGTCAAACTGGCTGTAGATGTGATTCCAAAATGGCATAAAAATCCTTACATGTAAAGCGTTATTGTACTCACTTTAGATTAACAAAGAGTTTAGTGCATAGGGAGTTCACACGTATATTCTTCTTTCTCAACACGATTTCGACCATTTTCTTTTGCACGATACAACGCTTCATCCGCACGTGCTACCATACTTTTTTCATCATCACCATCATGGTATGTTGAGACTCCAAAACTGGCTGTTTTTTGACCAACCGTTAAAAAAGAATAACATTCAATAAGATAACGCACTTTTTCTGCCAATATCAAGGCTTCGTCATTATTACACGAAGGCAGTAAAATCAAAAACTCTTCTCCACCCCATCTTCCAACAGCATCTTCACCGCGAATATTCTCTTTTAAAATATGTGCAAGTTCTTGTAAAACACTATCCCCGACTTGATGCCCGTAGTTGTCATTCACGGATTTAAACTTATCGATATCTAAGAGGACGATAGAAAACTCTCTTTTATGACGTCTAGCGATATTGAGGTGCAAAGCGAAAAGCTCATCTAATTTCAAGCGATTGAAAAGTCCTGTTAGTCTATCAGTGATAGAGAGTTCCTCAACTCTTTTTTTATCGGTAATATCTTGACAAATGGCAATGTAGCCCTTTTGAATCCCTTCTTCATTGAGTAAAGGAGAAATGACAGCATCTACCCAATACGAACTTCCATCTTTACGTCTATTTTTTATCTCTCCTTGCCAGCTTAGCCCTTTAGTTAAACTATCCCACATCGCTTCATACAAAGAAGCAGGCATATCAGGATGTTTTACTATGCGATGATTTTGTCCGATAAGCTCTTGTTTCGTATAGCCAGAGATGTTACAAAATGCTTCACTCACTTGTGTAATATCCCCGTCCAAATTGGTCGTCGAAATAATGACATTGGCATCGACTAACTTTTTATAACGCTCCAACTCT
>JAGOZL010000019.1 GCA_018058685.1 Sulfurospirillum sp.
TGGTTGATTAATGGCGGTGGTCTGCTTTTTATCGGCTTTTCGTTTGTTTCACAACTCTCCCTCATTGCTCCCATGCTTCTTATCTTAGCAGGATATGTGAAATTATGCTTGGTTTTGTTGGACTTTCAAAGCAAAAGTAGTGTTACCAACAAACAAGACACCACATGGATGCTTCGAGCATTTGCTCTAGGACTTGTGGGAAATATGCTTTTCATCGGCAATACTTTTTTGCCCCTTTCCTCACTTGCCATTGGCGTTACGTTTTATCTTTATCTCTTTTTTATCGTGATTTTGGTTTCTCAAAAGATGATGCCATTTTTTGCGGCCAATAGCATTCAAGGCTATGTCATCCGTAAAAGCAAATTGTTTGTTCCTCTGTTGTGTGCGGGGCTTGTATTAAAAGTGATTTTAGAAGCACTGAGCATCAACGCTTTTGTAGCCGATAGTTTTCTTTTTTCTCTTGTCACGTATGAGCTGATAAAATGGAACCTTCCTTTTAGAAAATCCCCTCCTATTTTGTGGGTTTTATTTCTCTCCATTTGGTGGGTTCCTGTTGGATTTGGTCTTTTTGTGGTGCAAGATTTATCCGCACTTTTAGGCTCGCCTATTTTTATGGAAAAAGCCCCTTTACACGCACTGGCTCTTGGTTATTTTACCACCGTACTTATCGGTTTTGGAACGCGTGTTATCTTGGGACACTCAGGACGAACACCTAAAGCAGATAACTACACCATAGCACTTTTTGGATTGATTCAGGTGATGACACTTTTACGTGTTTTTGCAGGTCTTTTTCCGCAGTTTGGCTACTTACATGCCATTCTTACCGTAGGAGCATTGTGGGTTATTATTTTTGCCATATGGTCAAAAAAGTATATTCACATTTTATTTGAGAAATAAGCGTTACATGTAACGCTTATTTCATCTCTAGCGACTCAATATCGGTGTTAAAGTCTTGATACTCAATCTTTGCATCTTTGAGATTTTTGGTCGCTTTTGCACCCAAACGCTTCAAGTTCTCCACACGTCCTAAGATATTGCCAGAACCTTCACTGAGCTGTTTTTGTGCACTCTCATAGCTGTTATTGAGCGTTTGAAGCTGAGTACCAACACGCTTAAAACTCTCCGCAAATCCGACCATTTTGTCGTACATCTTTCCTGCTTCTTCAAAGAGCTTTGAAGCTAGAGTGCTGGATTGTTCGCTTTGCCAGTAGAGATAAATGGTACGCAAAGAGACAGTGAGCGTTGAGGGATTGACGATGGCAATGTGTTTGCGAAGGGCATATTCATAGAGTTTTGGATCCTCGTTAATTGCTACAGAAAACGCCCCTTCGATAGGCACAAACATAAAAACATACTGCAAGGTTCCTTGTTTATAATGCGCATAATCTTTGCTATCAAGCGTATCGATGTGTTCACGGAAGGCTAAACAAAGGGCTTTAGAAGCGATGCGTTTCTCCTCTTCGCTCTCTGCTCTTATAAACTCATCGTAACTGTTGAGTGAGACTTTTGAGTCGATGATGATGGTGCGCTCTTGAGGCAATTTGATGACCACATCGGGGCGTTTGGTACGTCCTTCTTCATCTTTGTAGCTCTCTTGTGTTTCGTAATGTACCCCTTTGATAAGTCCAGAGTACTCTAACACACTCTCCAAAATCATCTCACCCCAACTGCCCTGAGATTGTTTTTTGCCTTTTAAGGCTTTGGTGAGGTTTTCCGCCTCTTTGGAGATATTCATTCCAGCACGTGCGACCAGTTCTATCTCTTTGGAGAGTTCTGCAAACTTTTTGATGCTGGATTCTTGAGAGTTTTCCACACTTTTTTTAAAGGTATCGAGATTTTCTTTAAAGGGCTTTAGGAGTGTTTCAAGCGATTTTGTTGAAGCAGTATCAAGTTTTTGAAGCTTTTGTTCTAAATGCTGCTCCATAATCGCGTTCAATTTAAGCTCCAACTTTTTGCCTTGTTCATCCAAATCAGATTTTAGCGCACTATTGCCCTCTTTTTGAGCGTGGAGCTCCGCTTCTAATCGTGCATTGTAAATACTCAACTCTCTATTTTGCGCATCTAAAATTTCCATTTTAGATTTACATGTAACGATTTCTTTGTTTTTGGCTATCACCACACCTATAAGAACGAGTACAAGGGCAAATGCCACACATCCAAGGATGAGTATCACATCATTATTGAGTATCAAAGGTTTTCCTTTTTAAAAGTACGTATAACACAGGCAGATATAAAAGATTGAGCAGGGTTGACCACACCACGCCAAAGCCTAAAGAAACGGCCATCGGCTGTAAGATAACCGACTGTCCATCAGCAAAAAAGATAAGCGTTGTAAGCCCAAAAACAGTTGTAATAGAGGTTAAAAAGATAGGGCGTAGCCTTGTTGTCGCAATATCTAACGCCTCTTTGATACTTTGAGCTTTTTTCAAAAAGTCTATCATCACGATGCCATCATTGACCACAACACCACTTAAACCAACAATACCCAACAATCCTGTCATGGAAAGATTAAGCCCCATCACCCCATGCCCTAAAAGTGCGCCAAAAACCGAAAGCGGAATGACACTTAAAACGATGAACGATAAAAAGAGCGAATCAAACATCCACACCAAAGCAATAAAGATTAAAAATACCGCCACAAGCGCTGCTTTTGCCATCTCCAGTTGCACTTTTTTATTCTCTTTTTCTTCACCTTTAATCTCTACATGTAAACCCTTTTGAGCTAAGCGCGCCAAGGTGGGTTCAATGATTTTCATCACTTCCGAAGAGGTTATCACCGCTTTGTCGATAGAGCCTGTGAGGGAGCTGATTTTTATCCCTTTTTCTTTATGAACATCTGCATAACTTTGCTTTTCTTCCAAATCAACAATTTCACTTAGACGTACTTTTTGCGCCGTTTGTGGAATCGTGACATAAAATGAAAAAAGCGCATCAAAGGTATCTTTCATACGTTCTTGTGTCTTAACACGAATCAATTCACCCTCATAATTCATCTTAGAAACTTCAACCTTGAAAAAATACCCTCGCAAAATAGAAGCAATATTTTTCTCATTAAATCCAAGCGATTGCCCATAGCCATTGACCCGAATTTTTAACTCTTTTTGCCCCTCTTTCAAATCACTTGCGACATTACTCACCCCTTTGATACCTCGCATCGCACTGGCAAGTTCTTCCATCGCATCTTGAATGAGCGCATCATTCCCACTTAAGGCAATATCAATATCGGTTTTAACCACTCCAGCCCCTGGAACGATGACTTGAAACTCTTCAAACTCACCGCTTTTTTCAATCCCCTCCAAGGCTTTTTTTACATCACCTAAAATCGCTTTTGCAGGTCTGTCTCGTCGCATATCGCTATCATCATACGAGGGTGAAATATAAGGATTGATAAAGCGGTCAAACACATTTTGCGGCTTGGCTTCGTAAAGGTTAATAAAAATTTGAAAATTATTTTCCGCAATCTGCGGTTTATACTTCGCATCGAGTAAAAAACCTGAAGTTGATGTGATGGAAGAGACTTCATCATCACTCAAGGTTTGCAGTAAAATAGCCTCGATTTTTCCCACCATCTCTTGCGTCTCTTCAACGGTGTGGTTGATATTGACTTTGCCATTGATAAAAATTTGTGTGTTATCAAATTCGGGGAAAAGTTGAAATTGACTGGTTTTAATCATCCAAAACGTACCACCTAGAGTAAAGAGTAAGAAGAGTACTAAAAAACGTTTAGGATAGGTAAAGAGTTTCGACAGAAAAGTGTGATAAAAGCCATTCCAAAAAAGCCACCATGAATGGTTTTGACGCTTTTTGGTATCAAGTTTTATAAAATCTTTCGCATGAAGTGGTAAAAAATAAAAGGCTTCAAACAACGATGAGAGTAAAAGCAGTGAAATCATAAGTGGCAAAATACGCATAAAAAGCCCCATCTCTCCACTCATCATCAGTAAAGGTAAAAAAGCAAAAATCGTCGTCATCGTTGCTGTTAAAACGGCGGGAAACATCTCCGCCGCACCCTCAATGGTCGCCGTTTTGATATCTTCGCCCATCTCCAAGTGCCGATAGATATTTTCACTCACCACAATAGCTTCATCAACCAGCATTCCTAATGCCATCAAAACACCTAAAAGAGAGAGCATATTGAGGCTATAGCCTAACATTTGCGATGCAATCAGCCCTATCAAAAAGCTCACAGGAATACCAATCGTTACGACAAAAGCGACACGCGCGTTGATAAACATGTAAACTGAAAAACCTACCAAAACCAAACCAAAAATAATGTTAGAAACAACCGTATTAAGGCGGTTTCGTATCCAAATAGACGTATCGCTGTAGACTTTAAACTCATAGTCTTGATAGGAACTTTCATACTGTTTTAAAAGGGTCTTTATCTGTTTGACAAGCTCAATGGCATTGCCTTCTTTGGATTTATTGATGGTGATGGAGAGGTTGGGTTTTCCATTGAAATGTGAAGCTTCTTTCGCATCTTCAAGCATAAAAGAGGCTTGCGCAATCTCTTTAAGCTGTATCTTTTTTGTCCCCACACTGAGCCAACTCTCTTCAATAGCTTTAACATTCTCCTCACCACCCATGGTACTAATGAAGAGGTGTTTTCCTCTTTCTTTAATCAACCCAATAGGAAATGTTGTGCTAAGATTTGAGAGTGCGCTGTAAACCTCTTCGACACCAAGACCATACGCGCTTAATTTTTTTTCATCAATTTTCAACACTAACTCTTTGTCAGCATCGCCTGTGATGCGAATCTCACTTAAGTTTGGCAACATCGCAATATCACTTTTAAGCGCAGAAGCCACTTTGAGCATGGCTTCTTTGGACTCATTGGAGGCAATGGCGACCACAACCAAAGGAAAAGCTTGCTTCACGATTTTGACCACAGGTTCATTCATATCAGAGGGCAAATCCCGTCTGCCCACCGCTACAATATCTTTGATGTCATCTAAAAGTTCATTTTTATCGGCACTCTCTTTGAGGTACGCAGTGATAGAAAACGTTCCATTTTTAACCGTACTTTCCAAACGCTCGATGTCGCTAAGATTAATCAACTCTTCTTCAATGACCTTGACTGCCATACGATCAAGCACTTCAGGGCTTGTGCCCTCATATGCGCCACTGATGGAAATTGCATCCAGATTGGAAGGTGGAAAAATCTCTTTAGGAATTTGAATATAAGAAAAGATGCCAAGCACCACTAAAAAAAGAAGGAAAATATGGTTTAAAATCGATTTTTCAATCGCAAAGCGAATGAGAGAACGTATCACAGCAAATCCTTACATGTAAAAGCATTGAACACGGTTTATTCGATGTACATGGTGTCTAAAATTTGGTTCTTAAAGCGCATATTCTCCAAATTTTGTTTCAAAACTCTGTTTTCTTCACTTAAAATAGAATATTCGCTGTAAAGTTTGTGGATATCTCGACTCATGTAGTAGATTTGATTTTTGATATAGATTTTAGGAAGTATTAGTAAAAAAGCGACAAATATGACCATATATACGAGCATCAAAAAACGAAAATCAAGGTTTTTCTCAACACGTCCTTCCGCATCATACTCTTCTAACAGTTCGTTTTTATCGTCCATCACACACTCTTTGTTATCTTAAACACACGAAGCTTTGCACTTCGGCTTCTAGGATTTTTTTTCATCTCTGCATGGCTCGCTTCAATAGGTTTTTTACTCACAAGTTTGCCTATGGCATGATGGTTTCCACACATACAGCGCATCACTTCAGGAGGACAAATGCAATTTTGACTCCATAACTTAAAGGTCTGTTTGACAATACGGTCTTCCAACGAGTGAAAGGAGATAATCCCCACAATGCACTCCTCAAAATCAGCATTTTTGATACTCTCCAAAAGCTCTGCCAATACGCCAAGTTCATTGTTCACTTCAATGCGAATGGCTTGAAATAAAAGGGTTGAGGGATGAATCTTCTTTTTTGAGCCCATACGCGCAACTAAAGCTGACAGTTCTTTAGCACTTTTGATGGGCTCTTTTGCTCGTGCAGTGCAGATAAGTTCAGCCATCTTTTTATACTCATGAATTTCACCAAATTCACGTAAAATAAGCTCTAACTCCGCTTTTGGATAGTGATTGATGACTTCATAAGCACTCAGAGTATTGTGCGGATTCATACGCATATCTAACGTTTCTGAATCAAACGCAAAACCACGCTCTTTTTTATCAAGTTGCAAAGAAGAGACACCGATATCAGCGAGTATACCTCGAATAGGGAGATTTTTATACTGCTCTATCACCGAGCTAAAATTGCCATGATGAAAGATGACACGCTCGCCAAAGCGCTCTAATCTCTTTTTGCTAAAATTCAAAGCTTCTTCGTCTTGGTCACATCCTATAAGCTTGATACGAGGATTTTGCTCCAAGAGCGCTTCACTATGCCCACCATACCCCAGTGTACAATCCACAATAAACCCCTCATCAATGGACGCAAACGCCTCTTTGACCTCTTCTAAAAGTACGGGAATATGCGGAATGTTCACTCTTTATCCTTCATTAAAATGCTTTTATTATAAATCATTTAGGCTTACAATCGCCTCATACGCCACATCCATCATACGCTCAATCTCTTTACATGTAATCACATAAGGAGGCATAAAATAGACAACATTGCCCAAAGGACGAAGGAGAACGCCTTGCTTGAGTGCGTGGGTAAAAACTTTGAGATTGACCCTAAAATCAATCGGATATTCTTTTAGCTCAACAGCGGCAATCATCCCTGTTTGGCGAATACTTTGTACGTTTGGAGCATTCTTAAATCGTTCCAAACACGATGCCATGAAAGCAATTTTTTCTTGATTTTTCTCTAAAATAGACTCTTGTTCAAAAATATCCAAGGTTGCATTGGCAGCAGCACACGCTAAAGGATTTCCCGTATAACTGTGCGAGTGTAAAAATGCTTTAAACTCACTATAATCGCAGTAAAATGCATCGTATACTTTTTGTGTGGTCAAAACGACTGAAAGAGGCAGATAACCTCCCGTTAGTCCTTTAGAAAGTGTCATAAAATCAGGACTAACACCCGCATGTTCACACGCAAACATTTTACCCGTTCTCCCAAAGCCAACAGCGATTTCATCGGCAATGAGATGAATATCATACGCATCACAGAGTTTGCGAGCCTGTGAGATGTAGGATGGATGATACATATGCATTCCACCCGCACACTGAACCAATGGTTCGATGATAAATGCTGAAATTTTCCCTGTATTTTCACTAAAAATTTTCTCAAGTGCCCTACTTGCTTCATAGGCTGCTTCTTCACTTTGGTCTTTTGGAACAGGCGCTTGGAGGGTTTGCAGTAAAATATCTTCAAAAACCTGTTTATACAATTTCACATCACCTACCGCTAAAGCACCGATGGTTTCGCCATGATAGCTATTTTCTAACGAGACAAAGAGAGGTCGTTTTTCCCCTTTGTTTTTATGATATTGAAAGCTCATCTTAAGAGCTACTTCTATGGCACTTGAACCATTGTCCGCGTAAAAACATTTTTCCAACCCTTGAGGCGCTAAAGCACAGAGTCTTTTTGAAAGCTTTACAATCGGCTCATGCGTAAATCCCGCAAAAATAACGTGTTCTAAGGTATCAATTTGCTCTTTGACTTTTTGATTGATGTACGGATGGCAGTGACCAAAAAGATTGACCCACCATGAACTAACACCATCAAGGTAAGCGTTATCATCAAAATCAAATAAATAGACGCCCCTCCCTCGTTTTATGGGTAGTAAAGGAAGTGTCTCGTGGTCTTTCATTTGCGTACACGGATGCCAAATGTGCCTTAAATCCTCTTCTAGCAATAATTGTACATTCATTTCTTGTTTTTACCTTTTTGTGTTAGAGGTTACACACGATTTATGGTTATTTAATAACTATAAAGATAGAATTATAGCAAAATACACTCGCTTATAAGGGATACGAATGATTACGTGGATGCAACGTCATAAAAAATACCTCGTCGTTACAATTTGGATTAGCACAATTGCTTTTGTTGGTGCTGGATTCGTCGGATGGGGTGCGTACGATTTTAATAAAGACCGTGCATCTTCCGTTGCAAAAGTGGGACATCGAACCATTTCACTTCAAGACTTTCAAACGGGATACTCAAATCATTACAATTTTTACAACAATCTTCTAGGTGGCAATCTCACGCAAGAGCAAGCGGAGCAGATGGGTTTAGAAAAAATGGTGATGAACACCCTTATTAACCAATCACTCCTTCTTAACCTCGCGGATGATCTGGGTCTTATCGTTACCAAACAAGACGTGATCCAGCGCCTAAGCACTACTGAAAATTTCAAAACCAATGGTGTCTTTGATAAAGAACTCTACTACTCCATTCTTAAATCAAATCGTATTGCACCAAGTGACTACGAACGTGGGCTTGAAAAAGAGATTTTAAATGCTAAATTGGAACGTTTTTTCAAATTCTCACCTTCTGCAAAAGAGCGTGAAATTTTCTCTTCTGCATTTTTTATGGAAGATAGACTTTCCGTCGCAACACTAAGCTTAGATGCACAAGACCTTACATACAAAGAAGAAGATATTAAAGCATTTTGGGAAAAAGAAAAAGCACGTTATCTCACTAAAAAAAGCTACACACTCGATATTTTTACACTCTCCCCTTCACAAGAGTCTACGGATGTAAAAGCACTAGAGTCTTTCTATGCTGAGGAAAAACACAACTACAAGCATTCTGATGGAAAGTTGATGAGCTTTGAAGAGGCAAAAACACAACTTACAACGGATTTAAGACTTAGAAATGATAAAAAGCGCTCATTGGAAGCTTACTTGGCTTTCAAAAAAGGTGAGTTAGCACCCACTGAAACCAAAGTTATTTTTGACGATGACGCAACATTCCCACTCGATAAAATTCAAACAGCTCCCAAAGATGAAGTTGTTAAACCTTTTACCTATAAAGACAACTATATTGTTGTTAGAGTGAAAGATATCAAATTCCCTGAAATAATGACGTATGAAGCCGCTAAAGAGAGTGTAACAAAAGAGTTTTTAGCCGATTTGAAAGTGAGTGCTTTAGAAAAAAAAGCTACAGCAAGGCTTGACACTTTTAATGGCACAGACATAGGTTTCGTAGGACGTGATAGCACTAAAGCCATTGCAGGACTCGATGAAGCCAAAACGGCTGAATTTTTAAGTCACGTTTTCGATAACGCAAACAAAAAAGGTTATAAAGTGATAGGTGATAAGGCCATTCTGTACGAAGTTTTGGAACAAAAGTTGCTTAATGATGAGAAGGTCAAACAGTATGTTAGTTTGCTTGATGAGAACATCGTTCAAGTCAAACAAACAGAATTCAATCAAAACCTTATCAAGAAATTAGCTACGACATACAAAGTCGAGCAATACTATAAAGGAAAATAGTTGAGCACTACGATTTTAGGTATTGACATTGGGTCAACCAAGATTTGCGCTATTATCGCTCAAAAGAATGACGATGGTGACATCAAAATATTAGGTGCGGGTATTGCAAAATCGCAAGGTCTTAAAAAAGGCATCATCACTAATATTGACCTTGCCTCTAAGTCAATTCGCAATGCACTCAATGATGCTAAACGTGTTGCGGGTACTCAATATGAAAAAGTCATTGTCTCCATATCAGGAGCGTACACGAAGAGTGTTGATAGTAGTGGTATTGTCAATATTCCTAACCGTGATATTGGCATCAAAGAGATTAATCGTGCGATGCAAATGGCTGATCATAACGCTAACATTCCTAACGAATATGAAAAACTCCATGTACTTCCTTATAATTTTAAAGTAGATGACCAAGAATTTATTGAAGATCCACTTGGAATGAATGGCGCACGCCTTGAAGTGCAAGTGCATATCATCACAGCTCAAAAATCATCTCTAAGCAATCTTAAAAAAGCAGTCAAGTCAGCAGGTGTCGAAATAGACAACATCGTTTTAGGCTGTTATGCCTCTGCTATTGCCGTTTTGAATCACGATGAAAGAGAACTAGGTGTTGCGGTTATGGATATGGGAGGAGCTACATGTAACATTATGATTCATGCAGGCAATTCTATGCGTTTCAATGATTATTTAGGTGTTGGCTCACTCAATATTACCAACGACCTCTCTACTGCTTTGCACACACCTTTGGGTGCGGCAGAAGAGATTAAAATAAATTATGGCTCACTGAAGAGCAACTCAAATGAGCTTATTGAACTCCCTGTTATTGGGGATGATGGTTCAACACACGAAGTATCACTCAATATTGTTTCCAATGTTATCTATGTGCGTGTGGAAGAGACCTTAATGATTTTGGCAAAAACACTGGAAGAAAGTAGTTTTAAAGAACAAATCGGTGCGGGTGTTGTATTGACAGGTGGAATGACAAAGTTAGAAGGTATCAGGGAATTAGCTTCGGCTATTTTTGACAATGTACCTATTCGCATTGCCAAACCAAGAGAAATGGATGGGCTATTTGAAACACTCAGAGACCCAAGCTATTCAACAGCTATTGGTCTTGTACTCTACGGTGGAGGTCACTTCACGCCGTACGAGATTGATTCAAATAAAAAACTACGTTACAAAGATGAGACGATTGAGCCAAGCCGTCATCATCAAGCTAGACAAGAAGAAGAAAGCTTTGATGAAGAAGAAGAACTTGGAACACCATTGCCTGCTACAAAAGATAATGCTAAGGAAAAGCTAAAAGACCTTGCCAATATTCAAGAAGAGCAAACAGATGGATTTGCATCTCGTCTGTGGAACAGACTAACACAATTATTTTAAAGAGGGGAATAAAATATGAACGGCTTTAGCATAGAAGAATCAAAAGGTGTTTACGGCGCTAAAATTAAAGTGATAGGTGTTGGTGGCGGTGGTGGTAATATGATTAACCACATGGTACGTGAAGGTATTCATGGTATCGATTTAATCGCAGCAAACACAGATGCTCAAGCCCTTGAAAACTGTTTAGCTAAAACAAAAATTCAGCTGGGTAAAAAAGGCTTAGGTGCAGGTATGCGTCCAGAAGTGGGTCGTGAGTCGGCATTGGAAAGCTATGAGGAAATTAAGACCTCTTTAGAAAAAGCAGATATTGTTTTTATCGCTTCTGGTTTTGGTGGCGGCACGGGAACTGGTGCGGCTCCTGTTGTTGCACAAGCGGCTAAAGAAGTCGGTGCGCTTACGGTTGCTGTTGTAACACGACCTTTTATGTTTGAAGGTAAAAAAAGAGCCAAATTAGCCGAAATGGGTATTAATGATTTACGTAAAGAGAGCGATTCAATCGTCATCATCCCCAATGACAAACTTCTCTCCATTGTAGATTCAAAATTTGGTATTAAAGATAGTTTTAGAATCGTTGATGATGTTTTAAGTCGTGCTGTGAGTGGTATGAGTTTAGTGGTTCTCTCCTCTGGTCAAAGCGATATCAATGTGGATTTTGCCGACGTTCAAACCGTTATGAGTCATCGTGGTATGGCGCTTATGGGTATTGGTGAAAGTACAGGTGAAGATGCTGCGATTGAAGCCATCAAAAGTGCTATTGAATCTCCTCTTCTTGATAATATGTCTATTAACGGCGCACTTGGTGTTCTTGTTCACTTCCAACTTCCTCCAACCTACCCACTCAATGAAATCAGTAGTGCGATGGGTCTTATCATGGACTGTGCGGATGAAGATGCTGACGTTATCTTTGGTACTACAACGGATGAAACGATGGCAGAAAACAGTGTTCGTGTAACGATTGTTGCGACAGGTTTTGAAAATAAAATCGAAGCAGCAAAAGAGCTTAAGATGCTCAATAACAATCAAGAATCAATCAAAAAAGAACGAATTTTACGCATGAAAAAAGTAAGTGGTGGTTACGAAGGACAAGATGATTATCTTGACATTCCTACCTATATTCGCCACCAAATGGACTAAAAATCATAAACCCCTCTTTTGTAAGAGAAGATTTTTAATCTTCTCTTACTTTTGGATTAACCACACTCTTCTAAATAACAAACTTAGCTGAATTACCATCAAACTTTTCATCACCACTTCACTTTGTTTATGCATTGTATCAAACGCCTCTGTAGCAGTCGCCAAAGCACCTTGACCTTGTGCTTCTACGATAAAAGGTGTATGGTAAAAAACAAAAATAGCGGTAAGCCCTACTCCTAAAAGAGCACAGACGCTTGAGAAAACATCGTTGTTTCTCTTTTTTATCCATGAAATGATTTCAAAAAAGAGACTATACACTGCCACAATCATTAAAAGCATATTGGTTTTCAAAAACACTTGAGTCATTAAAATACCACTTTGAAAATGGCTCAAAACTCCTTCACCCAAATACTTATGAGGGAAAAAAATCACAGGCGCTATAAATGCACCCGCTGCCACTTCAACCCCAAGTGCAATACCCAAAAATGTTACATACAAAATCACCAGACTTTTCATTTTTTCTCCTCAATCCAAAATCCTCTATCTAACCCTGCCAAATCTTTATAAAAATCTACATGTAAACTTTTTTCTTTTACATGTAACGTGATTGCCTCACGTTGGTCATACCCCATCTCACATACTAACTGCTTGGCTTTTCGTTCGCAAAACAGATCAATAATATGACACAACATCTCATCTCCCCTATTCCCACCATACAATGCCAAAGAAGGCTCAAAGGAGAGTCCTACGCCTAAAGGCTCATCATTAGCGATATAAGGAGGATTGGAAACGATAATATCAATGCTCTCTTCTATCCCATCCAAATAACTGCCATGCACAAAAGTGATGCGCTCTTGTACACCGTGTTTCTTCGCATTATGGCTACTTACATGTAAAGCATCGTCTGAGATGTCCACGGCACTAAACCTTGCATTTGGTAGTAAAAGAGCCAGCATAATACTCACAATTCCACTGCCACATCCTATTTCAACAATATGCGGATTTGAAAATGTTTTTGAGAGTTCCACGACTTTATCGACAAGTATCTCTGTCTCAGGACGAGGGATGAGCACACGCTTATCCACATCAAAGCTCTTCCCATAAAATGTTGCACAGCCTAAAATATACTCTAAAGGTTCATGCTTGGAGCGTCTTTGAATCATTTCCCAAAAATGCTCATCCACTTCCACACACGCATCACTGTGTGCAATGAGCCAACTCATATCACGACCTAGACTATGCCCTAAGAGTATCATCGCCTCTTTTTGAGGAATATCAGTGACCTCGCGAAGCCTTTGCGTGCTTACATGTAAGATTTCTTTGATACGCACTAAAACGTCATCCCAAGTTTTTTCAATCGCTCCACCAAGGGTGGATGTGTAAAATAAAGCGCTATATTTAAAGGATGCGAGAGAGGGAAGCTCTTATTTTCATCGGCAAGTTTTGTTAGGGCAGAACAGAGTGCTTCTTTACTTTCACACTCACTGCCATATTCATCGGCTCTGTACTCATTGTAACGACTCACAAGCCCAAATAAAGGCATCATCGCAAAAGAAAGCACAGGAGAAAAGAGAAAGAAAAAGACCAAAATCATATGTGCGCCACTTTTTACATGTAAAGCTTCAAAAAGCTCTTCGGGAAGATTGCCAAAGAGAGCAAACATGATAAAAAGCATTAAGCCACTTGAAGCAATATTTTTAAAAATATCCCCATGCTTAAAATGTCCCAATTCGTGACCCAAAACGCTTAAAAGCTCTGATTTGTCAAGCTTTGCAATAAGCGTGTCAAATAACACAACGCGTTTTGAACGACCAAGCCCTCCAAAATACGCATTGAGCCGATTATCTCGTTTGCTCGCATCTAGGCTATACACCCCACTGCTTTTAAGTCCTGCTTTTTGTAAAAGAGCCTCAATAGAACTTTTCAGTGATTCATCTTCAAGGGGAGTGAGTTTGTTAAACAAAGGCACAATGACGATGGGATAGATCATATTTATAAACAAAATAACGATAAAAGAAAAAGCAAAACCATACACCCACCAATGCTCAAAAGAGTTTATGATGGTAATCATCGCCCAAAAAAATGCTCCTCCAAAAACAAAAAACATCGCTATGGATTTGAGTTGGTCAAGCAAAAAGGTTTTCATATCAATCGTTGAAAAACCAAACGTTTTATCTAAACCAAACGTTTGATAAAAATCAAATGGCAAGGAAGAGAGATAATTAATGCCAAGAAAAATCGCCATAAATAAAAGAGATTTGAGTGTTTCATTTTCAATACTCACAAGCGAACTCTCAAGCCAAAAAAGCCCAAAACCCATCCATGCTATAAAAAGAAGGAGCTCAAAAAATGTCGAAACAATAGAAAACTTTTGAGAAGCAATCTTATAATGTGCTGCCTTAATATAATGCGAGGGAGAGAGAATAATCGCCTTTTCATGCTTGGCTTTTGCAACAAAACCTATTTCCATGAATGCAGCGTAGAGTTTGATAAAAATATAGAGGGTATAAAGTGTTGTTATTATTAGTAACATTTTATCAATCCTTTAGTCATTTAAGAGCGTTATCATACCAATTTTTAACCAATACTTTCTAAACCATAACAACACATTTGCAACATTTATTTGTTACTATTTTATCATTCATCGAGTAAGTTTAATTCCCAACAAGATAGTTCAAGTATCTTTCAGGAAATACGACTTAGAATGATAATATATTCATCAAGGAGGGTGCCGTGAGTATCTCAAAACAGCTCTATATTATGATTTTTGTTGCCGTTTTAGGAATGGGTGGTGTATCGTTTATAGGTTTTACAAAAATCAATGCCGTATTTGAAAAGACAAACTACGCGAATGTTAATTCAGTTCCAAGTATTTTACTTTTAAACGACACGATGCAAAATGGTTATCGCTTGCGATTGAATCTTTGGGAACATATTTCAACGGAAGATTCTGCAAGTATGGAAAAAAGTGAACAAGCCATTAAAAAAGTTAAAGAGAGTATTGATGCTTCTTTAAAAAAATATGAGGGAATGCTCTCAGATGATGCCGATAAAGCCTCTTTGGAAAAAGACAAAGCTGCTTTACTTAAAGCACTTGAAGTTATTGAAAGCGTCACGAAATTATCAAGAGAAAATAAAAATGTTGAGGCTGCTGCACTATTAAACAAAAGTCGTCCTATTCTTCTTGCTTTCACTCAGGCCTTAGATGCCCATATTAAACAAAATGGCGAGATAGCAAAGAATGAAGCAGAAAAGGCATTAGAACATAAAGGTAATGCAGAAAAATTGATGCTCATTCTTTCTTTAATTGTTATCGCGACCTGTAGTCTTTTTGGATATGCTATTCGAAAAAGTATCATTGAAAGTGTCCATCTTATTCGTGATAGCATTCAACATTTTGTTCAACACAAAAAGCTTACATTTCGTATCAATTATGATAAAAATAATGAAATCAAGGAGATTGTTGATAGTTTCAATGCCTTGATTGTAACGCTTGAACATACCATTAGCGATGCTAAAAACTCTTCTAATGAAAACGCCTCTGTATCCAGCGAGCTAAGTGCTACGAGTATGCAAATAGGACGCAATGCAGAACAAAGCTCTTCCATTGTTGATAATACGATTGAAGAAATTAATTCTATTAAAAACTTTGTTCAAGAAACAGCTTCACTATCAGAAGGTATGAAAAACAATATTGCTATTGCTGGAAAACAACTTGATACGGCTAAAAATGAAATTATCACCTTGCGTAACGAAGTTGACCTTGCTAGTGAAGCAGAAACCGCTCTTGCACATCAATTAGAGCAAATGAGTAAAGATGCGGAGCAAGTCAAACAAATCTTAACCGTTATCTCAGATATCGCAGACCAAACCAATCTTTTAGCGCTCAACGCTGCGATTGAAGCAGCACGTGCTGGGGAGCATGGTCGTGGATTTGCCGTTGTTGCCGATGAAGTACGCAAATTGGCGGAGCGAACACAAAGTTCACTCACCGAAATCAATGCGACCATCAACATTATCGTTCAATCTACCGTCAATGCCTCAGACCAGATGAATAAAAATGCTAAAAACATTCAAAGACTCTCCACTATTTCTAATGGCGTTGAAACAACGATTTTAGGCACAACGAAAGTGATGGATGAAAGCGTTTCCTCAGTCACAACCAGTGCTAAAAATTCGTTAAAAATTGCTGAGGATACTGATAAAATCGTAGATATGGTCTCCAACATCAATTCATTGACCTCACAAAATGCACGCAGTGTCGAAGAAATTGCCGCAGCAGCCGATCATCTCTCAAAACTAGCTGAAAACCTCAATAACAAACTCAACCAATTCCAATCGTAAGTACCATAAAGGGTAAAGCGCCATGCTTTACCCTACTTCTTCAACTTTGGCTATAATACGCCAAAAATAACGAAAACATAAGCACATAAGCTTTTATTAAAAGCTCTTGATATTATGTGGAGGCATCACATTTGGCACTTTTAGATTTAATTGAAATCAGCAAAACCTATGAGACAAACCATATTTTAGACAAAGTCGATTTTTCACTGCATGAATATGAACGTGTTGCTATCATCGGAAAAAACGGCGGTGGTAAATCAACACTCATGAAAATCATTCATGGCTCGCTGGGAGCTGATGAAGGACGACGTATCGTTCAAAAAAATATCAAGATAGGTATGTTAGACCAAACACCTGCATTTAAAGCAGGGATGAGTGTCAAAGAAGCCATTGAAGAGCAACTCAGTGAGCTAAAAAATGCATTAAAACGGTATGAAACACTGCTAAAAATGTTAGAGCATGAACATAGCCCTGCTCTTTTAGAAGAACAGAGCCTGCTCGCGACTTTTTTAGAAATCCACGATGCATGGAGCTTGGATGAAAAAGTCCAACAGGTCATGCAAGAGTTTGATTTAAAACAGTTTGAAAATAGTGATGTGCATATGTTAAGCGGTGGTGAACAGCGCCGTGTAACTCTAGCAGGTCTTATTTTACAAAAACCTGATATTTTACTCCTTGATGAACCCACCAACCATTTGGACGTTTACATGGTTGAGTTTTTGGAAAAAATGATTTTAAAATCACGTTTTACGCTTTTGTTTATCTCTCACGATCGCTATTTCATCGACCATATTGCAACACGCACCATTGAAATTGATGATGGAACTTTACGAAGCTTTGAAGGTGGATATGAAAATTATCTTGTCAATAAAGAGCTTTTGATTCACTCTTTGCAAAAACAACATGAAAATTTACTCAAATACCTAAAAGGTGAAGAGGAGTGGCTAAGACGTGGGGTTAAAGCACGCCTTAAACGTAATGAAGGACGAAAACAACGTGTTTTTGAACTACGAGAAAAATCGAAAAAAAATCCTTCGTTAGTTAAAAAACTCAAACTAGAACTTGAGCGAGAAAAGCTAAACTTTAACGGTGAAAAAATCATTAACAAGCAAAAAATGCTTTTTGAAATATACGATGTCACTAAAAAACTAGGTGACAAACTTCTCATTAAAGACTTCACCACACGTATTTTACAAAAAGATCGTATTGCGATTGTTGGTAAAAACGGTGCGGGTAAGTCAACCTTACTTAAAATTTTACTGGGTGAGATGGGCGTTGATGCTGGAACATTTAACAAAGGCGAATTTAAAGTAGGTTATTTTGATCAACAGCGCTCCGTCTTGGATCCCAATAGAGATTTAATCGAAACCTTTTGTCCTAATGGTGGAGATCGCATTGATGTTAAAGGCAAAAATATGCATGTCTTTGGCTATCTTAAAAACTTTCTTTTTCCTAAAGAAGATTTAAATAAAAAAATAGGCATTTTAAGCGGTGGCGAAAAAAACCGTGTAGCTTTAGCTCTTTTATTTGCTCAAGAAGTGGATTGTCTCATTTTAGACGAACCGACCAATGATTTGGATATTCCTACGATTAATATTTTAGAAGAGTACATTCAAAGCTTTAATGGAGCGGTTATTTTTGTAAGCCATGACCGCTATTTTGTCGATAAAATCGCTGAAAAACTCTACGTCTTTAAAGGTGAAGGTATCGTTGAAGAAAGTTACCAAAGCTATAGCGAATACTTAGAAATCGAAAGCGAACTAAGAGAACTTGAAGTGATGGAAAAAGAAGAGTACAAACCATCAAATGAAGATGTAAAAAATACAAAAACAAAAGAAACAAGCGTTGTAAAGTTAAGCTACAAAGAACAACGCCTTCTTGAAAATCTTCCTCAAGAAATCGAAACCTTAGAAAATGAGATACGTGCTATCAAAAAATGTTTGGAAAATCCAGAGTGTTACCAGCAAAAAGGGTTAACGCAACTCTCTGAAGAGTTAGAGACAAAAGAAAATGCACTAGAGCCTTTAATCGAAGCGCTATTGTTGATTGAAGAAAAAGTTGAGATATTGCAAAGGGGGTAAACCCCTTTGCTTCTTACGCTTTAAACGTTGACAATGTTCTATCAAGAACCTGTGAAGTTTCTAACATCTTTTTAGAAATTAAAGCTAATTCCTCAGCGATAATCTCATTGTTATCAGAAAGGCTAAGGGTTCGTTTCATTTGATCCATCATAACATTGGTCAAGTGTGAAATTTCCACTACTTTTTTAGAAGCTTTCTTAGAAACTTCGATGGACTCTAATGTACGATTTTTTGTCTCTTCCGTTTCATTTTGGACATCAAAGGCACGTGTTGAAATGAGGCGAATATTTTCAGAATTCACTTCCATATTGGAGCTTAGTTGCGTCACTCCTTGAACAATCACGCTAATCGTTGCATCAATTTCGGAGAGTGATTTTTGGGTACGTTCTGCTAGTTTTCGTACTTCATCAGCCACAACGGCAAATCCTCGACCATGTTCCCCCGCGCGCGCGGCTTCAATGGCAGCATTGAGCGCTAAAAGGTTGGTTTGATCAGCAATATCTTTAATCATCGCCAAAACACCTTTTATCTGGTCAGTTTGGGCAACGACATTGTGAATTTGATGTGCCATCTCTTGTTCAGAATCACTCGCACTATTAATCTTTTGTACAACTTCATTCAAAGAAAGACTCATTTTTTCTAGCACACTAAACGATGATGTGTTATCTTCTACCGTATGGATGGCAAGTTCTTCAGATAAATCTAAATCTGCTTCAATATCTTTCATGAGTTCAAACGACATCTTAATTTGCTGTGCTTGCTCGCTCACACCTTTAGAAAATTGAGCGGCATTGCCATTAAGCGATTCACCTGTTTGTTCAACATTTTGAGAAATACCTTGTGATGTCATAATAATCGATTGAATTTTTTCAATAAAGATATTGATATATTTTGCGATTTCTCCCATTTCATCATTACTGTGAATCTTAACCCTTGCGGTTAAATCGCCATTTCCACCAGAGAGATCTTTCACACGCTCTAATAAAATAGCCAATGGATTTCCTACTACTTTTTTTAGAATTAACATAATCAAAATAGTCACAATGGCTAAAGAAAGTGTAAAGATAGAGACAAGCTTCCAGCCAACAGCATCAATATACGCATCAATTTCATCAAATGAAAACGTCATGTCCATCACACCTAACACATCACCTTGTTTAGAGCCAGCATGACACGCAAGACAGTCTTGTTCAGCAATGAGGGGTTGAAGCAAACGTAATCGATGCCCTTTTTCATCATCAAGCACAAGATTTTTTTGAACAGGATTTTTAAAAATAGCCACAACAGCATCATCGGTGCTAAGTTTTGCATTAATACCAAAGGTGTCAATTACAGCTTGAGATTGATGGATTTTAAGCTCTTTAATGCCTTTCATCTCTCCTGCATCTTTTAAAGACTTGTCAATTAAAGCACGATCACCTAAGTTCATTGCCGCCCGTACCGTTTGAAACACAGAATGGCTTAAAAGATTAAGATTGTTTTCACTTTGTATTTGAGATGATTTTTTAAATTCGCTCACAATAAAAAATTGTAAAATAATAAAACTGACTAATAACAAAGGAATGAGGGTAAATCCTATTTTAAATCCTATACCTTTGCGCATCTTAAGCCTTTCTCACATTCATTGATTCAATGAGGTTCATATCTTCAAGCATGGTATAAAGCTCATTACTATAAACATAAACACTAAGCTCCATCTTGTCAATTTTAATAGATTTAATTAAAAAACCTATCACAGAAGAAGTGATGATGAATGAATCTTTGATATGAATATGTATTAGCTGTTGTGAGTCTTGCGCAAAAACGCGTGCCACTGCCTCTTTGATACTTTGACCATCGGAAATCGTTTTGATAATACCCGAGATAAAAACATCAACACTTTGACCGTTTGTTTTGGTGGTAATTTCCATTCATTCCCCTCAATTAAATCTTTAAGCTACGATTATAGTATATATTTTCAGATTTAATTCTTAAGATGTCATGATTTAACCACCTAAGGCTTTTTTAACGGTATCGTTTGCCATCGTAATATTCCATGCAGGTTCCCATACGATTTCTATTCTACACTCATTGACCCCTTCAAGCTTCAAAACAGCATCGTGTGTCCATTGCTTGATGAGCTCATGCAAAGGACACGCTTTGGTTGAAAGTGTCATCGTTACATGTACGTTTTCATTTTCAACCGCAACATCATAAATCAACCCTAACGAAACAATATCAAAGCCAACTTCTGGGTCAATCACCGTACTTATAGCACTGTATACATCTTCTTGTGTTACCATCTTTTTTCCTTTTTTATCATTCATTTGTAGTGTAATTAAAGGCATACCATGTGTTATAAACAACTAACATAATGGAGCCAAACAAGAGTGTGCTACCGCACACAAATAAACTATTTAATCCTAATATGAGCGCCATTGACAATACAATCACAGCGATAAACAATGAAAGTGTTTGAATATCTGCAATTTTAGTATGAATCATTTGATGCAATAAAGGGACTTTTTGCTTTCCAACAAGAGGTGAAAACTTTTCGTACCAAATCAAGAAGGGAAGAATTTTATAAATATGCCCCACAATCAAAGGCAGTAAAAAGCCTAAGAAAAAAAGCATTCCTCCAAGAACTGGATTAAACCAAAGCGCAATCAGGCTACATGTAAAACAGATAAAAGCAAAAACAATATTTTTCACCCAATAGTCATTTTGCTTACGCACACGGTGCTTTAAAATCAAAGCCATTTGAATCAAAAACAATAATGATGAAACCATCAAAAGTCCTAAAGGAATCGCGACAAATGAACTAAAGCCAAAGATGAAGCATCCCATTGAAAGAATGACTCCGACACTATGAACATATAATGCTCTTTCTATCCATTGTTGAGAATAGCCATGGGAGAGTGAAAACATGGGAATGAGTACCATCGCAACCCCCATGATAACCATCATTACAAATCCACCTAATGTTCCTATAATATGTGCTTTGGTCCACGCATCTATATCAATCGTAAAAAGCCCATGTCCTAAACTTAGACCTATCACTAACCCTAGACTCACAGAAACAAATAAAAAAAGTGTTGCCATGAGAAGAAATTTTCCGACAACATTGATGTTTTCTAAACGATAGAAGGTTAAAAAGACATTGACACAAAAAATTAACATCGAAGCATAGGTAATCACTGCGCCATAGGGAATGAGCAGATGCAAAGAGGAGAAGGTAAATCCACTCACCATCAATGAAAGTCCTAGAACGTACATGTAAAACTGAATATAGGCAAAATCTTTTGAAAAAATAGGTGCTTCAAGCACGACAGGCAAGAGTTGATAGAGTGCGCCAAAAATCACCATCATCACAAAACCTAAAAGGTACAGATGCGAAAATGCCGCAAAAGAAGAAGAGATAAAATAACCACTCGTATCTTCCGCCAAAAAAGCCAAACTTGCACCGCTTAAAAGCAAAAACACAATGCTCGTAATAAAAAAATGTGCCACCAAAACAAAAGGGGGTGCCATCTCTGTGGCAAGTGTAACTTTCATCAGCCTGCACAACTTTTGTTCTGTAAATCAGCTTTAGGTGTTTCTCCTTCTTTATAAGAAAAAACCAACTTAAGCTTTCCATTTTCCAGTTCACTCACTTCAATATCGTAAAAAGATTGTATTTTTGCAAGCAAGCCTACAGGAGAGCGGTGGTTAATCATCACGACTTTGACGTGTGGAGAGGTTAATTTTTCAAGCGCTATCATTGCATTGACCATAGGCTCAGGTGGAACACACGTTGATGTGTCAAATTCGATATATTCGATACCGTCTTGCGTGTATGTGAAAAACGGAACCGTTGCATTTTCGATTGGGCAAGGCTTAAGAGTTGGAGTCATCGTTTCATCCTTTATTTTTGATGAAACGATACCCCAAAGAAAAAGAAAAATCCTTAATCTAAATCAATAAAAGAGAGTTTTAGTCTGATTAATGTAAAAAGTGTCTCACGCCTGTAAAATAAAGAGCAATACCATGTTCATTGGAAGCGGCAATGACTTCATCATCACGGATACTTCCACCAGGCTCAATAATCGCTTTGACCCCAGCCTCAGCTGCCGCGTCAATGCTATCTCGGAATGGGAAAAAGGCTTCACTAGCAAGGACTGAGCCATTCATATCAATACCCATATCTTGCGCTTTTCGAAGAGCCGCTTTTGCAGCATCCACACGACTCGTCATCCCCATACCAATCGCCACCATTGCAGAGTCTTTGACATACACCACACAATTTGATTTCGTAAGACTTGCTACTTTATAAGCAATCTCCAAATCATGTAACTCTTGCTTAGAAGCAACGCGCTCACTCAAGCATTTTGCATCTTTAACTTCTTCTTCACTCACTCTATCGCTATTTTGAAATACAAAACCACCATCAACGTGTTTAAAGTCAAATTCATCATCGCTTAAGACCAAATACTTACTCTCTTGTGAAAAGATTTTGATGCGTTTTTTGCTCTCAAACACTGCCAATGCGTCTTCATCAACATTTGCCGCAATAATGACTTCGATAAAAATTTCATTGATTTTTTCTGCCAAAGCTTTATCCAAACGTCCATTAATCGCAACCACGCCACCAAACGCTGAAATTGGGTCACATTTGAGGGCTTTGA
>JAGOZL010000079.1 GCA_018058685.1 Sulfurospirillum sp.
CACAAATGTATACGGCCATTGTTATTATTACCATTGAGGGTAAAAACATTGGTTTTATTGTTGATAAAGTAGAAGAAGTGGTCAATGTCGAAAATGAAAATATCTCACCACCTCCTGAGTTTGGCTCCAGTGTTGATACACGATTTATCAAAAATATGGCAAAGCAAAAAAATAAGGTTGTGATGATATTAGATTTGGTGGCACTCTTTGGAGAAGATGAACTGAGTTTAGTACAAAATTTAAGCAAAACAATCAGCGATAAAGGATAGAAAATGGGCAGCAATATGACGTTAGGAAAAAGAATTACGATTGGTTTTGGGATTTTAGTCTGTATCACTTTGGTGCTTGGTGTCATGGGAGTCATTAACATGCGTAGTGCAGCGAGTGATTCGGCAAAGCTTTCCGATATTTACGCGCCAGAAGTTCAAGTAGCCAGTGAAGTGTTTAAATATGCAGGAGCAGCGCGTTATGATATTCGTGCATTTACGATGCAAGATAATGAAACCGCGCTTGCAAGCGCTAAAAAGAGTTTTGCAGAACTTCAAAAGCAGTTGAACGATGCCAAAGAACTTGGTAAAAAGTATGACCTTAAAGGACTCATTGAAAATGAGGCAAAAGCTTCTAAATCACTTGCCGAGTACATGGCTTCAGTGGAGAGAAGTGAAAAAATATTGGCTAACAAAAAAGGATTTGATCAGCAGATGACTGAGAACGCGGTCATTTTCATGAAAAATGTAGAAGATTATCTGAAAAGTCAAGAACAACAACTCAAAGAAGAGATCGTAGCTAAAGTAGAAAGCACAAAGCTTTTAGCACGGGTTGAAAAAGTGACACTTATCAATAATGTCTTGGATATAGGCAATAATGCTAGAGTCATGGGACAAAGAGCGCAAGTCAAAAACGATGTCACTATCCTTGAAGGGGCTATTGCTCAATTTGAAAGTATCTATAAGACACTTGCCCACATTAGAACCACTACTGTTCGACCTGCCAATTTAGAGCAACTTAAAAACGTTGAAAATGCAGCGAAAGCGTATGAATCAGCACTAAAAGGTTTTGTCGGTGTTATGCAAGCCACAGCGGTAGAAAATACCCTTCGCGTCAGAGTGGCAAATGAAGTGTTGGCTGCAGCTGAAGCTGTTGTGGATTTGGGGGTTAAAAATACGATTGATATCTCCAAAGAGTCAACAACATCTCTGGGTCTTGCTTCATGGGTGATGATGATTGGTCTTATCGTTGCCGTTATTATTAGTAGCCTCGTAGCTCTTTTCATCATCCGCAGTATCGTAAAAATTGTGACCGAATCAGTCAAGTCTCTCTCTGAGGGAACCGCTCAAGTGGTCAGTGCGAGCGAGCAGATCAGCTCTGCTTCTGTCTCTTTGGCTGAGGGTGCAAGTTCTCAGGCAAGTAGCGTGGAAGAAGTGAGTGCGACGATAGAACAAGCCACAGCGAGCAATAACCAAAATGCTGAAAATAGCCGCGAAGCTAATTTGTTGGCGCAACACTCCAATGATGCCGCCAAAGTAGGCAATCAACGTGTAGGTGATTTGATGATAGCGATGGAAAAAATTACTGATTCAAGTCAAAAAATTGCCAAAATTATTAAAACGATTGATGAAATTGCTTTCCAAACCAATCTTCTTGCTCTTAATGCAGCCGTTGAAGCCGCACGTGCAGGTGAACATGGCTTAGGCTTTGCCGTCGTTGCTGAAGAGGTTAAAAATTTGGCAGAACGTAGTGCAGGTGCAGCAAAAGAGATTACAGGTATTATTGAAGCGAGTATTGATCAAGTTAAGGCAGGTACGGATGTTGCTAATAAAACCAAAGAGTCTTTCACTGAAATCCTCAATGGTATCAAAAAGACTTCAGACCTTATCGGTGAAATTGCTATCTCAGCAAAAGAGCAAGCTGAGGGTATGAATCAAATTGCAACGGCAATGGGTTCGGTAGATCAAATCACTCAGCAAAATGCATCAGCTTCTGAAGAAACAGCCGCTGCGGCAGAAGAGTTGAATGCACAAGCACTTTCTATGTTAGATAATGTATCCGAGCTTGCCGCTTTAGCAGGATTTGATATGGGTAAAGAGAATAGAGCCGTACCTAAAAGTGTCAAACGACTTTCTAGTGCACATACGAATAATGTAGCACCAAAACGTTTAGCCATGAATAGCCATAAGGCAAGTTCAAAACCATCGGCTACGACGTCTAGGCGTAGTAATGAAGAGGTATTCCCTTTAGGTGAAGATGACTTGAAAGAATTCTAGTCTTTAAAAGAGGCACTTAATGTGCCTCTTTGTGTTTACAATGCTTTGTTATAAAGGGTATGCTATGTGTATCGATGGTGATGTATTAGAATTAGATATTGAGATGGATCTTGAAGATGTTAAAGTACTTAAAGAGTTTGTGAAAGACAGGCTTGAGTATATCGAAGAGATCAGTTTGCTTCGTTCCAAAGATGGTGTACCAGCCACTTCAGCACTCTTCTCCCTTCTGTTTTGTATGAAAAAAGTCAAGCCATCTTTAAGGATAAAGTTTATCGATGAGATGATGCTTGATTTAGACTCTTTTGGAATGATGTATTGGAGAGCATATGAGTAAAGAAAAATTAAAACAAATTTTTATTGAAGAAGCGACTGAAATTATCGAAAAAATGGATATTGATATCCTTAATTTTGAAGATGCACCGAGTGATAAAGGCTTACTCAATGAGATTTTTAGAGGCGTACATACACTCAAAGGCAGTGCAAATGCCTTTAACTTTTCACGTTTAGGAGAGTTTGTTCATCACTTTGAGGATGCTCTTGATTTCTTTAGAAGTAGTGAAGATGCACCTACATCACAGCATGTCGATGTTTTTCTTGAAGCCGTTACAGTTATCAAAGCAGTTTTAGCATATGAAGTCGAAGAAACAGTAGGATTGCCAAAGGGATATGCTGAATGTTTAGAAAATATCCGTCAAATTCTTTTACATGTAGAGGGCAAAGTAGCAGATGAGAGTGTTACATGTAAAGATTTGGCATGTGAATTTTCTAATGAAGCTTTTGACTCTCCCGTAATTCAAAAAATCGATGAAACAGAGCTTTTCAATCAACTCCAAGAGAATGAAAAACTATTTAAAATCATTTTAAGATTAGACACAGATATCTATTTGCGTGGATTTGACCACTTCTTATTCTTCAAAAATCTTTTACATGTAGGACGCATTTTAAGCTCTTTTTGGAGTATTCCCGAAAATGACAATTTAGCTCAATTCGATGTTGAACGTAATGAGATTAAAGAGGTAAGCCTCTATCTTGCAAGTGTCAAGACACCCGAAGATATTACTGATGTTTTTGCTTTTTTAGAAGAAGAGGAGTTTGATGTTATTCCTCTTCTTCTTCCCGCTCAAGAAACCATTAAAGTAAAAGATATTGCGGTAGCGACTCCTCTTGAGACAAAATACGAAGAGAAGCGCGAAGTAAAAGAAGAGCCTAAAGATGAAAAAGCTAAAAGTGTTGTAGCGCAAAAAAGTTTTCTTAAAATTGATTCGTTAAAGCTTGATGAATTGTTCGATTCTATCGGTGAATTAGTTATTGCTCAAAATTATTTGGGTGAAAATGGCAAGATTAAGGCGATTAAAGATGCGGAAGTAACAAAAACTATTGAAAATCTCTCTAAAATTACGAAGTTAATTCAAAATAGGGTTATGTCCTTACGTATGATTCCTATTCGCGATACTTTTGAAAAGATGAAGCGTGTAGCACGTGATTCGTCTAAAAAAGTGAACAAACCCATTCGCTTGGTGTTAGAGGGTGAAGATACTGAGATCGATAAAACGATGGTAGAAGCACTTTCTGATCCACTGATTCATATTATTCGTAATTCGATTGATCATGGCATTGAAAGTTCTCCTACTGATCGTATTAATGCGGGGAAAGAGGAAGAGGGTGTGGTGACGCTTAGTGCGTATCATCGAGGCGGTAATATTATCATTGAAGTACGTGATGATGGTCGAGGTATTAACAAACACAAAGTGTATCAAAAAGCATTGGAACGCAATATTATTAAGCCAGATGAAGAGCTAAGTGATGCGCAAATTTATGGGCTTATTATGCAACCTGGTTTTTCAACTGCTGATGTCATCAGTGATATTTCAGGTCGCGGAGTAGGACTTGATGTTGTGCGTAATGCTATTGAAGGAGTACGTGGTAAAGTAGACGTTGTTTCAAGTGAAGGACACGGTAGCACATTTTCCATTGTTTTACCACTGACATTGGCAATTATTGATGGGATGATTGTACGTTGTGCGGAAAAAATTTATATTATCCCAACACTTTCTATCACTGAATCTTTCCGCCCTAATGAAGATGCAGTGCATGTTGCAGGTGGGAAAGAGGAGTTTGTACAGTTACGCTCTGATTTACTCCCAATCATTAGACTTAATCGCGTCTTAGAATTAGGTGGTGTTATGCCTAATGCTTGGGAATCAACCTTAGTGTGCATTGAAAACCAAAAAGGTAAGTTTGCCCTTTTGGTGGATGAACTCGTAGGTCGTCAGCAAGTGGTCATCAAAACTTTAGGTGAGTTTTTTGCAAAAACAGAGGGAGTTAGTGGTGGTGCTGTCATGGGAAATGGTGAAGTTGCTCTGATTTTGAATGTTGAAGAATTATACTAATGGATCGATTGGTTTTAAACCAAAAAGAGTTTACCCTCTTTAAAGAGTATATTTATGAGCATCTGGGCATTAATTTAAGCGCTCAAAAAATCTATTTGGTGCAAGCGCGTTTAGCTAAAAGGGTAAAGCAACTTAATTTAGAAAGTTTTAAAGCGTACTATGATTATTTGGTAGCCGATAGGAGTGGAGAAGAGTTTTCCTACCTTTCATCTTTAATTTCAACCAATGTCACCTCTTTTTTTCGAGAAAAAAAGCAATGGGAGTTTTGGAAAGCCAATCTTCATACCATGTTTGAGCGTAAAAACAAAAAATTGCGTATATGGTCAGCGGCATGTTCAACGGGCGAAGAGCCTTATAGTATCGCGATGTTTTTAGATGAAAACATTCCCAATATTGCTACATGGGATATTAAGATATTAGCAACCGATGTTTCTCCTCGCGTGTTAAAATTGGCACAAGCAGGCTTTTATTCAGATAAAGCTTGTGCGGGAATGGATTCAACGTATGTGAAGCGTTATTTTTCGTACGACAAGCAAACACAAATGTACCATGTAGATGAGCGGTTGAAAAAGATGATTACCTTTCGAGAATACAATTTGGTTACGGGTAATTTTAAACTTTTCAAAGAAGGTATGTTTGACATTATCTTCTGCCGCAATGTGATGATTTATTTTGATAAACCAACACAACAAACTTTGGTTGAGAGGTTTCGCTCACTTTTATGTAAAGAGGGATATCTCTTTATTGGAAGCTCAGAAGCGCTCACCGATATCAAGCAAGGGTTTAAATCTAGAAGTGCTTCAATTTACCAAAAGGTGTAAGAAATGATTGAAAATTTGAGTGATGAGCTTTTACTCCAAGAGGTGAAAAGGCGATTTGAACAAAAAAATGAGACATTGCATGAGTTGGAGTTTTTAACGAAAAAACTCTACGATCTCAATGAAAAACTGCGTGAAAATGATAAAGTAAAGGGCGAGTTTTTATCCCTCATCAAAAATGTGTTTAACAACCCCATAGGTTCTTTACTTAACCTCTCCTCGATGATGCTGAAAAATGAAGATACACCACGAACCCAGAAGATGAAACTCTTATTAGATGTGGAACTTCAAAAGCTCAATTTTCAACTGAATAATATTTTTACTGCCGCAGAAATTGAAGCAGGGGAGATAGGAAATTATCTAAGTGCGGTTGATATTAAGGCTGTTTTTGATGAAGTATGTAAATCGTTTACGTATTTGATAGAAGATAAAGCGTTAGTCGTTGAAAGTGATATTGGTGTATCGGGGATGATTATTAGTGATGCTAAAAAACTGCACACGATTTTGTTAAACCTCATCTCTAACGCATGTGAATACTCGTTTCGTGGCAATAAGATTTTATTTCGCGTCTTCACCAAGGAAGCTTTACTTGTTCTTGAAGTGAGCAACACAGGTGATGTTATCTCTAAGGAGTATAAAAAAGAAGTTTTCAATCGTTTCAAGAAAGTAGATAAAAATAGTCGTGCGCGAGAATCGGTTGAGGGTTTGGGGCTTGGCTTAAGTGTGGTCAATGCTTTGGTTGAGTCAATGGACGGTGTGGTGGATTATGAATCCAGTACAACACTCACAACGTTTCGTGTAGAATTAAAGCTTCAAGAAGCAAGTGCTTCTCAGTCAACAGTCGGCGAGAGTGCCAATGAATTTATGTTTGATGATTTTGATGAGATGAAAGAGTTTTGATGTTACCTCGAAAATTTATCCATGTGGGTGAAATTTTTGTAGCGATACAACCTTCAGAAATTGTCACTGTTCTTGGGTCATGTGTTGCGGTATGCTTGTACGATAAAGTACAAATGCTCGGTGGTATGAACCATTATCTTCTTCCTTTGTGGAATGGCAATGGTTTGGAAAGCCCAAAATACGGTAATATCTCTATTCCAAAGATGATTGAAAATATGGAGAATATTGGTTGTTCGATTCACAATATGGAAGCGAAGATTTTTGGAGGCGCCAATATTCACAAGACAAATTCAGAAGGTCAGATGATTGGGCAAAAAAATGTGCTGATTGCAAAAGAAATATTGAAAAAATATGCCATACCCATTAGAGCGGAAGACACAGGCGGCAATAATGGTAGACGTATTATGATGGTCAGTGATGCTAATCGTATTATGTTGAAATACGTTAAAAATGAGATGATGAACAATGATTAAAGTTTTAGTGGTTGATGATAGTGCAACAGCAAGGCATATCTTAAAAGAGATTTTAGAGAGCGATAAGCGTATAGAAGTTGTTGGCCTTGCTGCAGATGCATACATCGCACGTGATATGGTGGTGGCTTTACGTCCTAATGTGATTTGTTTAGATGTAGAGATGCCTAGAATGGATGGCATCACTTTTTTACAAAAACTGATGGCACATTTTCCTACTCCTGTGGTGATGGTCTCTTCTTTGACACGTAGAAGTGCGCAGGTGACACTTGATGCACTCGCAGCGGGTGCGGTTGATTATGTGGCAAAACCACACTCCAATATCTATGATGGCAAAGATGAAATTCGTGATGAATTGATTCAAAAAGTGATTAACGCTTCGTATGCACGTGTGCAAAAGATGGTTGCCAAAACACCAACAACAACCAATCGTTTGAGTATTGCTGAAACTACTAAGAAAGTTATTGCTATAGGTTCAAGTACTGGAGGTACTGAAGCGCTCAAGGTGGTTTTGCAAGGATTCCCAAAAAATTCTCCTGCCATTATCATCGTGCAACATATGCCAGATACTTTCATAGGATCTTTTGCCGCACGCTTAGATAGCTTATGTGATATTGATGTGAAAGTAGCACAAACGGGAGATTTTCTTTCCATGGGAACGGCTTATATCGCTCAAGGTGGTAAACACATGGTATTAAGACGTTCAGGAGCACGTTATTTTATCGAAATAGGCACGGGTGATAAAGTCAGTGGACATTGTCCCAGCGTAGATGTTCTTTTTAATTCGGTTGCCAAAGTAGCAGGAGCCAATGCCATTGGTG
>JAGOZL010000080.1 GCA_018058685.1 Sulfurospirillum sp.
ATTTCAGGGCGTGATTTGATTTTGATTTTAGGGGGGCTTTTTTTATTGGTTAAATCCACCAATGAAATTCACCACGATATTGAAGAGGGTGGCGAAGAAGAAAAAGAGCTTAAAAAGAGTGCAAGAGGGTATTACAACACACTTATCCAAATCGCTATTTTGGACATTGTCTTTTCGTTAGACTCTGTGATTACAGCTGTTGGTATGGCGAGCAATATTTTGGTTATGATTTTAGCGGTGGTCATTGCGGTAGGTGTAATGATGTTTGCTTCTAAAAGTATCTCGATTTTTATCGAAAATAATCCAACCATTAAGATTTTAGCCTTGGCATTTTTGATTTTAGTGGGCGTTGCGTTAATTGCAGAAGGGCTTGATTTTCATATTTCAAAAGGCTATATCTATTTTGCGATGGCATTTTCATTGGCCGTTGAGTCTATTAATATTTATACTCGTAAGAAAAAAACAAAACGTAAAAGTCAAAAAGAGGCATAATGTTTTTATTTCGTTCGCCCAATGCTTTTGCTATTGATTTAGGAACAAGCAATACACTGGTGTATCAGCCCAAAAAAGGGATTATCTTAGATGAGCCAACGTCCATTGCTTTTGATAAAACACGTCAATATTTCTTTGACAGTGGGGCGTCTTCTCATAAGATGGCAGGAAAAAATCCACGCCATATTGAAGTCATGCATCCTCTCTCAAAAGGGGCGATTGCCAATTTAAGTGTGGCAAAAGCGTATATCAAAGAGGTCATTCGTCGCATTTCCACGAACAGTTGGTTCAAGCCTATCATCGTTGTGAGTGTGCCCAGTGATTTAAATCCGATGGAGCGCAGTGCGGTTATTGAAGCGGGAAAAGAGGGTGGGGCGCGTGAAGTGATGCTTTTAAAAGACCCTTTTTCTGCGGCTTTGGGATCTGGTCAGATGATAGAATGCCCTCGTGGTGTGCTTATTTTAGATATAGGTGCTGGGGTGACAGAAATCTCTTTACTCTCACTCAATGGCATCGTGATGTCAAAGTCTTTACGTATCGCAGGCAATGATATTGATGAAGCGATTATTGAGTATTTCAAAAATAGTAAACGCATTTTAATCTCTCCTAGAGATGCCGAAGTATTAAAAAAAGAGCTAGGCAATTTGATGGATGAAGAGATAAAAACGATGCGCCTCAATGTCAAAAACTTAGTCACGCGTATGCCAGAACCGTTTGAAGTCAATTCGTTAGATGTTAAGCGTGCGATGATGCCTATTGCCGATAAAATAGTAAGCCTGACCCACGCAATGCTCTCCGCCTTACCTCCTGTGTTTGCGCAAGATATTTACGACCAAGGTATTTTAGTGACAGGTGGAACATCGATGCTTCGAGGTATTGATGGGCATCTTTCCAAACACCTTGAGATAGAGGTTAGAGGTGTGGAAAATCCTCTGCACAATATTATTTTAGGAGCTGGAAGGGCACTGGAAGAGCAGCGTTATAGTAAATTACTGGGGTTGTGAAGCAAATTGAGCGATATACGCGGCTAAGGCTTCAATGTCACTTTCGGTAAAGTTGGCAATTTGAGCTTGCATCATTTTCCCCAGTCCCATTTGGTTAATCTCTCCTTGTTTGTATCCTTGAAGCAGGATAACTAAAGAAGTTTTATCGAGCCTATTGATAGGCTCGACTTTTCCTAAATAACGTAACTCACCTTTTTCCCCATGACAAAAACGACAGGAGTTATACATCGTTTCATGACTTGCACCCCAAAGCGTTACATGTAAAACTCCCAAAAAGCAAGCGAGGCTAAAACTTCTCGAAAACAATGGTGTTTCCTTTTGCATCAAAGGCTAAAACCTGATAAGGTTGTTTGATATCTCCTTGCTCCATCCCTGGTGAGCCTAAAGGCATTCCTGGAACGGCAAGTCCTTTAAAGCCTTTAGGAGATTCTTTCAAAAAGCGTTTGATGCTACTTGCAGGTGTGTGACCTTCAACAATAATATCGCCAATCAGTGCTGTATGACATGAGGCTAGTGTAGGAGGAAGTCCATGTTTGATTTTGACATCGTTTAAGGCTTCTGTTTCTACGACGTTGACGTTAAATCCATTTTTTTCCATATGCTTTACCCACTCACCACAACAGCCACAAAATTTTGATTTATAGACCGTAACAGGCGGTAAAGACTCGGCAAGTAAAACGTTAAACACTCCTAATAAGAGTGATAAGTAGACTATTTTTCTCATAAAATTCCTTTACATGTAAATACACAAGCGTATCGTATCTTTTTAAATTAAATAAAGCCTAAATACGACGAAAAAATTATAGTTTAAACTCTTGCATACTCTCTTTCAAGGTATCAGCTGTTGATTTAAGTTGTTGTGAAAAATCAAGCAATTCATTAGAAACCTTATCCATAGAATTAGCTTTTGCACTTAATTCTTGGGTAATAAGAAGAATATTTTTTGCTTCATTTTGTTGCGCATTGGTTTCATTTCCTACACTTTCAAGTTCATGGTAAAGGGTATTGATAGCTTCTCCGATACCATCAAATGAACCTAATGCCACATGTGTTTTATCGATAACATCGTGTAAGCTTTGGGCACTTTGTTCTATCTGCTCTTTGACTTCAACGGTTTTTTCTTGGACACTCGCGATGATATGCTCAATATTAGACGTTGCTTGTTGTGACATTTCCGCTAAGTGACGTACTTCGTCAGCAACAACTGCAAATCCTCGTCCATGTTCACCTGCACGTGCTGCTTCAATGGCAGCATTGAGTGCTAAAAGATTGGTTTGGTCTGAGATGTCTTCAATGGCAAGTAATATTTGACTGATTTGGTTGGTTGCAGCTGCTAGAGATGTGGTTGTTTCTTGAATATGCGCACTCTTTGCTGCTGCAAGTTTTAAATCATCGACTGAAAGCCTTACGGCTGAAGTAACGTGTTGGCTTTGTGTCAGTAGCTTCGTAGAATCATCCATCGTTGTGTGCGTAATAACACCAATTTGATTGGAAATAGTGGTTACTTTTTGATTGGTTTGGTTAATTTTTTGCGTGTGTGCTAGAAGCTCTTCCGTGGTTTTTTCTAATGTCAATGCTGTTTGGTCTACAACGGTGGCAACTTTGTCAAGCTCGAGTGCTTTGGAGACAATAAAATTGATTTTTTGGCTGAGGTTTTCTACAATGCTATTGTATAAAGGGCCAAGTTCTGCCACTTCATCACTTCCTGAAAAGCTAAGACGTTTTCTAAAATCCCCATCGGCTAAAACCCTAAAGGCGGATCTAAAATCTTTGAGTTGTTTGGCAAGGATAGTCGGAAGATAGATAGCAAGGGCTAGCATGATAAGGGCGACTACACCGCCTAGTGTATTAACAACAACCATTTTTTGATGCATAGCATCGTTAGCACTTTTAAGCGCTTCAACGCTTTTAAGGGTTTGCGTTTGTGTGTTCAGTGCTAAAGAGATAACGTTTTGCCTGATATCTTCTCTCTTTTGAATTTCACTGCGAAAAAGTGTGATGAGTGTATCAAGTTTTGGAGAGAGAGAAATGAGAGAGATTTGCTTTGCACGTTCGTCGTTAAAAGAGACAATGAGTTTATCCATATTGATAAAATCTTCTTGAATAACGTTAATATTTTGTGCCATAGTACTGGATATAAACGAGAGTGCTTTGTCTTCAGAAGCTTTTTTAAGTGTTGTAAACAAAGCATTAAAATCAAGCCAATAGGCACCATCGTGTAAAGAAGCATAATTTTTTTGAGCTTTACTCATATTTTCTGTTACAAGTTGCGCATGAGAGAGGGCTGTTATCTCTTTTTGAAGCGCTTCAAGATTGATAAGCTCTTTACTTTGAGCAATCGTTTTACTGGAAACACTCCCTAAGCTTTCTTCCATGATTTTCTCTGTGCTAAAAAATGAAACGGATAAATAAAGTGCATAAGAGGTGAATAATATAAAGAAAAGAAACATCAGTGAAAATATCTTAGCATGAATGGTTAATTTGAAACGGTGCATACAATCCTCCTTAGCGTGCGGAAACAAATGTTTTATTGATAATAGCTTGAGCTTCTTTACTGTAGACATATTCTAGAAATTGAAGTAAAGGTGCAGAAATGTTCTCTTTTGTGACTAAAATCAAGGGGCGAGATATAGGGTAAGAGCCATCTGCAATGTTTTTTTCAACAGCTTCAACACCATTGATAGCAAGAGATTTTACGTCAGGATTTGTTTTGCTAAAAACCATACTAACCGCCGTTATAGCATTGGGATGATTTTTCACATAAGCAACTTCATCAAGCGGTGCATCGACCTCAATCGCATCTTTACTGTACGTTCCGATTAGGGTTTTTGTGTCAAATACGATTTCGGTAAAAACGATTTGTGTTGCTCTTTTTGCTCCTAAGATTTCTACGACCACCTCAATGGGTGCATCTTTGCCACCCACTTCTGACCAGTTGGTGATTTTCCCACTAAAAATAGCTCTTACTTGTTCCATGCTTAAGTTTTTGACGGGATTATCCTTGTGTACAACCACACCAATCGCATCGTATCCGATGATAAAAAAGCGAAGATTTTGAGCGCGTTCTTTATCTTCAATACCTCGAGAAATTCCTGCCAAATCAACTTTGTCTTTTAAAAGAGCCTCAACGCCTTGTCCAGAGCCTGGGTTTTCAATACGCGAAAAAGTATGTCCAGTTTTTTGAGAAAATTCTTTTGCCAGTACTGGAAAAACAGTTTTACCAATGGTAGATGAACCAGCATAGGACAAATCCGCCGCATAAATAAAAACAAGACTTAGCATCCATGTAAGAAGGATACGCATTTTAAACTCCTTTTGAAAAGTAACTTTAATGATTCTAGGATAAATTAGGTTGATAAAGAGAAAAACTCCCTCTCTTTTCGAAAGAGAGGGAGTGAAGTGTTACGCGTTGTAATCTCTGATGTAAAATACCTTAGGTTTTGTTCCTTTTTCAGGTAACAAGACCGTAGGTTTATGTGCACGAAGTAAAGAAGTAATCTTACTTTTTTCGTCATTCATGTCGCCAAAAATTCTCGCATCCGCTGGACATGCAACGACACATGCAGGCGCTAAGCCTTTTGCAACACGGTGGTTACAGAAGGTACACTTCTCAACAGCACCTTTTCTACGAACGGCTTCATAACCATCCGCACCACGCGCTGCATTGAAGTTAGGAAATGGCGCTTTTGCTTTATCGGAAAGCTCTTTTTTGGAGAACGTTCCACCTTTGAGCGCCGCACTCTCATCGGTTGCATAATCCAAGAATGCATGTTGTTTGTTGTAAAAGATAACGCCATAAGGATCAGCCAACATACAACTCTTACAGCCGATACAAATACTTGGGTCATGTACCACAAAGCCATCTTCTGTTTTATGCATCGCATGGGTTGGACATACTCTTACACAGGGTGCATCTTCACAGTGATTACACAATGTTGGTGTATGTTTATAGGTGACGTTAGGAAAAACACCTGTTGTCTCCGTTGTGTGAAACGCCCAGTTGATACCATCTGGGGTATTGTTTTCACTTTTACATGCTAAATCACACGCGCCACATCCGACACAACGATGAAGGTCAATAATCATTCCATATTTTTTTGCCATAATCTATCCTTTCCCTATATCTTTTCAATTTTGACGCGTGAGAGTCCACCGTGTCGTGGGTTAGAACCACTTAAACGCTCATAGTCATGGAACAAGATTGCATTGTTGTTTCCACCTCTTGGTTTTGAACCAAAAACTTCAGAACCAACTCGACCAAATGCCCAGTGACCTTGACCGTAGCATTTAACGATAATGCCTGGACGTGTACCTTCCCAAAGTTTCACTTCGCTCTCAAGACTTCCTTGAGGAGAGGTGATTTTGATTTTGTCGCCATCTTTGAGTCCCAGTTTTTTACCATCAAGTGGGTTGATTTTAGTGACATCTTTTCCTGCAACATCACCTGGGTCAACGTCTTTGATTTCATAATACCATGGAGCATTTTGGCTTCGACCTTCGCGGTTAAGGCGTGAGCGATGCTCTGTAAAGATAAACGGATAGGTCTTTTCATCACCATGGCGTACGGCTTCTTCATAGTGTGGTACGAAGCTCAGTTCTCCTTGGCAGGTATAGTTTGCATATTGAAATGCTTCATCAACCGTAATTTTATTTTTCTCAGCGTGTTCTATCATAACTTTTTTCAAAGTTTCGCTGTAGAATTCAAATTTTTTTGTTGCGGTTGCAAAATTATCAATCTTTTTACCTATTTTGTATTTTTTCGTTTTCCAAACCCCTTTATCTAAAAGTTCATTCCAACTACTTATACCATCACCTTTTTCACTGTTACTTCCATCCCATGATGGTTTTGTAAAGTATTTAACGGCATAAAGATCAAACTCTTCTGGAGTTGTTGGTGCTTTACCGCTTTCTGGGTCTTTAAAGTTGTCTTGGAAATAACGAAGTGGACCATCAAAGCCTTTGACGGCTAGCGCTTGAGCGATTAAGAATGGAATCTCTGTTTCATCTGTTTTTGCTTCAGCATAAGGTTTAATAAGAGGTTGCTGAATTGAGAGATAGCCTTGAAGATTTTGCTTATTTTTCACAAAACCATAACGCTCAAACATATGCATTTTAGCAGGTAGTACGATATCCGCATACATACTCATTTCTGCTAAATGGGTTGTGATATGGGCATAGAAAGGGAGCTGTTCCATCGCTTTTTCCCAAACATCTGAACCGTTAATAGAGAAGACAAAGTTGTTCCAATAACCAATAGCCACTTTGATATCATATGGATCTTTATCGAGCATGGCATGTGCGACACGACTGGTTACAACACCACCACCTGTTTTTTTATTGATAGCAGGGAAGCCTTTGGTTCCTCTTTGGTCAATTTTTTTATTTTTCAACGCTTTTTCGAGATCTTCTGTAAGGTAAGGTTTATAATCAGGTACTTTGCCTGATGGTGCTGAACTTCCTTGTAAAATGCCACCCACAGCATCGACTGAGCCTACAAGACCATTAAGTGCGTGCGCAGCGTACGATGCATAAGCACCACGAACTTGCATTGCAGCACCAGGGGTTACCCATGAGATCGCTTTGCTTCCTGCATCTGCAAATTCACGAGCGATTGCTTTAATGTCTTTAGCGCTGATACCTGTGATTTTTTCAGCCCACTCAGGTGTTCTATCTTTTAACTCTAAATTCCACCACGCAACAACACCGTAGGTATGGTTTTCTTCAAATACAACAGGAACAGGTTTTTCTTCGACTATGATTTCTGTTGGGACAACTGATCCTGGGATAAAGTAGTTTACTTTGTCTTGGAAGTTACCTACAAAAGATTTGTTCCATCTTCCTTCACTAAGAATGACATGGGCAATAGCAACCGCTAAGGCACTATCGGTTCCAGGGATAATAGGTGCCCAACGATCAGCCTTTGCCGCTGTTGCGGAGAGACGTGGGTCAATGATAGTAATTTTTGCTCTGTCTTTAACATAGCCTTGTTGGTTCATAAACCACGGTGTTTGACGATTAGATGCCACCATATCGGTTCCCCAACCTAAAATATAACGGGTATTATCTAGGTCAAAGTCGGCATAATCCCAAAATCCTTCTGAATAATAACGACCAAATTT
>JAGOZL010000020.1 GCA_018058685.1 Sulfurospirillum sp.
GATTGTGGTGCAAGATTGTTAGTCAGTTCTGCGGCATATGCGAGCGAAACCAAAGATTTACTGAGTACTACAAAAATTGAAAAAATCGTTTGGACGGATAAATATGAGCATCTGGATGAGCGAAATTACAGCTTTACAGAGATTGATATTTCTCAAGAGACGTATGAGCGCTTAGCCAAAAGACCTACACTGAATGATTTGGCGTGTATTGTCTACACTTCAGGTACCACGGGTAAGCCAAAAGGTGCAATGTTGTCGTATCGAAACTTCTTTTCCAATGCTATTGCAGGAGCCGATTCTTTTGCGATTACATGTAAAGATAGATTCATCGTCTTCTTACCGATGTTTCACAGCTTTACGCTTTCAATTATGGTTTTATTGCCAATGTTTACCTGTTCAAGTATTGTCATTGTTCGCTCCGTTTTTCCTTTTGCCAATGTTTTAAAACAAACGCTTCTGAAACAAGTAACCATCTTTTTAGGCGTACCAACACTTTACAATGCGCTTTTAAAAGCCAAAATTCCATGGTATTTTATGTGGTTCAATAAAGTACGAATTTTTATTTCAGGAAGTGCGCCATTAAGTGAGCAGTCTTTAAATGAATTTAATGCCAAGTTTAAAAATGCCACCTTGCTTGAAGGATATGGCTTAAGTGAATGCTCCCCTGCTGTGTGTGTCAATCGTCTTGATTGGCAAAAACCTCTCTCGGTAGGCTTGCCATTGCCTAGTTATGAAGTCAAAATCGTGAATGATGAGATGATGGAAGTCAAAACAGATGTTGTAGGTGAGATTATGGTCAAAGGTGATTGTGTGATGCAAGGCTATCTTAACCATCCCGATGCAACCGATGAAACCATCGTTAATGGGTGGCTTTTGACAGGTGATTTGGGTAAAAAAGACGAAGATGGCTTTATCTACATCGTAGATCGCAAAAAAGATTTGATTATTTCCAAAGGAATTAATATTTATCCTAGGGAAATCGAAGAAGTGATTTATAAGTATGAAGGTGTTGATGCAACAGCTGTTGTGGGACTTCGAGACGAGCAGACGAAAGATGAAGATGTTTTAGCCTTTATCCAGCCCAAAGAGGGTGTTGAACTAAATGAGATGGAAATACGCAAGTATTTGAAAAACCATTTAGCTAACTTTAAATTGCCTCGCCATATCTATTTTGTGGAAGAACTTCCTAAAAATGCAACAGGCAAAGTACTCAAACGCGTCTTGAAAGAAAAAGTGAACGAGGGATTATTTAAAAAAAACTAAAGTATCAATAACGGTTAGAGAAGATAAAGCCTTTTTTAACCGTCATTTGATTGTTATACCTTTCCATTATAATTTGTTCGATTTTTTACTACAAAGGGTCTGAAATTGCGTTATTTAATCGACTTTTTAGAAAGTCAAAATGTCCAAGATTGTTTTATCTATGAACATCTCAAATGTTCGCATGAAGAAGCAGAACTGTTGCAGATGATGACCAAAGAATACGTTGTGGGCTCTGTGGATATTGCGGTTTCTGATATTCTTATTAAACTTTTTAGTGAAAACAATTATGAACATTTAAAACATTTGCCTTTAGTCAAAGAGTTAATAGAGCAAGGTTGGATTGTTCAAAACAGCTTTTTAAGCTCAAAAATCGTGGATGTTTCTAACTTGGAGCTTTTAAACAGTACGGTGACTTTAAGTTCGGCATTTTTAAAACTTTTAGAAGAAGGAACGTTAGAAGTTGTACTGCCTGATGTAACACCTTATGATGATCATTTGGAGTATTTAAAGGATCAATTTTTTCGCATTGAACTTTACCAAAAGCTTTCACTTACCAAACACAGTGCAACGGAAAATGCTCCAAGTATTGGACGGCTCAAAAATAAGTTAGAGCTTCTGGAGAGTCGTATTAGCGAACGTATTAAAGTGACACAAGAAGAGATTGTTGTAGAGAGTATTTTTAAGGAAAACGAGCTGAATTCTAAAGAACAACTTATCTTTTTAGCTCTTTTGAAAGAGGAATACGCTGGAGAATTTGAAAGTTTAAGAGATATGAATACGCTCATTAGTCTCATCAGTGTAGATGATTATGAGAAAATTAAAAACCGCTCGCTGCTAGAAGAGGGTTCAAAACTTATTGAAAACTTGATTATTGATTATGATGAAATGCTCAGCACCTTTGGAGGTGTGACGCGAAGCTTTTTTATCGCTGAAGAGATTTTACAAAAAATCATGCATCCTAATAAAGAGAAAAAGAGTAAAAAAATCAAGCTTGATATGCTTATCGGTGAGCAAGAAATTTTTGAACTCATTGATCCAAAAACCACGATGGATGATGTGATTTTAAATCCTAAAACCAAAGAAGTACTTGATAGTTTGCTTAAACAAATCGATAAAGGGGTGGTGAAACTGTTGCGTGAGTGGGGAATAAAAGAGCGTCGCAGTGGGATTGATGCGAAAATTATTCTTTATGGCCCTCCAGGGACTGGTAAGACGATGACCGCACTTTCCTTGGCAAAGTCAATGAAGCGTCGGGTTTTGAGCTTTGATTGTTCAAAAATTCTCTCAAAATACGTTGGAGAGAGTGAAAAAAATGTGCGTAGTATTTTTGATACCTATAAAGATTTGTGCAAAAAAACGAAAAGTGAGCCATTGTTGCTTTTAAATGAGGCAGACCAATTTTTAAGTGCGCGTTCAACCGATGGGACTTCAGGGGCTGATAAAATGCACAATCAGATGCAAAATATCTTTTTAGAGCAGATTGAGCGTTTTGATGGACTACTTATTGCAACCACCAATTTACTTGAAACGATTGACCCTGCATTTTCAAGGCGTTTTGATTATAAAATCGCTTTTGAAAAGCCAAATGAGGCGCAACGTTTGGAGTTATGGCAAAAGTTATTACCTCAAAATGCACAGTATGAAAAAGACTTTGATGTCAAAGCTTTAGCGAAATATCCGCTCACAGGGGGACAGATTCGTTTGGTGGTAAAAAATACAGCTCTTAAAGTGGCGACCAAAGAGAAACCTCTATTTAGCTTTGAGGATTTCAAAAATGCCGTGGATCGAGAAACAAAAGGTGCGTTTGGTGACGCAAAGGCTGTTGGTTTTATGAATTGAAACAGGTATTAAATTTTGAGTGTGGCTTAAAATTTAATACTTCATCATAAAATTAAACAATGTAAATCTTTTTACATGTAAAGATTTACATTGTTTAATTTACTAATAAAGGATTTTTGATGACCCCTTTATCGCATATGGATTTTGCACATCCGTATTTTGGAGCATTTTATCTGCTCGTTTTTGGTGCTGTTGTCTTTTATGGTATTACGGTATTAGCCCGTATTGTCAGCCGAAAGATGGCGCGCTTAGATACTGAAAAGCTCAAACTCACGATTTATGAGTGTGGGCCAGAAGTGACCAAACAGCCCAATAAGATTTCCGCGCATTTTTATCTTTTTGCGGTACTTTTTATTTTGTTTGATGTGGAGATTATCTTTATGTTCCCATGGGCAGTCAATTTTAAAGTTTTAGGAATGTTTGGATTTGTTGAAATGATTTTATTTGTCCTCATACTCGCCATTGGTTTTGTGTATGCATGGAAAAAAGGAGCACTAGAATGGCACAGCATAAGATAAATTATCTTCAAGAAGCAGGACTTCCTATCGCACTTACCTCGGTAGATAAGTTGGTTCAATGGGGGAGAAGTAACTCGCTTTGGCCACTGACCTATGGACTTGCGTGTTGTGCGATTGAGATGATGGCAACAGGAGCGAGTCGTTACGATTTTGACCGTTTTGGAACGATTTTTAGAGCTAGCCCTAGACAAGCCGATGTCATTGTCATCGCTGGAACACTGACTAAAAAGCACTCTCCGTTTATGCGACGTTTGTATGACCAAATGACAGAGCCAAAATGGGTCATTAGCATGGGAAGTTGTGCGAACACGGGTGGTATGTTCAACACCTATGCAACCGTACAAGGTGCAGATAGAATTGTCCCTGTGGATATTTATCTCCCTGGATGTGCACCACGCCCTGAAACACTTCAGTATGCGCTGATGTTATTACAGAAAAAAATTAGAACCGAAAAAGCCTCTAAAAAACTTCAACCAAAAAGGTTGGTATGATGCGAAGTTACAGCGATAAACAAAATGTACAGAAAAAGCCTTATTACAGTGACCGTTTTTGGGTAGCACCACAGCTTCCTAAAGATGCAGTAGAAAGTGATGCGATTTTTTCAAATGACTTGAATGTCTTAAAAAGTAAATTTGATATTCACGAAGCTTACATTCAGCGTGAGCAGATGGTGGTTTACATTCATGCCAAGGATAATGTCGAGGTTTTAAAATGTTTAAGAGATGAACTCTCCTATAATTTCCTCTCCGAGCACAGCGCGATTGATTGGTTGGCAAAAAGTGGAGAATTTGAAATTTTTTACCAAATGCTCTCCACCTCAAAACGCAAACGCCTTCGTGTGAAATGTTTTATAAAAGAAAAAGAGACCCTAAGAAGTGTCTGCGAGATTTATAAAAGTGCTAACTGGGCAGAGCGTGAAATGTACGATATGTTTGGGGTGATTATTAGTGGACATCCGTATATGAAACGCCTTTTGATGCCTGATGATTGGTATGACCATCCACTACGCAAGACCTATCCACTCCAAGGTGATGAAGCCGCACAGTGGTACGAAATCGATAAAATTTTTGGAAAAGAGTACCGCGATATCATAGGACCTGAAGAGCGCGATAGTGCTAGAATTGATGTGGATGATACGTATCGTTTTGCGCATATTAACCATGAAGTACCTTTTGGTGCACCTCGAAGTTTGGACAAAACCGTAACCGAATACCAAGAAGAAGGTGGTGTATTCATTGTGAAAAAACTTAAAAAAGAAGATGCGAAAATCTTGAAAGAGAGACCTTAATCCATGCAAAAAGTAAACCGACTTAAGCCTTTTTTTGAGAATTTGGTTTTTGAGCGTGAAGATAACCATATGATTGTCAACTTTGGACCACAACATCCCAGTTCTCATGGACAGTTACGTCTGATATTGGAACTTGATGGTGAAAAAGTAAGTAAAGCGACACCCGATATTGGCTATTTGCACCGTGGCATGGAGAAAATGGCAGAAAATATGATTTACAATGAGTTTTTGCCTACGACTGATAGGATGGATTATATCGCGGCAAGCTCTAATAACTATGGCTTTGCGTTAGCGGTTGAAAAACTTATCGGTCTTGAAGTGCCCAGACGTGCTAAAGTGATTCGTATGATGCTCTTAGAGCTAAACCGCATCTCTTCACATTTGTTTTGGCTTGCAACCCATGCCCTTGATGTGGGTGCGATGACAATTTTTCTTTATGCATTTAGGGAGAGAGAATACACGCTTGATTTGATTGAAGATTATTGTGGGGCACGTTTAACGCACTCTTCGGTTCGTATTGGAGGCGTGCCGCTTGATTTACCCAAAGGGTGGATTGAGGGATTAAATAAATTTATCAACCATTTACCGATTGATATTGAAGATTATGAGGGCTTACTTGACCAGAACCGTATTTGGAAGATGCGTTTGGAAGATGTGGGTGTGATTACGCCTGAGCAGGCACAAAGTTGGGGATGTTCAGGACCGATGCTTCGAGGGAGTGGCATTGCGTGGGATATTCGCAAAGAAGAGCCGTATGAGCTTTACGATGAAGTGGAATTTGATGTACCGGTGAGTACCACGTGCGATAGTTATGGAAGGTATAAATTGCACATGGAAGAGATGCGTCAAAGTATTCGTATTTTAAAACAATTAATTCCGATGTATTATGAAACAAGTCCAGAGATTATGGCACATGCACCGTCATTTATTTCCGCACCTAAAGAGCAGATTATGACGCAAAACTATGCCTTGATGCAACATTTTGTTTTGGTAACACAAGGCATGAGACCGCCTGTAGGTGAAGTGTATGTCGCAACCGAATCACCCAAAGGAGAGCTTGGTTTTTATATCAATTCTCAAGGCGAACCGTATCCGTATCGCTTGAAGCTTAGAACGCCGAGTTTCTTTCACACAGCCTTTTTACAAGAGCTTTTGGTGGGTGAGTATTTGGCGGACGTGGTTGCGATTATTGGTAATGCCAATATCGTCTTTGGCGAAATTGACAGATAAGGAGAGGGCATGCAACGCTATGATTTACGACATTTGAAAGATGATTTTTACGGACGAATGCTTGAGATTGTTGAAGAGAGTGGGCACGGTGAAGTTTCTATTTTTATGTTTGAAATAGGTGATTTTACGCCCGTTCAAAAAAGTGCAGATGTCATCAAAGAAGCGGGCTGGACATTGATGAACTCACTTAAATTTAACGAAACCGATTGGACCATCGTGGTTAAAAAAGTGAAAGGTGATGCACAGTGAGTCTTACATGTAAAGGGTTTGATTTGATTATTGTGATTGGTTCACTGCTCTCTCGCAATCACTCTTCTGCCGTTGAAAAAATGCAAGCATGTATGCAAGATGGCGCAAAGCTTATCTATCTTTTTACGATGGAAGACCCTGTTTTTACCCCAAAGAGTCATTTTTTCAGTCGTTATGAAGTCGGCTCGGAAGAGGGTGTTTTAGCTCTTCTTGCCAAAGCCTTGCTTTTACATGTAAAGCTCCCAGACTCACTTCAAAACTATTTTGATGATTTGGATGAGGGCTATTTGAGTGCTGAGAGCAACTTGGGTGAAGAAGAGATTGAAGAGATTCAAGCACTCTATGCCAAAAGCAAAGGAGCATTGATTTGGTTAGGGGAAGATGTGGTCAAACATCCGCAGTATGATAACTGTGTGCGCCTAGCTCATGCGATTGCAGCGCATAGCCATGCCGTTGTTTACGGCGCAAGTGAACGCACGGCTATTTTGGGAGATTTAGACGATGTTGCTCCTTTGAAAAGTTATGATGGAACGATTGTTTATAAATGTTTGAAACAAGAGAATGAAGAAGCGGTGCTGATAGGCTCTGCTCAGTTTGAAATAGCGGCAAAAGTGCAACACGGTGTTGCGCTCAATGTTGCGCTCAATGATGAGGTCTACGCTTGCACGTTTGTGCGAGACGATAGTTTAAAGGGTACCGTTGCACTCATGCCCGTGAGTGATGTGGGGCAAGCGTATCCTTACAGTGTAGCAAAAATAGTGAAGGCGAAAGTGCAATGAGCGATGTTTTAATAACAATTGATGGAAAACAGTGTGTTGCGAAAGAGGGTGAGTACGTTTTAAATGTGGCAAGGCGCAATGGTATTTTCATACCAGCTCTTTGTTATGTGACGAACTGTTCTCCAACACTAGCATGCCGTTTGTGTTTGGTTGAAGTCGATGGCAAGCGCGCTTATAGCTGTAATGCGAGAGTCAAAGAGGGCATGGGCGTTATCAGCAAAAGTGAAGAAATCGAAAAAGAGCGTCGTGCTATTATGGAAATTTACGACATTAATCATCCTTTAGAGTGTGGTGTGTGTGATCAAAGTGGTGAGTGTGAACTGCAAAACTACACCTTAGAGATGGGTGTTGATTCGCAACGCCATTGTGTTGCCGATACACAACGTCCTACTAAAAATTGGGGTGCAATACATTATGATGCCTCTTTGTGTATTGTCTGCGAGCGCTGTATTACGGTATGTAAAGATATGATTGGTGAGTCTGCTCTTAAAACAGTCCCCAGAGGTGGAGCAGAGCTTGATAAAGCATGGAAAGACAAAACGGAAAAAGATGCCTATGCGATGTGGAATAAACTACAAAAATCCATCATCGGTGTGGCAAGCGGTGCGGAGACATTAGACTGTACGCAGTGTGGTGAATGTACAGCCGTGTGTCCTGTGGGTGCGCTGGTAGGAAGTGATTTTCAGTACACATCAAACGCTTGGGAACTTAAAAAAATTCCAGCAGCCAATCCTCACAGCAGTGATTGTTCTTTAATCTATTATGATGTCAAACAAAAAGGCATCCACAATCCTGACCTTAAAATTTACCGTGTCAACAGTGACCAAACTTACGCACCACTTCATGCTGCGGCACGTTATGGGTTTGATTTTGAAAATGTGGTGGAAGGCAAAGATGAAAAAGCCTTTGCACAAGCTATTGAACTTTTAAAAACTAAAGTCGACACCATCGCGTTTGATAGTTATATCACCAACGAAGAAGCGTTGATTTTACAAAAGTTCAAAGAAAAATATGGCTATAAACTGGTCAATAAAGATGCCTATGCGTATCAAAATTTTATGAAAGCATTTGCAAGTACCAGTGGTAAAAATCTTTACAGTGGCGATATCAATAGTGTTCGAGCCAGTAATTTTGTAGTCAGTTTTGGGACGGCCATTAAAACCGATAGCCCTAATATGGGATACGCTATGAACAATGCTATTGGGATGAACAAAGGGGCTGGCGTTTATTTCCATCCTATTAGCGACCCGATTGTTTCAGGATATTCTAAAAATCTTTTAAGTGTTACGCATAAAGTAGGAAGTGAAGAAGCGATAGCTTATCTTTTGCTTGACCTCTTTGGAGATAAAGAGACAATGCCTAAAAGCGTTGTTGAATATTTGGCAACGTTCCATACCCTTTCTAAAAAAACCATTCAAGAGAGCATCAAAGAAGATATCAAAGAGATGGTCAAAGATGAAGAGAGTGGAGAGGAAAAAGAGGTTGTTAAATCGATTACAAAAGTGGTGGATAAAGAGATAGAAGTTGATACCAATGCGTTAATTGAACTTATCGGTGCTGAAGCTGATTTTATGGATAAAATCACAAAATTACTCGATAAAAAAGATAGCTTTAGTTTAATTGCAGGGGAAGATTTATACACCCATCCACGTTCACACAACATTGCAAAATTATTGGGACTTATTGAACGTTTTACACCGTTTAGTGTGGTTATTATTCCTAGCAAAACGAATACGCTCGGTGTTTCGCTGATTTGTGATTTGGATGAAACAAGCGGTAACTTTACGTTGGGCTATAACGTTAAAGGAGACTTTACACTCAGTAGCTTAGGTAAAGGTGAACTGTCTATGCCAGCACTTAATCAACAAGAAGGAACCTTTACCTCATTTAATAAACGCGTTGTTCCTACCAATGTGGCGTTGCCATTTAAAGGGTATTGTCTGAATGATATTGCGAATGCACTGAATTTAGATGCGGAGTGGACGATAGATTATACCTCGATGTTGCCTGTCACAAAAGGCTTTAAAGCGGTTGAGTTTGATAGCTTACCAAACCGTTACGAGAATGATGGCAGTGAAAACAGAGGGTATGCACTTGATGTTCTCACCTTTACATGTAATGATGATGTAGAAGTGATTGCTCCAATGAAACGTTACGAAGGTGATATTGTGTATCGTGCCAACCCTGTGCACCAATTTAGCGCCTTTACCAACAAAGCACATCAGCTCAATGAAGCAGGGGCAATGTATGTTTCACAAGCTTTTTTGGAAGCAAAAGGATTGAGTGATGCAGAGGTAGTGACACTTGAAAATCAAGATGGCGCTAAATTGGTCATCGCACTTAAGATGGATAGCCATTTGGATGGTATGATTGGGTATCTTCCAACCTTCGATACAAAAATAGATGTGAGCCCATTTTTTAAAGATGGGTATCGATTTGCGAGCATTACGCTCAAAGGAGTGAATCATGACTGAAACAGCCCTTATTATTGAAACCATTATTAAAGCAACCATTGTTTTAGCTGTGACGGCAGGTATGGGTGCTTTTGCAACATGGATAGAACGTAAAGTTTTGGCTTTCATGCAACGCCGTCTTGGGCCGATGCATGTTGGTCCTTACGGTGTTTTACAACTTGCGGCGGATGGAATTAAACTCTTTACTAAAGAAGATATTATCCCTCAAAATGTGGTTCGTCCTATCTTTATGATAGCGCCTGTTATTGCGGCAACGACAGCATTTGTAGCGATGGCGGCGATTCCTTTTTTCCCAGAATTTACCGTTTTTGGCTATACGGTTCATCCGATTGTCTCTGATATTAATGTGGCTGTTTTATATGTCATGGGTGTTGCATCGGTGGGGGTTTATGGGCCGCTTTTAGCAGGAATGAGCAGTGCAAACAAATGGTCTCTTTTAGGTGCGGCACGTGCGGTGGTACAAATGCTCTCTTTTGAAGTCGTCAGTGGACTTTCTATTTTAGCACCGATTATGATGATAGGCTCACTTTCACTCATTGATATTAACGACTATCAAAGCGGAGGGGTGAGCGATTGGCTTATCTGGAAACAACCTTTAGCCTTTGTCTTATTTGCCATGGCAGGATTTATGGAGACAAACCGTTCACCGTTTGATACGATTGAGTTTGAAGCCGAGGTGGTTTCTGGCTATGCAACAGAGTATTCGGGTATGCGTTGGGGGCTGTTCTTTGTAGGAGAATATGCCAATATGATCACGGTTTCAGTGCTTGTGAGCATCATATTTATGGGGGGATACAATCCGATTTGGTTTATACCTGGTGCACTTGTGATGTTACTCAAGGTCTCTTTTTGGATTTTCTTATTTTTATGGGTAAGGGCTGCGTGGCCACACATTAGACCTGATCAATTGATGTGGGTGTGTTGGAAAGTCTTAATGCCTTTAGCGGTGGTCAATATTTTGATTACCGGTTTTGTATTGATTTAAGGGGGATGTGATGGAACTTAAAGATTTTAAACAACGCAACATCGCTCCAGGGTATATCTTTTTTGATGGCGAGGCAAAACCTGAAAATGGATGGGAATCTTTTAAACGAGTGCTTAAACGCAGCATCAAAGGTGAACTTTTTGTAGGTTTATGGATTGTTTTTCGTGAGATGATTCGTTTTGATATTCATACGGTTCAGTATCCTGCTGAAAAATTAGAAATGGGACCTCGTTATAGAGCGATTCATAAATTGCTTCGTTTGTTTGAAAGTGGAAATGAGCGATGTATTGGTTGTGGATTGTGTGAAAAGATTTGTATTGCAAAATGTATTCGTATGGATACCCACATTGATGAGAAAAGCCGTAAGGTTGTGAGTGAATACAGCATCAACTTTGGACGTTGTATCTTTTGTGGATATTGTGCTGAAGTGTGTCCTGAACTTGCCATCGTTCATGGTCCTGAATATGAAAATGCGAGTGAGCAGCGTGCCCATTTTGGTTTAAAAGAGGACATGTTAACCCCTCTTGATACCTTTAGAGCCAAACAACAAAAAGAGTTCCCAGGATTTGGTGCATTGAGTGACAATGCCGATGATGCTGTGAAACAAACACCCCTAGCGTATTGAGGTTAGCATGTATGAAGTGATAGCGTTTTATGTATTTTCAGCACTGACGATTGGTATGTTTGCCATCGTAGTTTTGAGTAAAAATGCACTCTATGCCATGAGTGCCTTAGCAGGTGGGATGATTTTTATCTCTGGATTTTTCTTTATCTTAGATGCCGAGTTTTTAGGCGTCGTACAAATCACGGTGTATTCAGGTGCGATTATGGCTTTGTATGCGTTTGGTATGATGTTTTTTGACACGACGCGTGATGTTAAAGAAATCGTACGTTCTAAAAAAGTGGCATACACACTTTCTATTTTAAGTGCTGTCTTATTGGTCGTGATTTTATGTGCGCCGTTCTTTTCAAGTAAAGTGGAAGCATTGTATCCTACGATTGAAAATGTTGGTAATGTTCAGATGATAGGCTTAGTACTGTTTACCAAATATCTTGTTCCTTTTGAGCTTGCCGCTATTATGCTTCTCGTCGCTATGATTGCAGGGATTGTTTTGGCAAGTAAGCGTATGGATGAGCATTTGGGACATGTTGGAATTGACGATGAGATTGAAGAAGCAAGGGAGGGAAAATGATAACTTTAACACATTATCTTGTGCTAGCAGGTATTTTATTTGCTATTGGACTTGTCGGTGTGATGAAACGAACCAATCTTTTGATGCTTTTTTTCTCTACAGAGATTTTGCTCAATGCTGTTAATGTTGGATTTGTTGCTGTATCACACTATTATGGTGACTTAACGGGGCAAGTATTTGCATTTTTCATCATAGCCGTAGCGGCCAGTGAAGTAGCTGTTGGGCTTGGTCTTCTTATCTTGTGGTATAAACACAATGGGTCGGTTGATCTTAACAGTTTACAGACGATGAAAGGATAAGCAAATGGAAAAATACCTTTATATTGCTTTATTTGCTCCCCTTGTAAGTTCACTGTTTGTTGCCTTGTTCGCCGCACGCCCAAAGATGCTTTTTACAGGGATTGTTGCTTCGATGCTTATTGCGCTTTCGATGGTAGCATCGTTTATTTTACTGATAGATGTTAACACGTACGGACCTTTACATGTAAATATGATGGACTGGATTAGTGCGGGTAATTTAGTGATTCCTTTTGGCTTTGTGGTGGATGAGGTTTCGGTCATTATGATGGTCACAGTCACACTGGTTTCAACCATCGTTCATATCTATTCTATTGGTTATATGGATCATGATAAGAGTTTTAATCGCTTTTTCTCTTACCTCTCTGCTTTCGTTTTTTCGATGATGATTTTGGTAATGAGTGATAATTTTGTAGGTCTTTTCATTGGTTGGGAAGGTGTAGGGCTTTGTTCGTGGTTACTCATTGGTTTTTGGTATCACAAACACTCAGCTTCTTGGGCTGCAAATGAAGCGTTTATTATGAACCGAATTGCAGATCTTGGTATGCTGATGGGACTTTTCCTTATCTATTGGAATGTGGGTTCATTTCAATATGATGATGTTTTTGCCAGTGTTAAAGAGTTAGACCCTACGATTGTTGTGACGATAGGCATCTTTTTATTTATCGGTGCGATGGGTAAATCAGCACAGTTTCCTCTCCACACATGGCTAGCGGACGCGATGGAAGGCCCAACACCGGTTTCTGCACTGATTCATGCGGCAACGATGGTAACAGCAGGGGTTTATTTAGTGATTCGTGCAGGAGAGCTTTACAGTTTAATCCCTGAAGTGGGTTTTGCCATTGCCTCACTGGGTGCTTTTGTTGCTCTATTTGCTGCTTCGATGGCGCTTGTCAATAATGACCTTAAACGTATTATTGCGTATTCAACCCTTTCGCAACTTGGGTATATGTTTGTCGCAGCTGGACTTGGCGCTTACTGGATAGCACTTTTCCATTTAATGACACACGCTTTCTTTAAATCGTTGTTATTCTTGGGTGCTGGTAACGTGATGCACGCCATGCATGATGAGCTTAACATCAAAAAAATGGGTGGCTTGTACGGTTCGATGAAGGCAACCGCCATTTTGATGAGTGTGGCTTCGGTGGCATTAGCAGGTATCTATCCGTTTGCTGGCTTTTTCTCAAAAGATAAAATCTTAGAAGTGGCATTTAATGAAGGGGCTTATTTCTTATGGTTTGCCCTTTTTATTGGAGCAGGACTTACCGCATTTTACAGCTTCCGTTTAGTCATGTTGGTATTTTTTGGCGAAAAAGAGTATAAAAAATTTGGACTCCATCCGCATGAAGCACAGCCATTTGTCATTTATGCCTTGCTTCCTTTAGGACTTTTAGCCATTGTGGCAGGATTTTTTGAGCATGCATTTCATGGTTTTACAACAAAATTGTTACGTAATTATGAAATTACTATTGCGCATGGAACAGAGGTGGTCTTAATCGCAGCCACATTGGGTATTGCTCTTAGTGGTATTGCTTTTGCTGTTTATAAATATAAACGTGGTGGTTTTTCAAAATCTTTGGAAGAGGGTTTCTTGTATAAGTTGTTGAGCAATCAATACTATATTCCTTTGGCGTATGAGCGTTTTATTATGCGTCCATTTACAACGCTTTCACACTTTATGTGGGAAAAAATTGATATGAAAATAGTCGATGCAACCGTTGATATGATAGCGCGCGTCTTGTACCAGACAGGGCACAATGCACGTAAATTGCAAAGTGGTAACCTCTCTGATATGTTACGATGGATGGTTGTGGGTATGGTTGTCCTACTTGTGTTTGCCATCTTTTACAGACCCATGGTATAGGAGAGTAGGATTATGGAACATATATTATCATTGATGGTTTTTTTCCCAGCAATTGCTGTTTTGCTAGGTTTTATGGTCAATAAGGAGAGTATTCGCGCTTACGGTATCGGTGTAAGCGCTATTGAGTTTTTGCTCAGTATCATTCTTTGGATTGCTTTTGATCCAAACAATGCAGGATATCAATTTGTTGAATTTTTTCCTTTGATTCCAAGCTATGGGATGAGTTATTATCTAGGAGTAGATGGTATTTCGTTATTTTTAGTTATTTTAACGACGTTTATTACGATGATTTCATTTATCGCTTTGAGTGTTGAAAAAGATATTAAAAACCTTATTTTGACAGTGTTATTTTTAGAAATGACGATGGTGGGTGTTTTTGTTATTTTAGATATCATTTGGTTCTATGCCTTTTGGGAACTCTCTTTGGTTCCGATGCTCTACATCATTGGTGCATGGGGAAGTGCAAGACGGGTTTATGCCGCAATCAAGTTTTTCCTTTATACTTTTGCAGGCTCTATTTTGATGCTTATAGGTATTTTGTATATGGGATATTTGTATCAAGAAGCAACAGGCGTTTGGAGTTTTGCTTTACCTGATTGGTACATGTTACAAATCCCCTTTGATACACAATTATGGCTCTTTGGGGCATTTTTCTTAGCCTTCGCGATTAAGGTTCCTATGTTTCCATTTCATACATGGTTACCTTATGCACATGGTCAAGCGCCGACGATTGGTTCTATTATCCTTGCGGCTGTTCTGTTAAAGATGGGAAGTTATGGTTTTGTTCGTTTTTCACTCCCTCTTTTCCCTGATGCTTCGGTCTATTTTTTAATGCCTATTGCTATCATCGCGATTATTATGGTGATTTATGCAGCGATGATTGCGTATGCCCAAGAAGATATGAAACAAGTGATAGCGTATAGCTCAATCTCTCATATGGGCATTGTCGTTCTTGGTACGTTTGCCATGAATGCAGAGGGTATTACAGGTTCTATCTTTTTAATGCTAAGTCATGGAATTGTGAGCGGTGCTTTGTTTATGTTGGTGGGTGTTATTTACGATAGACGACATACAAAATTGATGAGTGATTTTGGAGGATTGGCACAGGTAATGCCAAATTTTGCCACCGTTTATGGCATCATGTTGATGGCTTCTGTTGGCCTTCCTTTAACCATTGGATTTGTAGGGGAGTTTTTGTCATTAGCAGGGTTTTATCGCATCAATTGGGTGATGAGTCTGTTAGCAGGAACAGGCATTATTTTAGGAGCAGTGTATATGCTAGTATTGTATAAACGCTCCTTTTTTGGGCAAGTGGTTCATGAAGAAAACAAAACACTTAAAGATTTAAATGCTAAAGAGTTAACGGCATTGATTCCACTGGTTGCATTGGTCGTTTTATTAGGTGTCTATCCAAAGCCGGTACTTAGTACAATTGATATGAGTGTGCAAAAAATGTTAAGCTTGATGGAGCAAAAAGCCACTGAGCCAAGTACGAAAGAGCTTATCATTAAAGCGAACACCATAGGAGGAACAAAATAATGTTAGAGCCTATTTCTATTAATGTTGCTGCGCTTAATTTACCAGCACTTCTTCCTATGGCTATTTTAGCATTAGGTGCTTTGGCGATTATTGTTGCAGATTTGGCGGTCAAAGGACTTAATCGTAGCTTTTTTACCATGATAGGTGTTTTATTTATCATTCTTGATTTAGGAGCAGTTATTGGTTTTAATGGACCGGTAAGAGGATTTTTTGATGTTCTTTTAGTCGATGGTATTGCAACGCTTGCACAGATTATTATTTTAGTGGCATCAGCTTTTTTCTTGCCTTTATCACTCAGTCATCGCCATTTTAGAGAATTTGAAATGGCAGAGTTTTATGCACTCTTTTTATTTATGATTGTAGGCTTCCAATTTATGGTGGTCAGTGATAATCTTATTTTGATTTTTATTGGACTTGAAACGTCAAGTTTAGCACTTTACACGCTTATCGCAATGCATAATCGTGCAAAGGCTTTTGAAGCAGCCATTAAATATTTTACAATGGGAGCACTTGCGGCAGGATTGTATGCTCTTTCTGCGTTGATTTTTTATGCATTAACAGGAAGTGTTGAGATCCATCAAATCGAAGAAGTACTTTTAGCGCGAGACTTTGAGCCATTGGTCGGTGTTCTTGCCGCAACGGTCTTTATGGTGGGAGCTTTAGGATTTAAACTCTCTTTAGTGCCATCGCATACATGGACGCCTGATGTGTACGAAGGAAGTTCAGCTCCATTGGCTGGGTATATGGCAGTCGTTCCAAAAATTGCAGGATTTGTTGTTGCGATGCGTTTGTTTGAGATGATTGTGCTCTCAGGCGTTGTATGGTTAGAGCAAGCTCTTTATGTTCTTGTGGTGTTAACCATGACGTTAGCGAATATCACAGCGTTAGTGCAAGAAGATGTCAAAAGAATGCTCGCTTTTAGCTCTATCTCTCACGCAGGTTCGATGATGGCAGCTATCTTGATAGGTACGACGCAAGCGAATACAGCACTTTTTATGTACTGGACACTTTTTATGTTTACAAATCTTGGTGCCTTTACGATGTTGTGGATTGTAAGACATCGTAAAAATCTTTGGGATGAGCGTTATCAACATCCCTTTACGAAATTCTCTGGAATGATTAAAGTTATGCCTATTATGGCAACGATTATGGCAATTTTCATGTTTGCCCTAGCAGGTATGCCACCTTTTTCAGTTTTTTGGGGAAAATTATATCTTTTAAGTGCGGCTATTAATGCGGGCTTTATTTTCCTTGCGATTATCATGGTGATTAACAGTGCTATTGCTGTTTATTATTATATGAAGTTGGTAGTGTATATGTTTTTAAAAGAACCTGTGACTGACGATGCACGAATTTATAGCACAAACGCCTCAACACCCTTAAAAGCTATTGTTGGATTTGCAGCGATGATAACGGTCTTTGCTATTTTATTTGTCGAACCATTATTAGGTATTATCACAAAATATGTTTCAGTAAGTGGTTTTTAATGCAAGGGGTTTTTCTAACCCCTTGTCTATTTTTGCTATAATGTAACTATGAAATTCATTATAGCCCTTCTCATTTTATCAGCACAACTTTTCGCACTAACCATCGTTTTGAACAGTGGTAAAGAGAGTAAAATCAACTATGCGATTTTACATCTTATGGATACGCAACCTTTTACCTGTGAAACCATTCCTGATGCCTTAGAAAAGAAGCGTTATTTGTGTAAGGCAGATCATCCTTTCAACAAACCGATTGAACCTAAAAAAATGAAATTTGCAGAGCTCTCTTTTTATGCCAAAGAAGGCTCATTTTATATGGCAATTGAGCCAAAAATTGATTCCAAACTGATTCCTGTTGAAGATACTTTGTATGAAACAACAGAGGTTTTAAGTAAACCTAAGGCCAAACAGTATCGACACTGGATGATTTTGTTGCAAGAAGAACCTTTGTATAAAGATAAAGTGGTTCAAGATGGGCTTGATTTTCCGATCATTTTTGAAAAATACCAAAAACCTTATATTGGAGCCCTTGATTTAAATGGAGCTCCTATCTCTTATGCACAAAGTAAAGATATTGGGCTTTACTTGGATATGAAGCGTTTGTACGAAAAGGGAGATTATGCAGGGGTTGTTGATGCTGCTTCCAGAGTACTCGAGGCATTTCCTCTTTCCATCTTTCGCAGTGAAATTGAACTGTATGCTATGCGCGCGATGGATAAACTCTTAAGCCTTAAAGGCGAAGAAAAAGATGCGGTTTTGTTTGATGAAGAAGCAATTATCGCTATTGCAAAACGTTGGACAAAAGAGTTCACGAGTGATGAAAATCTTCCCGAAGTATTTATGTTGATGACAAAATCGTATCTGAAACTCCATGCAAAAGCAGATGCCAACTATTTTATTGATATTTTGGTTAGTGAACATCCTGAAAGTCCCTATACAAAGAAAGCTATTTTATTTTTTGCCGATACCTTGCTTCCTACCAAAGAGAAAGAAAAAGCACTTAAACTTTATTTGGACGTGCTTTACAGTGTCAAGGATATTGACATCGCTTCAGAAGCGGCTATTCGTTTAAGTGATTATCAAATTGATGTAGGCAAAATCCAAGAAGCCAAAGAGTATTTACTGAAAGTTCTCAATGTCAATGCCAATTTTCTTCTTAAAGACAAAGAGGCTTCTTATACGTTAGCCAAACGTTTGCATGACCATAAACTCTATGATGTAGCGGCGCGTATTTTAGATATGATTGTGGAGCACACGCCAAAAACAGATGAAAAAAGAGAGTCTCTTTTAAAAGAAAACGGTGATTGGCATGCGAAAGCAGGAGATGTTGAGAAAGCACATAAACTCTATCAAGAGTATTTAGATACCTATCGTAATGGTGGCGAATATGTCGATGAGGTCAAAGAGCGTTTGGATGAACTCTTTTTTAAACGCACTGAAAACAATGAGACGATACTCGCTAATTATTATGATAAATTGATTCAAAATTATACGGCCAATGCTATTGGGGAAAAAGCCTTGATAGAAAAAGCAAAACTACTTTTAAAACAAGGTGAATTTCAAAAAGTCTTAGAATTGGAAGAGAGCTTACTCAAAGCTTCTGATGCACATGGCGTTAAGCCAGAAGAGTTAATCTATGAAGCTGCAAAATCTCAAGCCATCAAAGAGCTTGAAAAAGGTGCATGTCAAGAAGTGGTTAGATTGGTCGAGCAGTACAAGTTGCATATTGAAGGTGCTGTTTATGAAGAGAAACTTTTTGGATGTTTTATGCGATTGGCAAGATATGAGAGAGCAAAAGAAATTAGTGTTTTACATGTAAAAGATACGAAGCTTGATAGCCGTTTTGTATGGACGCAACGTTATGCCAATGTTCTATTTAAATTAAGTAAACATGAAGAAGTAAGAGCCCTCAAAGAAGATCTCCAAACGATGGCAAAAACACTTAAAACAAGCATCAACCTTGAAACCTTACGCGATTTATTTTTCAGTAGCATTGTGTTAAAACATCCTGATGAAGCGTTAGCCATTTTACAAGTGGTTGAAGAGCGTTATCCTAACACATTTACTACGATTGATTTACACAATGAAATCATTAAAATTGCCAGTGAATCTAAAAATGATCTTTTACTCATCAGTCATGCACAAAAGATTTTAGCGCTTCAAAAACAGTTCAAATCATCTCCCCTCTCGCCGATGATAGAGTTTAACTACATTGAGGCACTCAAACGTTTGGGACGGGATAGAGAAGCTTTGGAGGTGATACAAGCCATTCCTCAAGAACGCATTTCTCTCAAAGATAAAATCAGATTTTTCTACTATGCGGGAGAACTTAGTTTAAAATTAGGGGAAAAAGAGAAAGCTAAAGCATACTTTACGCAATGTGTTGAAAACAATGAGACGAGCTCATGGAAAAATATCTGTCAAGAAAATTTAAAACTCTTTTAACACTTTTTCAATCAGAGGTTTAATCATCTCAAGAGGCGCTTTGATGTGCGGAGGAAATTGTGATGCATTAAATGTACGTTGGCGTTTGGCTAATTGTAACGTGTGCGTCGCAATTTTTCCTTCTAATTCTTTTAAAGTATACATACCATCAAAATAATCTAATACTTCTTTAATACCTATCGCTTTCATGCACTGTGGTGTACGTGAGTAATTTTTTTCAAGGTTGAAAACCTCTTCGATAAGTCCTTGCTCGAACATTAAACGAGTGCGTTTTTGTACACGGTGTATTAAGCTATCTTTTGGTGTTTCAATTTCAAAAAGCGCAATATCTTTTAACAGTGCAGGTTGTTTGGCGTGACGAAGATAGTCTGAGGGCGTTTGTTGTGTAGCTATAAAAATTTCAAGCCATTTTTCAATACGGTAGCGATCATTAGAAGCTATCTTTTGTGCATAAAGAGGGTCGTGTTCACAGATGAGCGCATACGAGGCTTCTAAATCAAGCAGTTTTTGAGCAATCACTGTTTTTACATGTAAGGAAAGTTCAGGTCTAAGGCTTAGTCCTTCCATCATCGCTTTGAGGTAAAATCCTGTTCCTCCAACAATAATAAGATTTTTTTTATGGGAGAGTGCGTACGCTTTTGCTTGAGCGTAAAGTTCAAAAAACATGGTGACATCGAAGTGTGCATTAGGCAAGAGTACATCAATACCAAAATGGACAATTCCATGACGTTCTGCTAGTGAGGGTTTGGCAGAGGCAATATCGATATGTGTGTAAATACTCAGTGAATCTAACGAGAGAATCACAGCATTGTATTCAAGGGCTAAATCGATTGAGAGAGCTGTTTTTCCTGAAGCAGTTGGCCCTAAAATCGCAATCGTTTTCACTCTTTTTCTCCCATTTTTTGGGCAATTATAACACTTTTAAAGGGTTTTGTTGTAAAATCTAACCACTTCAATACAAAGGGATGCCTTGCAACGCTTTTGGTCAAGACTTAATGATATCAATGAACTTATTATGTTTAAACACTCTGTTTTTTCATTGCCTTTTATTTTTATCGCAATGATTGTGGCATCAAAAGCCCAAGATGATTCACCATGGTTTGGTTTTAAGCTCCTTGTCTTAGGACTCTTAGCCGCCGTGAGTGCGCGTAATTTTGCAATGGGTTTTAATCGCTATGCTGATCGTGACATTGATAAGCACAATCCTCGCACAGCCAATCGACCCAGTGTGGATGGGCGTATTGGGGTACGGAATATGGAATTTTTTATTGCATTAAATGCTCTTATCTTTATAGGTGTTGCGTATCTGATTAATGATTTAGCATTTGCTTTATCGGTTCCTATTTTGATTGTTTTGGGAGGATATTCACTTTTTAAACGCTTTTCTCCGTATGCGCATCTTATCTTAGGTGTTTCACTTGGACTAGCTCCCATTGCAGGCGTTGTGGCAGTACAAGAAGCCATTCCGTTATGGGCAGTTTTACTCTCCTTAGGAGTGATGTTTTGGGTGGCAGGATTTGATTTGCTCTACTCGTTACAAGATATGGAATACGATAAAGAAAATGGGCTTTTTTCCATTCCTTCTCAATTTGGCAAGGAAGCAACCTTTTTTATCTCTCGTCTTTTTCATGCACAAACCATTTTATTTTGGTTTTTATTTGTCATGAGCGCTAATTTAGGCTTTATGGCGTATATGGGCGTTTTCGTTTCGGCAATTATTTTGTGGTTTGAACATCGTATTGTTTTGAAAGATTTTACAAAAATTGATCGTGCCTTTTTCACACTCAATGGTTATTTAGGTATTATCTTTTTTATCTTTATTTTGATAGATAGGCTCTAGCATGGAAAATATTCGTCTGGTTGATACATCTTTAAAAATGGTTTTTGAAGAGGGGACATCCGAGGATGAAAACTTTAGAAGAGAATTTATGAGCCTTTTGATGCTCCATGATGACCCTTTAAGTGTATGGTTAAAATCAGATAAAATTCGCAAAGAGAGTGAAGATACCGACAAGATTCTTTTAACACTCATTGCTGAGTTGCACCGAAAGGTTGATATTTTAAGTTTACGACTCACCACAGAGGGTCCTTTGTACCTTCCTTTGCGCTATCAAGGTAGTCTTAATGCGATTGGGTACGGGTATATCGGGTTTGATAGTGAAGTTTTGGAAGAGGGAAGATGCTATTATGGGCGTATTGATATGCCTACGTTTCCACGTCGACAAATAGCGCTTTTTTTTGAAGCACTCTCCTCAAAAATAGCCAAAATTACTTTGATGCACGAAGATGATAAAAAAGATTGGAGTGCTTACATGGCTGCATGTGAGCGGGTTATGATACGTCAGATGAAAGGAAAAGAGAGTGAATATTGAGACACTGGCATTTATTGCATTAGCTTCACTGGTCGTTATTATTTTTTTAATGGTTTATATTCGTGATGTTGAGATTAATAAGAAACTAGCAATTTATGAACGAAGTATCGAAGAGCTTAACTATCAAAACCATGTGTTAAACAAAGCTCTCAAAGACATGGCTTCCAAAGAAGAACCACTAGATATAAAAGCGTTAGAGAAAAGAATACTTGAACTTACGAAACAAGAGATACAACAAACCGTTATTCCTATGGTTGCCTCTTTGCAAGATATTGAAAGTATTATCGAAGGGTTTAAAGAAGAACAAAGTGCTCGAATTGACAGATTGGAGAGTCGAACCAAAGAGATGAGTGGCTTACCCACAGGCACTTCAAGTTCCAATGAAAAAATGATTGTAGCGCAATATGCACGGGGTAGAAGTGAAGCAGAAATTGCTAAAGATTTGCGTATTGGTATTGGAGAAGTTGATTTGGTCTTAAAGTTAGCCAATTTGAAGTAGTCACACGCGTTTACATGTAAAGCGTGTGACGTGATAAAAGAAGTACTATTTTTTTCGTGAACGGCACTCGTCAGCG